>JALIDQ010000009.1 GCA_022865275.1 Candidatus Nanohalarchaeota archaeon QJJ-9 | reverse complement strand
AAAGCAAAACAGAAAAAGGCCCGAACATATTTTTAATCATTCTTTCATTAAGCCTTATTCTAAGCGGAGGTAGCCAAGTGGTCAAAACCCGTTTCAGGTGACCAAACTTCCATAGGACTATAGGCGCAGCGTTCAGGGCGCTGTCCCATAGGGGTTCGCAGGTTCAAATCCTGCCCTCCGCATTTCGAAGAAATGCTAGTGGCAGTGATTTGTGCCAAAAGAAAATCTCCGATTTTCGAGTTCAAATCCTGCCCTCCGCACTTATATCATAGATTAAGGCGTGGAATCCACAAACTAAAAAGACTGTAGCAAAAGTTGTTGGACATGCCGGAAAATGGAGAAATCAATGTGGAAAACTTCCTTCATAGCCACCTCAAAGTCATAATATTCATACTTATCTACATCCTAGCATCCGCCATAGCCTTCTACTACCTACATAAAGCTGTTTCAGGTTCGGTATGCAACTGTACCGTATCACTGACCTGGATAGTCGCTCTAATGTCCGCTACAGGTGTAGTAGTCGGGATAGGAGTCTACATCTACATGAAAAACACCTTAATCCCTGAAACCGCTTCAAACAAAGAGATACAGGAAACAGTAAGATTCCTTCCCGAAGACCAGAGAAAGATCATAGAAACATTAATCAGCTCAGAAGGAAAGATAAGCCAGAGCAGACTGCCTGAAAAAACAGACCTGAGCAAGGTAAAAATATCAAGGAAACTCAAAGAACTGGAGAGAAAAGGAATAGTGAAAAAGGAAAAAAGCGGGATGACCAACACCGTATATCTACAAGAAAAATTCCAGAAAATCCTAATTTAGACGCTATAAACCAGAACTTTCATCCTCTGAAACAAGGATATTTAAACCATTTCAGCGCTAGTTTAAACCATGAAGAAGATAGTTGCAGCAGTAATCGCGATTATATTCCTAAGCAGCATCCTAGGACTAGGTACAGGAGCAGGGGAAAAGAACACTACCAGCTCACTCCAGGAAAACAGTTCCCAAAAAAAGCTTGAGCTACCCTTCTTCGGACAGATAGAAACTGAAAACACATCTATAATAGCTTTAACAGCTCTAATCTCCTTTGTAGACGGCTTCAACCCCTGCTCGCTCTGGGTACTAACCTTCCTCCTGGGACTGGTTATACACTCAGGTTCAAGGAAGAAAACTGCCGCAGTAGGACTAACATTCCTCGCAGTAACCTCTATAGGCTATGGAGCATTTGTATACGGGTTGGTAAACGTTTTCTCGTACATATCCCACCTAACCTGGATAAAAGTAGCAGTAGCCTTAGTCGCGTTTGTCTTCGGAGCAGTAAACATCAAAGACTTCTTCTACTTCGGAGAAGGAATATCCTTCACAATCCCCGACCGGTTCAAGCCCAAGATCGCAGAAAAACTCTCAGATACAGTCAGAAAAGACAGTCTTATCGCTACATTGATAGGTACCGCGATAATTGCCGCAGGAATAGTACTCGTAGAACTTCCCTGTACCGCAGGATTTCCTCTAGTATACAGCAACATACTGGCTTCAAGAGGCATAGGAGCATCTTTCGCTTTAGCTCTTTTAGGACTTTACATGCTCATCTACCTCCTAGACGAGCTAGCAGTCTTCCTCGGGATAACCTGGACGATGGAAAAAACCCGGTTCGAAGAGAAGCACGGCAGGTACCTCAAACTCCTTGGAGGAACAATAATGGTAGCGCTGGGTGCGGCACTCCTCTGGAAACCAGAACTGATGGAAAGCCTAAGAGGAACAGTCTACGTCTTCGGCTCCGCAATAATCGTCTCAGGCCTCATAGCTTACCTTTACAGAAAAATAGAGAAAAGAGGTGGAACCGAATGAATCTAAGAGAAGGGCTAAAATATACAGAAAACTATCTCTGGCTTAAAAAGAAAGAAGGTAAAGTTGAGCTAGGGATAGTAAAACCCGCAGCAGAAAAAGCGAAAAAATTCCTATTCCTAGAACTTCCTGAAAAAGGTCAGAAAATCGAAAAAGGAGAATCAATAGCAGAATACGAAGCGATGAAACGAGTAGGAGAGCTTAAATCGCCACTAAATGGTAAAATAGCAGAAATCAACAAAAAAGCGGTAGAGAAACCAGGAAAAGTTATTGAAGAACCCTACAAAACATGGCTGGTCAGGTTAAAAACCAAAAAAGACCTAGAACTAAACAAGTACATGCACAAAAAAGAGGCAGAAAAACACTATAGAAAACAGGTGTAGAAAGATGGAAGACAAAAAACTAAAGATTATTGGAGCATTAATCCTAGCCATAATAGTCCTAGGAGCCGCTTTCGCATTCACTAACACAGAAAAAGACAGCAACAGTGCCGAGGAAAACCGCGAAATACTTCCAAAACCCAGCAACAAGACCACAATATACTTCTTCTGGGGTGACGGCTGTCCTGTATGCGCCAAGGAAAAGCCTTTCATAGAAGAACTCGATCAGAAACACGAGGACCTGGAGGTAAGGATGTACGAAGTCTACTACAATGAAACAAACCAGAAACTGTATCAAAACATGGCTAAAAAATACGGATTCCAGGCAAGAAACGTTCCAGGGACGTTTTTAGCAGAAGAGTACTGGATAGGATTCAGCAACAGTATAAGAAACGAAATAGAGGCCAAGACCACAGAATGCCTCGATAAAAAATGCGAAAGTCCGCTAAAATAGATAGTACGAGGTAAAAAACCATGGGAGACAAACTACCAATCAAGATAGAATCAAAAGCACAAACCCACACAGAACTCGACGTCTCCGTCAGAGACCACAGCTTAAAAGTCGACGAGCCAGAGAACTTCGGAGGCAAGGATAAAGCCCCGAACCCTCTAGAGTACATGTTCACCGCATTAGCCTCCTGCCTAAACGTGACAGCACACCAGGTAGCAGAGGAACACGAAGTAGAAATAGACTCACTTGAAATCGATATAGAAGGAGAACTCGACCTAGCCGGATTCATGGGCGAAGACGAGAGAGCAGGTTTCCAGGAAGTCAACGTAGAAGCAAGGATAGAGACCAACGCAGACGAAGAAACAGAGCAGAAGATCCTTGAAGAAGCAGAGGATAGATGCCCTGTTAGCGACAACATACAACACAAGACAGACCTCAAATTAGAGAAAAACTAGAGATAGCCAAAACAAAAAATTGAACAGAAGACTTAATAGAAACAGTTCCAAGAAAACATACTGTAAAATATGGAAGAACTCGAAACCCTGGAAAAAGCAAAGGATAAATTCAAATCCGTCCTAGAAAAAGCCAAAGAATTCGGATTAAGCCATCCTAGGCATACCGAAATAATAATCTTCGACGACGAAGACTACCGAATAGAAGCCAAAAAAGGAAAATCACTAGGAGAAATTACAGACAAAGGAGTGGAAAAGCTCGAAATAAAAAAGCTAGTCTACAAAAAAGAAGACAACGAATTTTTCTACAGGAAAATCCTACAGACCGAAGCAAACCCCTCTAAAGAAATTCTAGAGGAAGAAAGATTAACCTTCCCTAAAAACTGAACCCATTACTCAGGCTTAACAATCTCTACCTCATTTCCCTTCTCAATAGAAAGCTCGTTACCGCATCTCGGACAGGAAGGGCTGTTAACCTCATCCTCAGGCTTTATTATACGCCAATAACCGCAGCCACATCCAAGCTGGATAGGAACTTCCTCAATATCCAGATCCACCTTTTCAAAGTAAGTACCGCGAGAATACCTCTCAAAAATTTTCCTGAACCTCTCAGGCTTTGCTACAGCTCTACCAAGCTTTATCTTAGCGTGTCCATTGCAGTCCCGCCGGTTAAGTTCCTGTATAATCTCCAAAACCCGTTCAGTCTCACTCATATCTATCCCTCAAAAGCGTCCAGAAGCTATTCTATCAAAGAAATAGAGATGTTTTTAATTTTTTCGCTCCACTTTAAAACAACCAGTCTCAATCTCCAGAGTTCCTTGATAACTCTTAAAATTGCCGTGTACAGAAACCCTATCACCTTCAGAAACATTAGCCCTACCGTTAAGAGCGGAACAATAAACTAGAACAGACGAAGAAGGCTTCCCAACAGTAAAACGCTGGTATACCTCTCCTGAAGAACTATTATAGTCATCCAAAACATTCAAAACCTTCCCCGAGACCTCAACCTTCTCTCCAAAAGGCCTATCCTCCAGAAGCTTGCTGATGGAATATTCCTGATAGCCGCGTCTATCCAGGCCGTTTAACGCTGCTGAAACCAGGATAGATCCAACTACTAGGACGGATACAAGAACCATTCTTCTATCATACCTTTCCATCTCAATATCCTCGTTCTATAGTGCCAGAAAGCAAAGACTAGAAGGCTATACATAGCTATAACAAAGTTTGCAGTCAGAGAGGAAGCCGAGAGAGCCTGCCAAGAAAAACTTGGAGTCCATGGATAGAGCGCCATGATCCCGGAAAAAGTCAGAGAGTCAACAAAGAGATGGGAAAAATAACCCGAAACAAAGCCATACGCATTGAGACGGCTTCCAGAAACCAGGAAAACCACCAATCCTAGAGCCAGGCCTGCCGCAGGGGTATGCATGATACCTCGGTGTACAACAGGAAAACCGTAAGAAAACATAACATCCAAATCCGGTAGAACAGAAGCAAGCATGCCCAGAACAACAGGAAATCCAGAAACGTAACAGAGAGAAAGTCCAAAACAGAGATGAGCTAGAGCATACATAAAGTTTGAAATCCATAGAAAAACCTAAATAAACCGTACAAACTTCCAGAGAAAAGAGAAATGGAAAAACCACAATAGCGGGGGGTGGATTTGAACCATTCGAAAATCAGAGATTTTCTACCAGGTTCAAATAATTCGTGTGGCTTAAGAACAGAGTTAATAGCGGGGGGTGGATTTGAACCACCGACCTCCGGGTTATGAGCCCGACGAGCACTCCTGGCTGCTCTACCCCGCTAAACGAAGACTTCCAGTCAAACAGTTATAAAGGTTTCTTGAGAGAGTTTAGGAGAAGAAAAGGAGGTCCGAATACTCGGACCTATACAAAGCTTGAAAAGACTGAGAAAAAGATATTCCAGATAAAGAGGTAATCTAAAGTGTCCAAGACAATCCTAGGGATAGATGAAGCCGGAAGAGGGCCAGTAATCGGAAGTATGTTCGTAGGAGGTGTAGCTATAGAGAAAGAAAAACTAGAGAAACTTGAAGAGCTTGGATTAAAGGATTCAAAGAAGCTATCGGATAATAGAAGAAAGTCTCTAGGGCCTAAGATAAGAGAAGTCGCTAACGAGGTTTTTGTAAAAGAAGTCACAGCCTCCGAGATAGACGAGCTTAGAGAGATAATGTCGCTCAACGTAATAGAAATCAAAGCATTTGCAGAGGTAATAAAGGAACTTCAGCCAGACAAAGCCTTCATAGACCTCCCAGAACCCGACGGAGAAAGGTTCGGGAGAAAAATAAAGAAAGAGCTTGGAGAGAGGGTAGAGCTTGAGATTGTTGCAGAGCACGGAGCTGATGATACCTATCCAATAGTTTCCGCCGCATCCATCGTCGCGAAGAATGCCAGAGAGGAACAAGTCGATAGACTGCATAAAAAATACGGTGCCGACTTCAAGTCAGGCTATCCGCACGACAAGCCTACAACAGACTTCCTTAAGGATTATCTGGACAAGCACGGCGAACTCCCTGAGGAAACAAGACTATCCTGGTCCACCGCGGAAAGGATAATTGAAGAGCAGGAGCAGAAGGAGATAGACGAGTTCTAAGAAAAGTTGCTTCAAAAAATGTTAAAAAATTGTAGTAAAAAACCTAAAATACCACAAATCGGGGCGAATAGCTATGGAAAGACAATACACAAACGAAATAGAGCCCAGTAAAGACAGAGTAAGAGTATCGGGCTGGGCCCACGAGGTAAGGGACATAGGCAAACTCGTATTTGTAATACTTCGAGACAGAGAAGGTACAGTCCAGATAACCTTCAAAAAAGATAATCTGGACGATAAAGAGTTCGACAGAGCAAAGGATATAGGAAGAGAAGACGTAATAGACGTGATGGGTTCGGTAGAAGAGAACGACGAAGCCCCGAACGGTTTCGAAATAAAACCAGAAGAGTTCGAAATTCTTACCGAGGCAAAATCACCTCTACCGCTTGAGATCCGCGAAAACATAGACTCCGAGATGGAGACAAGACTGGACAACCGCTTCATGGACCTAAGAAAGAAGGAGATACACGCAATATTCAGCTTCCGCGACAAGGTGATAACCTCTCTCAGGGAATGGTACGATGAGAACGAGTTCCTCGAAATACATACGCCTATAATCTCCAAAGGAGGAGCTGAAGGAGGCGCTACACTATTTCCTGTAGAGTACTACAGTAACAAAGCCTACCTCAGGCAGTCCCCACAGCTTTACAAACAGATGCTAATGGCATCAGGCTTTGACAAGGTCTACGAGGTAGGTCCATCGTTTAGAGCGGAAGAATTCGCTACATCCAGACACGTATCCGAGTTCACTCAGTGGGACGTCGAGCTTGCTTTTATAGACGGGGTAGATGACGTTATGGACGTTCTAGAGGACTCGATGAAGTCATTACTTAAGAAGATGAAGAAAAGAGGCCAGCACGAGCTGGGAGTGTTAGATGAGGATATAGAAGTTCCAGAAGAAGACTTTCCTCGCATAACATTCGATAAAGCCAGGAAAATCCTCAGAGAAGAGTACAACCACGTACCAGAAGAAAAAGGAGACTTGGATACTGAAGGAGAAAAGCTGTTAGGAGAGCACTTCCAAGAAAAAGGACACGACTTCGTGTTTGTTTTAGGCTATCCGAACGAGAAGTTCTACTATATGCAAGAAATAGAGGAAGATGAAGCCGCCTCCAGGAAGTTTGATTTACTGTACAAAGGTCAGGAGATCTCTTCAGGAGGTCAGAGAGAACACAGGCTGGACGTTTTACTGGATGCGATGGAGGAGCAGGACGTGGACAAGTCCAACTTCAAGTTCTACCTTGAAGCGTTCAAGTACGGGATGCCTCCTCACGGAGGGTTTGGCGTAGGGCTTGATAGAGTGGTTACCAAGATGATCGAACTCGACAACATAAAAGAAAGCATCCTCTTCCCAAGAGATCCTGACAGAGTAGCACCATAGGAAAGCTTTTCGGAAAGAAGGTTTTTTAACGCGTACAGAGAAAAATTGAACAGGAAAAAGAGATGGAAGGAAAAACCAGAATAACCAAGCTCACCATGAAGGGCTTCAAGTCCTTCCAGCAGAAGACAGCTATACCTTTCTACAAAGGACTTACCGCGATAGTAGGAAGTAATGGTTCAGGCAAGTCCAACATCCTAGACGCGATAAGCTTTGTAATGGGTAAAAGATCCTCGCATCTGCGGGCAGAGAAGCTTGAACAGCTCATATTCAACGGAGGGGACTCAAGAAAGCCTTCAGATAAAGCAGAAGTAACACTCTATCTGGACAACTCCTCAGGAATCTTCGACGAGTTTTTAGATAGTCACGAGGATGAGGTGAAGATAGGAAGGAAAGTCAAAAGGAACGGGTACGCCACTTACAGATTCCAGGGAACCAACTGCAAGAGAAAAAAGATAGACGCGATTCTGGATAAAGCGGATATAAACCCGGACGGCTACCATTTCGTCAGACAGGGCAAGGTTACTTCTATCGTAAAAATGACGCCGATGGAAAGGAAGAAGATAATAGAAGATATCTCAGGAATATCCTACTACGAAGAAAAGAAAGAAGACGCTATTGAAGAGCTTGAAGAAGTTCAAGAAAGATTAAACGAGTTCCAGATAAAGAAAGAGCTCAAGAAAAACAGATTAGAGCAGCTCAGAGATGATAAAGAGGCGGCTGAAGAATACAAAAAGCTCGAGGAAAAGAAAAAGGACCTAAAGTATTCCATACTCAGAAAAAGGAAAGAAACTCTTGAGAAAGAGATCAAAAGCCTGGGAGAGGAAGAAAAAGAGGAAAGGATAGAAGAACTTGAGGAAAAGGTAGAAGAGCTAGATGAAAGGTTAGAAGAGCTTGAAGAGGAGAAAGAAAAGGTTCAGGACGAGATAGAGAAGGAAGAAGACACAAACATAGTCAAAGAAATCGAAAGGCTGAAAGGAAAGATTGAGAGGAAGAAAGGTAAGGTAGAGAACAAGAGAGAGAAAGTCAGTGATATAGACTCACTTCTTAGCGACTACGAAAAAATGAGCAGCTACTCAGGGAGAAACAGAGCGGTGAAAAAGATTCTTAATCAGGATAAGAACAGTGTATACGGAACCGTTGGGCAACTCCTACATTACGAAAAAAGATATTCGGCAGCGATAGAAACTGCTCTAGGCGGCAAGATAGATAATATCGTGGTAGAAAACTACCAGACCGCGACAGAATGCGTTAATTATCTTAAAAAGAACAAGATAGGGCGCGCATCATTCCTCCCTATGGACCGTATAAGCCGTAGAAGCAAGACAAAGACTGAGAAAAAGGCAGTATCCAAGCCAGGTGTGATAGACTACGCCATAAACCTTGTAGAGTTTGACAGCAAGTACGAAAAAGCCATAAACCATGTTTTAGGCTACACACTAGTTGCTGAGGACCTTGGATCCCTGAAAAAGGCAGGAAGGGTGAGAGCTGTAACCTTGGATGGAGACATCTTAAGGAAGGGTGGTTCGGTTACAGGCGGAAAGAAGAAACGTTCAAGAAGCAAGAAAAAGAAATCCAGCAGCATCAACCCTGAGAAGAAGAAAAAGAAGAAAGAACAGCTTGAAGAAGAGATAGAGGAGCTTAAGAAAGAGATAGGGGAACTGAACAAGATGTTGGAGGAGAAGAAACAGGAACAGGAAGACAGCTCGGAAGTATCCGAAGAGCTAAAGGAGAGGAAAAACGAGATACAGGAAGAGATAGACGAAACAAGGGAAGAAAGAAAGGAAAAAGCAGAAGAGCTCAACAAGCTCAGGAGCAAAATAGGTGATGTCCAGAAGAAACGAGCAAAGTTCGAAGCAGAGCTTGATAATGTTAAAGAAGAGTTGGAAGAGTTTGAAGAGTATAGCAAAGAAGAAGTGATAGACGATAAGCTATCCAACCTCAGGAGGAACAGGACTAGGACCATCAACAAGATGAACGACTTAGGTAACGTGAACATGAGGGCTATAGAAGAATATAAAGAGTTCAAAGAAGAATATGATCAGTTTATAGAGAAGATAGAAGAAGTCGAGGAGGAGAAACAGGAGATAGAGGAAATAATAGAGGATATAGAATCCAACAAGAGAGAAAAATTCACTGAGACCATGGAAACTGTCTCAGAAAACTTTAATGAAATATTCAACAACCTATTCAACGGAGGGGAGGCAAATCTCGAGCTTGAGGAAGAAGACATAGATTCCGGGCTCCTTCTCAAAGCTCACCCACCGGAGAAAGAACCGCATGTGATAGATGCTCTATCAGGAGGAGAGAAGACTCTTACAGCCATAGCATTCCTATTTGCGCTTCAGGAACACGATCCATCGCCTTTCTACGTTATGGACGAGATAGATGCCGCATTAGATCAGAAGAATTCGAAGAGGCTCTCAGACCTTCTTAAAGATTATTCAGAGGACTACCAGTTCCTCTTTATCTCGCACAACGAGGAGACTGTAAGACACGCAGACCGGGCTTACGGCGCTTCGATGAGGGACGGCGTATCAAAGATAAGAAGTATAGAGCTTGAAAGCTAGCCTTAAAAAGGGAAGCAAGGGTTTTTATACACGCGTTAACCTATTTCTTGTGGGGAGTATTTACGGGGAAAGGTAAAAAAACGATGTTTGACAATGCAGGATAGAGAAATAGAGATAGAGCAGTTAAAGTCTAGGGACTGGGAAGAAGTTCTTGAGAGGTTTACCCAGGACATGGATCCCTGGTCAGTCGATATAGTAGAGCTAGCTAATCGTTACAGGCGTTATGTAGAAAAGCTTGATAAGAAAGATTTACAGGTCCCTGCCAGAGTTCTTGTCGTATGCGCCGTACTTCTCAGGATGAAAGCCAACCTGATGCAGGATTTCAAGGAAGAAAATCCGGACCAGGAAGAGATGGTGGAAGAGGAAATAGAGGAGACTTACGAAGACGACTGGCAGAGAGAACTGAAGATTCCGCAAAAAACAGTAGAACCGCCTGTAAAGCAGAAACCAAATAGAAGAGTTAGCCTAGACGAGTTAAAGGAAGCGCTTGATAAAGCAATAGATATAAAGGAAAAACGTGAAGATCGTTGGACCCAGAGAAAGGAAGACCAGGAAGAGATGTTAAACTTCGACGAGGAAGACATAACCAAAAAGCTAGACATCCTCATGGGGCGGCTAAAACAGATATTTACAGAAGAAGGCGGGAAGACCTCCTTTGAAAAGTTGCTAAAGCAAACAGAGAACCAGGAAAGGCTCGAAAAATTCATGCACCTACTACATCTAGAGACTGATGACAAGATAAAATGCGAACAGGAAGAGTTCTTCGGTAATCTTAAAATATATCCGAGAGAAGCAGAGTGATAGGATGGAAGAGAAAAAAGCAGTTCTAGAATCAGCATTATTCGTAGCGGACCAACCTTTAGATACGGACCAGATCGCCGATCTGTTAAACCTTGGATCGAAAGGGTTCGTACAGCAGGTAGTGGATGATCTAAAAGAAGACTTAGAAGAGGACAAGCACGGTCTCGAGATAATGGAAGTGGAAGACGGGTACAGGATGCAGGTGAAGCAGGACTATGTGAGCCAGGTAAAACACCTAGCGCCTCACCAAGACCTTTCAGATGCCACACTACGCACATTATCACTTATAGCTTATAACGCACCGGTTAAGCAGTCAAGGATTATAGAAATACGTGGCAACCGTGCTTATAGACACATAAAGGAGCTAGAATCCCGTAGCCTTGTATCATCCAAAAAAGACGGGAGAACAAAGACTTTAGAGGTTACAGATACGTTCCTAGACTACTTCGGTCTCGAAAGCCTTGACGAGTTCAGGAGAAATGTTGAGGTGGAGGAAGAAGATATAAAAGAATCTGAAGCGATGCAGGAGGAATGAACTTTTAACAGTTCTATACCCAGTTTTCCACAATGCGAGAAAAGATAACCAGCCTAGACATAAGAGCGGTTAAAAGGGAGTTGAAGGCCCTGGAAGGAGCAAGAATAGACAAAGTCTACCAGCGCGGCAATGAACTCACAGTCCACGTCTACAAGCCTGGAGACAAGAAGTACAGGCTTTTTATTGCCTCTGGAAAAGTATTTATTACATCTTATAAGCGCGATAATCCTCAAAGGCCTCCTGGATTCTGCATGAAGCTCAGAAAGCACCTATCAGGTAAAACAATAGAGAGAATAGAGCAGAAAGGATTTGATAGAGTAATAGAAATCCACACAGACGAAGAAAAGCTTGTAGCCGAGCTATTCGGTCAGGGTAACTTTATACACGTGGACAAAGGTACAAACGAGATACTATCCGTAATGCACCCAAAGGAGTGGAGTGATAGAGCCCTCTATCAGGGAGAAAAATATAAACCCCCGAAAAGCAGCACAGATCCCTCAAAGATTAGCCTCAAAAGGTTCAAAGAGTTTCTTGGAGGAAAACAGATAGTAAAAGTCCTTGCCGCAGACCTAGGCCTAGGAGGAATCTACGCAGAAGAGTTGCTTGAGAGAGTAGGAATAGATAAAGAGAAGAAATCCGACTCTTTAGGCCAAAGAGAACAGGAAAAACTTGTAAAAGCTGTAAAAAAGCTTATAGACAGCATAGAAAACAAGAAACTTAAGCCCAGGATATACCATAAGGAAGGAGAGCTTTTAAACGTCTCTCCTATTTCGCTCAAGAAGTTTGAAGGATTAGAACAGGAGGAATACAGTTCTTTCTCCGAAGCCCTGGACGAATACTTTACAAAGAAGCAGAAGCAGGAGTACAGAAAAAAGAAGAGGGAAGAATACAGGAAAAAGAAAGAAGAGCTTGAGAGAAGAAAGGAACAGCAGGAAGAAACTATAAACGGGCTTGAAGAGGCTATAGAAAATAAAAAAGTGGTAGGCGACCTTATATACGAGAACTACAGCGTGATAGAAGATCTTATAGGGACTATAAAAAAGGCCAGAAAGCAGTATTCTGATTCAGAGATCCAGGAAAGGCTTGAATCTGAAAAAGCAGAGGGTATAAGAGAGGCGCAGATAATAGAGAATCTAAAACTTCCCAACGATAAAGTGACAGTCGACCTAGGAGAAGATACTGCAGAGATAGACATAAACGAGAAGGTAGAGACCAATGCGGAAAAATACTACAAAAAGTCAAAAGAAGCTAAGAGGAAGGTGGAAGGGGCTAAAGAAGCACTTGAAAAGACTAAAGAGAAGTTTAAAGAACTGGAAGAGAACAAAAAAGAGATAGACATGGGTAAAGCGTTCAAGGACAAGGAAGAAAAGAAGAAAAAGAAGCGTTGGTACGAGAAATACAGGTGGTTCTATTCCTCGGACGGATTTCTTGTCGTAGGAGGAATGGACAAGACCTCGAATGACGTATTGGTCAAAAAACAGATGGAGAAGAACGATAGATATGTTCACGCAGACTTCCAGGGCGCTCCCTCGGTTATCATAAAAAATCCTGAAGGAAAAGAAATTCCTGAAAAAACACTTAAACAGGCTGCAAAGCTGGCTGTAACCTATTCAAAGGCTTGGGAAAAAAGAATCGCGGCAGACGACGCCTACCATGTCTCACCCGACCAGGTTACAAAAGAACCAGAATCCGGAGAATACCTTGGTAAGGGAGCGTTCGTTATAAGAGGCGATAGAAACTATATTAGAAACGTAGGGGTTTCATCTGCGGTAGGAGCCTATAAACGCGAAGACCAGATGTTAGCGATGGGTGGACCTATCGAAGCTGTAAAGGAAAACTGTGAGGTATACGTGGAGCTGAAGCAGGGAAGGAAGAAGAAGTCCGATACAGCTAAGAAAATCCAGTCCTATCTGCACGAAAAAACCGGCGAAGACTTCGATATAGACCGAATAATGCGGGCGATGCCTCCTGGAAAAGCCAAGATAAAAAACAAGGTCTGAGTGGTATAGATGAACGTAGGAAGAGCAAAAGAAAGAGGAGTACCCGACTTTCTCGTGGAAAGAATAAAAGAAAAGGGGATAGAAGAACTTAACCCTCCTCAAGAACAAGCTATAAATTCAGGAGTACTTGAAGGAGAAAACATGATAGTTTCCTCACCTACAGCATCAGGAAAAACATTAATCGCTACTTTAAGCATAGGGAAGACTCTGAGAGAAGGTAAAAAAGCCCTATACCTTGTTCCGCTCAAAGCACTTGCCTCAGAGAAGTACAGAGACTACAAGGAGTTATTTGAAGGAAAAGATTACAGGGTAGGGATGAACGTGGGGGACAAAGACTCCTCAGGAAAAAGGCTCGCCTCCAAGGATCTGATTATCATGACCGTCGAGAAGCTTGACGCTATTCTTAGGCATAAGCCCTCGTGGATAAAAGATGTCGGTCTGGTAGTGGAAGACGAGATACATCTTCTGAACTCAGAGGAAAGAGGTCCTACCGTAGAAGTTACTCTCACAAGGCTGAAAGACATACTTGACTTCCAAGTCCTAGGACTTTCCGCGACCATAAGCAACTCTGATGAACTAGCGGAATGGTTGGACGCGGAGCTGGTGAAGTCTGAATACAGGCCTGTAGACCTAAAAGAAGGAGTTTACCATTCAGAGGGAATAGAATACTACCTTAACTCCGAAGATATCAAATCACCTAAAAAACAGAAAAAAGCTACTTTCAAGACAGGAAAGGAGAAGTTGGAGGAGAGGGAGGTGGAAACGGAGCTGAAGACGGAAAAAAAGAACTTAAGGACGAATAAATCAAGAGCTACGCTCAATGTACTAGAAAATACTCTAAGCCAGGATAAACAGATGATCTCGTTTGTTCGGAGTAGGAAGAGTGCTGAGTCCGAGGCAGAGAAGCAGGGGAAAGTAACCAAAGGAAATCTCAGTCGCGAAGAACATAGAAAGTTGGAAGAGCTCTCAAAAAGGGTTAAAAACGTTTTAGGTAACCCTACAAAGCAGTGCAAAAGGCTTTCAAGGTGTATAAAGCACGGAACAGCATTTCATCATGCGGGACTGGTTGGAGAGCAGAGGCATCTTATAGAGGATGCGTTCAAGGACAATTTAATAAAGTCTATAAGTGCTACACCGACCCTTGCAGCAGGGGTTTCTCTCCCCGCTTATAGGATAGTTATAAGGGATGTAAAGAGGTATACCAACTCTGGGCTGGACTTCATACCAGTACTGGAGTACAAACAGATGGCTGGAAGGGCTGGAAGACCAGAACACCACGACGAAGGGGAGGCTATAGCTGTAGCGAAGGACTCGGGTTCAAAAGAAGAGATAAGAGACCGCTATATTTTAGGCGAACCGGAAAAGATATACTCAAAGCTGGCTATGGAACCAGTACTGAGAATGCATACATTGTCCCTAATAGCTACAGGCTTCGCTCCTGATTTTGATTCTTTAGAAGATTTCTTCTCTAAGACCTTCTACGCTTACCAGTACGGCGAAATCTCGGAGATAAAAGAAAAACTAAAAGGTATAGTAGAAAAACTCGAGGAATACGACTTTGTAGAAGCCAAAGACAGGAACTTAAGGCCGACCAAGCTCGGTAAAAGAGTTTCAGAGCTATATATAGATCCAAAAACCGCCTACCACCTTATAGAGACTCTTGAAGAGGCTAGAGAGAAGGAGGAAACGGCAAGTGTAGGCTTGCTTCAGGCGATCGCTAACACTGTAGAGATGCAGCCTCTTCTCAAGGTCAAGAAAGGTGACAAAGCAGACCTAGAAGACCTACTACAGAAGACGGAAGACAGGCTGTTAGAAGAAATACCTGAGCCCTGGGAGGACTACGACTACAACCGATTCCTCAAGAGCTTTAAGACCGCGCTGATGCTTGAGGGGTGGATAAACGAGGAGGATGAAGACGAGATGATGGAACGGTTCGGCGTGACTCCTGGAGGTATAAGAGCTAAAGTTGAAAATGCGGACTGGCTTTTATACGCTTGCCAGGAAATAGCCACGCTTAAAGAGTGGGAAAATATGAGAAACCGTACTAAAAAGCTTAGGACGAGGGTAAAACACGGTATAAAGGAGGAGCTTGTGAGGCTTGTAAGATTTAAAGGAATAGGTAGAGTGAGGGCAAGAAGGCTTTACGAGAAAGGGATAGAAACCACCTCAGATATCCGCGAAGTAGGATTCACAAGATTGAAGAAGATGGTTGGAAAGAGGACCGCAAAAAGGCTAAAGGAAGAAGTAGGGCAGGATAACGTCTTCGACAAGGAAAACGTCCTAGATTACTTCAAAAAAGACTAGCCGTGTTTTCTGGACTTATGTATATTCAGGCCACGTTCCGTATCAAATGTATCACCGCATTCCTCGCATTCATAGGCTCGGGTTTCCTCGCTCTGGTGTTCCTTGCTTTTGTGAACATTTAGTCCTCTCCAGGTATCAAACTCCTCTCCACAGGAATCACACCGGTAGACTTCTGCCTCCTCCCCTCTATCTTCCTCCTTTTCACGACTATCATAACCGCAATGAGGGCAGACTTCTTTATCGTGCTCAACGAACTTACCGCATTCAGGACATTCTACAAGCTCTTGTTCCTTAAATATCACATATAAAAGGTAGAAAACCGCCCCAACCACAGGAAAGAGAACTACAAGTCCTAGTAGCACAATCTTCTGCTTATTATCCATCCAGTGCCTGTATTTAAACGCGTCAAAGGCTATTATAGCTGTTAGTAGAATGTCTGCGAGCGCCAGTATTACCAGACTGTCAAAAAACATTACAGACTAACTTAGGGATATAAGACCTTAAAAGTATTGTCTTAGAAGCATAGAATATGATAGAAGGAAATCTGCTAGAGAACAAGGTAAGAGTCTGGGAGGGTTACGAAGAAATCCATGAAGAGCTTTACTACGGGAAAGAGTTTGAAGACCATCTAGACCTTTCTCTAGCAGAGGCTATGCACCTTGTAGAAAGAAAGGAGATAGAAGTATACAAGAACGATGAAAAGATTGGAAAAGAAGAGCTCTTCGACAGGTTTACCGAGATAGACGATGAATTCATCCAGAAATACGCGGTTTACTCCGACCTGAGGGAGAGAGGCTACATTCTAAAGTCAGGCTTCAAGTTCGGATCGCACTTCAGAGTCTATCCTCGCGGCGTAAACCCGTACAAGAAAGGACCAAAGAGCCAGAAAGAGCATACTAAATGGGTTGTACACTCTGTACCTGAAGACCACAACCTAAGCTACTCTGAGATGTCCCGGGCAGTTAGACTGGCTCAGAACATAAGGGCAACCATGCTCTGGGCTGTGGTCGATTCAGAGAAAGGAGTTACCTACTACAAGATGGAAAGAATCACTCCATAGAAAAAGAAAAAGGAACGGGGGTTTTTCTAAGGTCCGCTGTAGACCGGTCCAGACTGACTCTGAACCTCAGTCTCCTGTGGAGGCGCTGTAAACACGTAGCTACCGTTAGGTGAGACGTAAAAGTTGTAAGTCTTTGTGGTCGTGTTGTTGGTAGCCCATTCTCCAAAGCTGTTCGGCTCAACAGTAAATCCTACAGTCCAGTTGTACAGAAACCTTGTACCTTCCACTCTGCTATCCTTTATAGCTCTAACTGTGGTAGCGTTGGACACAAAAGGAGGCAACTGGGCCATAAGATAGTCCTGTGCCTTTTTAAGAGATTCTTCTTGACTTACAAAATTTCCATCGGTTAAATCAGAACCGTTCCGAACGTCGTTGGTTCCTTGACCATTTTCTCCTAAATCAACCGCCATTCCACTGACTATAAATCCGGCTACGAAGAACACAGCCATAAGAACCCCGATCAGCATTCCGGTAGTTACTTGTGAATCAAAGTCCATTGACATAGCTATCAACCAACTGGAAAACCATGCTTTTAATTCGTTCGGTAGTAGGAAAGTTTATACCTTAGAGTTCCTCAAAACCTAGTAGACGATAGACTTGATTGCAGAACTCTTAAGCCAGAAAAGAAAAGGACAGACTATTGGAGTCGACTTCGCATTAGGGATGGCTATATTCGTTATAACAGTTGCTTTTGGACTTTATTACGTCAACACAGTTGCTATGCCCTCTTCACCATTTGGTTCTCAAATAACTAGATCTGCATACCAATCAACTGAAAAAATAGACCAAAAAGCATCTTGGAAGGTAAAAACAACGCCTATAGCAGTCGAATCGAACTATGCTGTAGACGAATACCCTATAGAGCTTGAATACCTCTTTCCAACAAATATAGATAAGAACTCTACCGCCTTAACCCAGGACTACAGCGATATCCCTTCCTATATCAACAGCTCCAGCAACCAGATACTCTTCTATGGGAACCTTTCATCAGGGGAAAATCAGTATCAGTTAGTCTATACTAAGGATACGAGTCTGTCAGATTTAGAGTACGATAGAGCGGTTTACCAGGAACAGGACAGCCTCTGGAACAGCGAAACAAACCTCAGTACAAAGTCTGATGGGATACAGGACCTGGATTTCGGAGGAAACAGTATGGTAACAGACTCAGACCTTAAAGCATCCTCTCCCACCTACTACGAAAACCTGCTCAAGGCAGGAGCGAGGTTTGATAGCCTAAACCTAAGCCTATACAAGAACAACTGGGTAAAGCTGGAGGACAACAACACCGAGGCGACGACCTACGAATTCGTCCTTACCGAAAACTTCAGCCAGGCCTATGTGGAAGGTACAGGGGATATATCCCTCGATGGGAACGGCACCTATTACAGCGGAGAGACAGACTTTGTAGACTTCCAGGAAGGAACTGATTCCACCTATAGCCTGGGGTTTGTGGGCGAAACCCTTGACGTGAAGATACATAGAAACAGTACAGAAGGGAAGATAAAATTTAACCTGACACGTTCCGCAGGAGAGAAAAAGACGCTGCTAATCTCACACAGCGGAGACGAGACGAAAATCAGCAAGGACAGAAACATATTTCTGGACCCTCCGAAGATAGACTTACTGCTTACAGAAGAAAAGAAAGGAATTTTGCAAGAAAAAGCTAAATCTTTGGCAGAAAAATCAGAAGAGGATTTAAAACAGACTTTAGGAGTTTCAGGTCTAGGTATAAACATAACAATCGGTGAAAACATTAGCATGGGAGAAAAAATCCCACAATCAACTGAGATAACAGTTATAGAACACCCTACAACTTTTTTAGACCGTTTTGGAAACTATACAATGAAAGACCTTAGACTGGCGGTTTGGATGCAATGAAGAGAAAAGGATTCATAGCAACACTTGAAGCAATAATAGCATCTACGATGTTTCTCATATTTATAGCCACAGTCATACCGACCTTTGTACAGCCGGAGCAGGGGAGCACATCCATAATAGAAGACCGTATAGACAATATACTATCAAGCCTGGACAACTCGGGCAAGCTAGGTGCGGAACCGGAAAACATAACGGAGCTAGAAAGTACTCTGAGCCAGTACCTACAAGGTTACCAACTATCCGTAGGGATGAACTATCTTAATCTCAGCGAAGGAACCCATGCCGGTGGAGAAACTATAAATACCTTCCAAGTAAACAAGACAAGAGCACAGAAAGAAGTCTTAAGGCTCTGGATCGACGAAGCAAGCGGTCTGGATGTAAGGATAAACGGAGAAACTGTACTGACAACATCACAATCCGGATACTACAGCAGAGAACTATCCAGCTATACAGTAGATGGAGAAAACACCGCTAACATCACCTCAGACACTGCCAACCTCGACTACCAGATAGAAAGGCTCTACTACGCACAGGGTAACGAAATGCCTAGTGAAGGGTCTATAACCAGTTTAGGATACCTTATTCCAGGCACAAACAATCAGCTAGAACCAAAAGAGATAAGGGTGTTCGTATGGAGGTAAAAATAGGAGCAGCAAACCTAATATCCTACGTACTGCTTATTGCCATAGTCCTGTCGGCAATTACAATCGTGTTAAAGGTTGCACAACCCTCACTAGAAAACTCAAAGGACGCAGCTGAATTCGAGAGAGCGAAGGAAAAACTAGATGCGATCGACCAGAAGATAAGAAGAGTCGCGAGTTACGGCCCTGATACAACCGAAAAAGCCAGTATAGAAGTCAAAAGAGGGAAATACCAGCTTAAAAGGTCAAATAATTCTTTAAACTACTGGATAGAGACCAAATACGAGCTAGTATCCCCAGGAACCGAGAAAGAGTTCGGTAATCTAGTAATATCGGGAGAAAAAATGACTAATGAAGCCTATATAGTCCATATTAGACTTTCTTACGAGAACATCAACCTTACAGGGATGGAGCGAAGTCTGGGTCCAGGATACCATAGCTTAAGTATAAACAACGAAGGATTGACCAACGGACAGACAAATATAGAGGTGAACGTGGAATGAAAAGGAAAGCACAGTTTTTCATGATCGGTATGATAATCCTCTCCAGCCTCATACTTGGTTTTATAGGGATCAGAAGCGGTATTTCCTTTTCCTCAACCACAGACAAGCAGACCCAACGTATATTCGATCACAATCTTGAAAGATTTCCTGAAGCAGTTTCAAGCGCTATAAGAGAAGAAAAAAGCTCTAAAAACCTGGAAAAAGATCTAAAGACCTATATAGAGTTTCAAAACTACGTAGAAAAAACACACGGGATACAGTCACAGTCATTCTTCCTTATAGGGATTCCTACCGCAGGAGGGTACAATCTAACCGTAGGTAACTACAGAGGAGAGAAGCTAGAAAACCTTACAGTAGAGCTAGGAGAAGAATCAATAAACCATAGCATCAGCGATGAGAGGATAGAATCGTACAGCATAAACTGTACAGAAAGCTTTTTCGAAGTATCTGTAAGCTTTGAAGGGGGGGAATATCAGTTCAACAGCACCAAGAAAGTTTTTTCCCTATACAACCTCCGATACAATACTATAGAAGGAGTATGGACGGATACTATAGTCAACTAAAAGCCGTACTTCTTCCTATCCTGTTCTTCAGGTAGAAACCAAAGGCTAGTCCTGCTACCAGGCCTGTAAGATGGGCTGAAGAAGCTACAGGGGATGCAGTTCCAAGCGAAAGGATATCTATTATAGCAAAGAATACTAAAGCGGTTCTAATCCTCATAGGGAATATAAAGAAGGCAAGAACAGTTATCTCGGGGGCGATTATTGCAAGAGTCGCGAATACTCCATAAAGAGCTCCAGAAGCTCCAACAGCAGAACATGCAGCGTTAGCGCAGTTAAATATGCCCGAATAACGTACAAACATCGTAAAACCTAGAGCCGCAACTATCCCTGACGTGAAAAATATTTCCAGGAACTTTCTAGTACCCACTCTTCTCTCAAGCTCCGCTCCAAAAAAGTAGAGAACTATCCCATTAAACAGGAGGTGGAAAGGAGTCTGTGTAGAATGTAGGAAAATATTAGTTACAAACCTCCAAGGCTCCTTGAAGACCTTGAAAGGTGCGAGGGAAAACTTGCCAGTTATACCGAACAGAAGCTGTAGTACATAGACCACCACAATTATACCAAGCAGATAATAGGTCGCTCTAGGGAGATGGTGCCTAGAAGGTGCACGACGGCCAATAGAACCTCGAGATACCTGTCTGTTCCGAGAGGTTAGGCTGCTAAACTTGTCCTTTAATCGCTCAGAAATGCCTGAAGAGGATTCAACACCTGTATTTACCCTATCCACATTATAAGTCACTTCGTCTCCTGCTTTCTTCTCCTTGTACTCTTCCAGAGAGTCGCAGTCGTGGTTCTCCGGAAGTCTATGGTCGGAGCAGAAAGTCTCTCCGCAGAACTTACATCTGAAAGGCATCGATACAGATTTTCCACATTCACTGCATTCCGGCATCAATACCTTATTACATACCCTAACTTTTAATTCCCACGCCAGGCTTACTCCACAGGCTTTCCTAGGCCTTCAAACTCTACATCTGTGTAAAGCCATTCCTCCAACCTGTCTCCAAGCTCAGAGATATCTACGCGGACCTGTTCCTCGGAATCTCGGTCACGCATAGTTACAGTATCGTCGTCCAGCGTATCAAAGTCCACAGTAATACAAACAGCAGTTCCTTTAGCATCATTCCTTGCGTAGCGCTTTCCTATACTTCCCGTATCGTCATATTCCACATCAAACTTCCGGTCATGTAACTGTCTAAAGATCTCCTCACCCACCTCAGGAAGATCATCCTTGTTCACAAGAGGGAAGACCGCCGCGTCGAGAGGCGCAACATGGTTAGGGACCTCAAGCTTTCCTTCCTTTTCATCGAAAAAGATGTCAAGCAGGGAAAAAACTGGTCTATCAGTCCCAAAAGCTATCTCAAGGACGTGAGGTACGACCTTATTGTTGTCAGAATCCCTTACCACAAAGCTCTCGTTGGAATACTCTTGATGCCTGGAAAGGTCATAGTCCGTCCTGTCATGTACTCCACACACCTCAGTCCATCCAAAGCTATCCGTCTTAATTTCGACATCCCAGGCCTCTTTCGCATAATGCGCTTTCTCGTCCTCCTTGTGTTCTCTTAATCTAATCCTCTCCTTCGGGATTCCTACAGAAGTAAACAGATTATAAGCGACAAAAACACTCCATGAATAGGCATCAGATCCTATATATCCGCGTTCCTGGGCTTCCTCGAGGGTTAAACTTTCCCAGTCATCTTCATCCTCCTGCATTTCAGCGCTCCAGAAAGGAAGCTCTTCGTCCTTCACATCCTCGTACTGAGGCCAATCGTTCTTCATCTCTGGAGGGAGAAATATCTGACCTTCCGCCTGCGTGAACTCGCGTCCTCTTAACACATGTTGCCTAGGAGAGATTTCGTTCCTGAACGCCTCTCCGATCTGGAATACCTTAATAGGGAACTTCTTCCTGAAAAACCTCCAGTATCGCTTGAAAGGAAGATAAGTTGTGGTAGCGGTCTCGGGACGGTTATAAGACTCTCTACCAGCTACAGAAGTCTCCATCATAAGGTTAAAGTCTTCTATACGGTCTTCAAACTCGCTTCCACAAGAAGGGCACTTTATATCGTTCTCATCTATCTCTCTCAAAAGTTTCTCGTCAGAGAGACCGTCTGCAGCCTCTATCTCAGTATTGTCCTCTACAAGATTATCCGCTCGGAAGGTCTTCTCGCAGTCAGAACAGACTACCATAGGATCCACAAACGATTCAAGGTGGCCTGAAGCCTTCCAGACCTCTTTAGGCAATATAACAGGGGCTTCTACCTCGTAGAAATGGTATTCTTTAAACACGTCACGAATAACGCCTTCAACCTTGTTTTTCAGAAGCTTTCCCATAGGTCCGTAGGTGTAAAAACCCGCTAAGCCGTTGTATACCTCAGGTTCAGGACCCCATATAAAACCGTTCTGTACAAGATGCGACAAAAGCTCCTCATCGTATTCTTCTGGCATGCAAGAAAATATAGAGAGTGAAAGTTAAAAAACACCAGTAATCTTGAGAAAACCAGGCCCTCAAACTTAAACATTCAAAAATCTGTAGAATCAAAGATTGAAGTGATACTTATGGAACTCCATCCAAAAGCAGAGAAACTACTGAGAA
>JALIDQ010000008.1 GCA_022865275.1 Candidatus Nanohalarchaeota archaeon QJJ-9 | reverse complement strand
CCCTGTTTTCAATCACTTTGTCGAGAGTTCCTTCTTTGAACCTTTTCCTTGGAAAGCCGCTTGTTACTTCTACAGGCAGTCCGCTGTAGCTGGTCTCGAAGCCGTAGTCGTTTGCTCCTCCTTCCCCGTCTTCTTTTCTACGTCTTACCTCTGTCCCCATTTTTTCGGCTAGTTTCTCTATCTCTTGGTGTGGTACCATGATATCGATGTCTCCACATTCTCTTCCAGGATCGCAGAAGACTTTTACAGCAAAGCCTGAGAAGATACAGTAGTTAAAACCGTCCAGAAGCTGTACAAGTTCGTGGAAAGACTGTCTGTCCAGCTGCATGGTCTGTTCTTTGATACCTGTTTTTATCTTTTTTCTGGTTCTTCAGAAACCATAGAGTATTATTCTGTAGTTTTTGGATAGACTAAGAGAATGTACAATGACTGCGTTCTTAAGGGTAGATGGAACGATCTGCTTGATAAAACCTTTAAATCCTGCCTACCAAACTTTTCCTATGACCAGGTTCTATACTCTTGGAACGTCTTCCGCAGTTCCTACCGCGAAAAGAGACCTTGCAGCGAATCTATTAGACTTCCAGGGTGAAAAAATCCTCTTCGACTGCGGTGAAGGCACGCAAAAAACCTTGATGAAGTACCAGCTAGGCTTGATGCAGATAGATAAGGTCTTCATAACACACTGGCACGCAGACCATTTCTCAGGACTGCTAGGCTTGGTGCAGACTCTTGGAATGGAGGGCAGAGACAGGCCGCTCTACATATACGGTCCAGAAGGAACTGAGGAAAACACGAAGAGACTGCTCGAACTTGGCCACTTCAACAGGCAGTACGATATCTACGCGGACGACCTTGAACCCGGTGACAGGGTTGAAGGTGATGAATACGAGATAAGAGCTTTCAGAACCGACCACAGAGTCCCTTCTCTAGGCTTCGTCTTCGAAGAAGAGGAAAAGACAAAGGCTTCCAGGAAGAAGATGGAGGAGCTAGGACTGGAGCCTTCTCCTAAGATAGGAAGGCTTAAGGAAGGTGAGTCGGTGGAGATAGATGGAGAGACTATCAAACCTGAGCAGGTCGTCGAAAAAGTTCCTGGAAGGAAGGTTGTGTATACCGGAGATACAGAGTACTCGGAAAAGACTGTAAAAGCTTCTAAGAACGCGGACTTGCTTGTCCATGATTCGACCTTTACACAGGACCTGGTCAAGGATGGTAGAGAGAAACATGCTTCTGCAAAACAGGCTGCAGAGGTCGCAAAAAAGGCAGGGGTTGAAAAGCTTGTACTGACGCATTTCTCCAGGCGTTTTGACAAGGATGCCTCACCTCTCCTGGAGGAAGCAGAAGAAGTCTTTGAGAACTCTGTCCTGGCGGAGGAAGGGAAGGAGTTTGAGGTAAAGCCTCACCGCCCTGAGTAGTTCCAAAACCTTTAAGATACTGATCAGTCAAGGATTGAGCATGATAAAGGAGCTAAGGATTCCTGTGGAAGATCCGGAAGAAGTTGCTGAGAAGCTTATAGATGAGGCTGAAGCCCGTGAAGTGGATATAGTAGACCAGAAAGATGTTTATTACGGTTCGATAAAGCTTTACGAGAAGATGGACAAGCCTTTTCTGCTTAGAATACGTGAAGAGTCTTCTAAAGTTTTTCTGGAGTATAAATCTCAGTCCGATGGAGCTGTTGAGAGGAAAAAGATCCTTGTAGAGTCTCCTGATGAGGCAAGGGAAATACTCGAGGCGATAGGCCTTGAAGAGGTGCTGGAAATCGAGAAGAAGAGGAGGAAGTTTGAGCTCGGTAGGATGGATGTGAACGTTGATTCTATAGACAGCTTAGGCGATTTTATAGAGTTCAGGATTCCTGAGGAGGACGGTAGAGCGCCTGCAGAGTCTGCTTTAGAGGCTATAGGAAAGGAAAAGGAAGACCTTACAGACCAGTCTTACGTTTCTATGCTACTTGAAGGAGAGGATAAAAAGTTCTCTGACTGGCTTGAGGTCTAGGCTATCTCTGTTCCTGGCTCGACTTCTTTTTCTGTGGTCAGGACTACTGTTCCGTCGTCCTCCAGAGCTCCGAGGATTAGGAACTCGGACATGAAGTCTGCTATCTGTTTGTCCGGGAAGTTTATTATGCCTACCACTGTCTTCCCTACCAGGTCTTCTTCTGAATAAAGGTCTTTTAGCTTTGCGGAGGTTTTAAGCGTTCCTATCTCCTCTCCAAAATCGACCCATATCTTGTAGGCGGGGTCTCTTGCTTTTTCGAAGTCTTCGACTTTTTCGATCTCTCCTGCGCGTATATCCAGTGCGGAAAAGTTTGAAAAGCTTGCTTCGGATTTCATAGTATCATTTCTCCAGAGTTTTCTTACCTTTTTCCTGCGGAACTACTTCTATCTCCGCGTTTTTAAAGTCTTGAGGAATCTTTCCTCCATCAAGCTCGTACATAAACACTCCTAACGCGGCTACCTCTGAATGGGGTTGGCTTCCTACCGCTATGTTATGGTCTACCATATCGTAGATTTCCTTAGGAACTTTCTGTGAGCCTACTACGATGAGGAGGTCTTCCTTGTCTTTTACCTCTTTCAGTTCCTCCATCTTCTCCTGGAAAGGTATGCCGTACATGGTTAAATGTATGGTTGTTCCGTCGAACTCTCTTATGGTTTTCCTGAAGCTTTTGTTGTATTCGACGCTGAAGTTTCCTCCCCAACGCTTGACCACGTCTTCCAGACTTTCCATCATGTTCTCGTCTTTCTCTCCTGCGTAGATAATCTTTCCAGCTCCGAACTGTCTTGCTACAAGGCCTACGTGCGTTGAAATCCTGTCGTCTCTTCCTCTTCTGTGGCCGAGGCGTAGTATGGTTGTCATTTTATGGGAACGGTATTTGTTTTGAATCTTTTTTTAATTATGGACTGGTGTTGTGGAAAGGATTAGAAGGTTTTTCTTTGTTTGGTTCAAGGTATTTATATTTTATTTACTTCATCGTTACGATATGGAGGACTATTTCAGGTTTTCGGAGCCGGTCTATGAAAAGATAGAGCAGGGTCTGGATGAGGTCTATGAGGCCTGGGTAGAGCCGGGTTATATTGAGCTTGATAGGAGTAGCTTTTTTGAGGATGGCTGTAAGGTTCCGATTACTAGAGGCACATCGGTTTCCTATGCAAATATAGAGAACCCGGAGATAGGGATAGACCTTTCTGATAGCTCGAAGCTTGTGTATGATAGGGGAGAAACTTTGTACGTTGTAGAAGAGTTTTTTGAATTTTTAGAAAATCGTATGAGTCCTAGTGAAATTTCTATGAGGTCTGAGAAGGACTATGAAAGAGTTTTCGATAAATCCAGTTTCAAAGAGGTTTTTGCCTGCAATCTTTCTCGCTATGAAATCGATGGTTTTAGTGCGGATGTAGTGGGTTCGGATGGAGATCTTGTTCTTGAGGATATTTCCTTGAACCAGGTTTTTAATCTTTCAGAGGGGTTGAAAAAGCTGGATGTTGGTGTTGAATCGGTGGAAAAGGATGAGTGGTATGGTTATCTTTCAAATGCTGGTATAGATCTTTCAAAGATAACCTATAGTAAGGAAAGTTTTAAAGAGATTTATGGGGACGTTAAAAAGCCTATAGAAGAAACTTTAGATAGCAAAAGAGGTGCCGGATACTTGAAAGCGAATGAAATAGGTTCTGATCTCTCTCAACATTCTTTGGGGCGTATGTTAAGATCTTTAAAGAAGTTAGGTATCTTAGACCTTTACAAGGAGAGGAATAGCAGCCAGAATATGTATCTTTTAGAGGACAAAAACCGGCTTGAGAACTTTGAGAGACTGCTTAACGAATTATAGTAGGAAGATTTGTTTCATACAAATTTGTGAGGAGGCACCAAGCCTATTTAAAACTCCTGTTGTAAAACTTTGCTGGTTCCTAATGAAGGGTGAATGTTTTACACTTCGGGCCAACTGAACCCCGTTTCTCAAAAGGTTTTCTAAGTTTCAGTTCTAACGTTTCTAAACGTTCAGAAGGCAGATATACAGCTTTGAATCTGACAACAAAAGGTGAACAAAGATGAGACTTTTGATGTTGCATTCCGACCATTTAGAGTTCGAACCGCATAAAAAAGCGGTCGACCAGGCAGACGAGAAAGGCGGCAAACAACGAGTAGAAGAATGCCTTGTAGTGTTCAACTCACTGGAGAAAGGCGACGAAAAAGACCTGGACTCTGTAGTTTCCCAGGCAGTGCAGGAGGTCAGAGACACCGCGGACAAGGTAAGCGTGGAAAACGTGGTTGTCTACCCCTACGTGCACCTGACAGACCAGCCTGGAGACGCTGGAAAAGCCCAGGAAGTCCAGAAAAGGCTTGTAGAAAAGCTCGAAGCAGATTTCTCGGTTACAAAAGCTCCTTTCGGATGGTACAAAGAGTTTGAAATCCACGTTAAAGGACACCCTCTCTCAGAGCTTTCCAAACAGATCTCTCCAGGTGAGGAGGATGAAAAGACAAGGGATGAAGTCGTGGAAGACATAGAGAGCGACTACTACATCCTCACACCGGACGGAGAGGAGAAAAAGATCGACCCGGAGAACAGTTCCGCCCTGCAGAAAGTTGAAGACGACAGCCTCAAACAGTTCATCGAATCTGAAGAAGTGAAAGGACAGCCGAAGGAAAAACCTCCTTCTATAGACGCGATGCAGAGGCTTGAACTTGTGGACTACGAACCCGCCTCTGACTCTGGCAACTTCCGTTTCTATCCCAAGGGAAGCCTGCTGTTCGACCTTCTGAAGGAATGGGCTGACGAGATAGCGATCGACCGGCTTGACTCCATGGAGATAGACACCCCTCTCCTGTACGACTGGTCGCAGGAAGATATACGTGAACAGGGAGGCTCTTTCCACGAAAGGCATTACACCGTCTCTGTTCCGGACGACGAGACCAAGGAGTTCGTGCTGCGGTTCGCGGGAGATTTCGGACTTTTCCGCATAATGAAGGACGCAAACCTTTCGTACAGAAACCTTCCTATGAACGTGTACGAGTTCTCCAAAAGCTTCCGCTACGAGAAAAAAGGAGAGCTTTCCGGACTTAGGCGACTGAGAGCTTTCCACATGCCTGACATACACAGCTTCACGGAGAACGTGGGGCAGGGATGGGACGTCTACGAGGACATCTACAAGCGGTACAACGACCTTGCGGAGGCTACAGGAGTTGAGTTCGCTGTTGCTTTCCGTGTGGTTGAAGAGTTCTACGAGGAGAACAAGGACAAGATAGTGGAGATGCTGGAGTATTCTGACAAACCAGCTCTGATAGAGGTTATCTCCGACATGAAACATTACTGGGCTGTTAAACACGAGTTCCAGGGGATAGACTCTGTAGGAGGAAACCTTCAGCTTTCCACTGTCCAGCTTGACGTTGAAGACGCGGAGAGATATGATATAACCTACACCGACAAGGAGAACGAGGACAAAGGCTGCATAATCTGCCATTCCTCCATAGGCTCGATAGAGCGCTGGATCTACGCTATCATAGAACAGGCTCTGAAAAAGGATAAGCCTATGCTCCCTGTATGGCTTTCACCAGGCCAGGTGAGAGTTCTCCCGATCAGCGACGAACAGGAGGACTACGCTGAACAGGTAGCAGACCAGCTGAACGCAAGGGTCGAGATCGACGACAGGGATGAAAGCGTTGGCAGGAAGATAAGAGACGCGGAGAAGGACTGGATCCCCTACACAGTCGTGGTAGGCTCCGACGAAGTTGAGGAAGGCAACCTGACCGTAAGGCTGAGGGAGAAAGGTTCTAAAGAGGTCGAGATGGATGTAGAAGACCTGAACCATAGGCTTGGACAGAAGCTTTCAGGCAAACCTTTCAAACAGCTCAGTCTCCCTAGAAAGCTTTCCAGACGCCCCAATTTCAGGGGCTAGTCCTCCAACCCTTTTTTTCTTTTGTTTTCAGATTATCTCGTTCTCTACTCCTTGTTCTTTAGTTGCGAAGGCTAGGTAGGCTTTGTCTATTTCTTTCTCTATGTCTTTCTCGTTGAGGAGGATTTTCATGTCGTATATATCTTTCTTGACTTTGTATCGGTTTACTTTGTCTATGTTTTCTCTAAATTTTTCTTTTGGAATGAGTGATAGAGCGTTTCTCATCCCGTCTATCCTTCCTTTTTCGCGGTATATGTCGTCGGATTCTTTAAGTCTTTCCAGGTTTCCTGAAAGGAATTCTTTCCAGTGTTCTCTGTACTTTCCATCTACGTATCCTTTTTCTTCGAGCTGGTTGATTCTGTCAGCTTTTGTTGCTAGGATGTCTTCTATCCCTACTGTAAGGATTTCGTGGTCTGATCCTGGAATTTGCATCTCTGAAGCGTTCTCTATTTCTCTGAGCTTCCAGTCTTTGTTCCTGTCCCAGTAGGAGTTGGTGTACCGGGATATGTGCACAAAGAATTCTCCATTGTTTCCTTCGCTTCTTATTTCATGGGAGTAGTGTGATTTGTTGAGGTTGGCTTTGTATCCTTCTTCTTCTAGTTCTTTCTTTATATCTTCTCCAACGAAGTCACGGAACTCTGGCCATTTTAGAACTCGAGAAGTTGCTATATCTATATCGTTTGTACTTCGATACAGTTTTTTTCGTTTATATGTGCCTGTACTGCCATTCCCCCCACTAGCATCATGTCTAGGCTATCGTTTTCTTTGTTTTCGTTATCTATTGCCTGGATTGCTTTGTTTACTATTTGATCGGTAATTATATATTCCCGCATACCTTATTTGTTGGTGTTGACGGGTATATAAGTCTTTTGGATTTTTTACCACTTTTTGGTTATAAAAAATATCTGCACAGGAAATCGCTCAACCTTTAAAAAAGTAGCAAAGGATTCTTTCCTAGGCAGTGTTTGCTGCCGGAAAAAGGTGATCAGCTAATGGTAACTGTATATGATGTAAGAGCTAACCCGCTTATCGAAAAAACCGCTGAGAAACTTGAGGAAGAAGTAGAGGAAGTAGACGCCCCTGAATGGGCTGAGTATGTTAAGACAGGTGTTTCCCGCGAAAGAACTCCTGAACAGGATAACTGGTGGTACTTGAGAACCGCTGCAATCCTGAGAAAGCTTTATATGGATGGTCCTTTGGGCGTGGAGAAGCTTAGGACTGTCTACGGCTCGAGGCAGAAGCGAGGCCATCAGACTGAGCATTTTAACAAGGCTTCGGGAAAGGTTATAAGGACCGTACTCCAGCAGCTGAATGATACTGAGCTTGTAGGGCTTGAAGAAGGTGAAGGTCGAAAGGTCACTCCGGAAGGCCAGTCTTTTATGGACGAACTTGCTGAAGAAGTCCATGAGTAGGGTGATAGTATGGCAGACGATCTTGAAGAACTGAAAAAGAAGAAGATGGAGCAGATGCAGGGAGAAAAGGGCTCATCAAAGGCTCAGGAAGAGAATTACAGGAAGCAGTTAAAGCAGATTGCTTCGCAAATCCTTACAAAGGAAGCAAGGTCCCGGCTGGGAAATATAAGAGCGGCTAAACCAGATCTTGCTTCGTCTATCGAGATGCAGCTTGTGCAATTACATAAGGCGGGCCAGATACGTGATAAGATTACAGACGAGCAGCTTAAGGATCTGTTGAAGAAGCTCCAGGAAGGTAAAAAAGATATTGATATAAAATACTAAGGTGAATACTCATGTCCTCAAGAAAATCAAAGGGAAAGAAGAAAAGGCTTATCTCGGCAAACAAGACTGCTAAATCAGCTCCTCGATGGGTTGACCTGAGAAAGTTCGGTATGAAGAGGTCTCTCAGTCGTTCGGTTAAATCCAGAAGGAGTAGACACTGGAGGAGTGACGACACTGGAGAGTGATACTGATGGAAAAACTAGTAAGGCTAAATCTCGGTGTTATAAGGGGAGAGTCACGCAACTCCCGCGCTGGTAAGGCTATAAGCAAGGCAAAGGAAAAGGTGCGTAAGAGGACGAAGAAAGAGGATGTAAGAATATCTAATACCCTCAACGAGAAGATCTGGGCTCGAGGTGTGGAGAAGCCTCCGAAGTCTCTTGAGGTCCAGCTTGTTGAAAAAGATGATCACGTTCTTGTGACCGTTCCTGAATCCGAGGAAGTGGTTGAAGGGGAAGAAAGAGAAGAAACTGTTGAAGAATCCGAGGAAGAGTCTGAAGAAGAGAGGAAGTTTGATTCTATTCCTGAGGATGTAAGGGACACTCTCAGCGAAGGAACTATAGGTGAAGGAAAGGATGCTGTAAAGGAGATGAACAAGGCAGATTTCGAGCTTTTGCTCGAGTTTGAGAAATCTCATAAGAACAGGAAGGGCATGAAAAAGTTCCTTGAGAGCAATATGAGGTAGTTAAGCTTATGGCGGATAAAAACCTCGTTCTCACGGACTACAAGGGGGATCCTAACCTTGGACTCTACGGATTCGCCACTGATAGTTATGCGGTACTGGCTCCGGAGTACAAGAAGAAGTCTAGTCTTGATGTTAAAGTGGTAGAAACCCATGTAGCGGAGACACCTCTTGCTGGGATGTTTGCTGCAGGAAACTCTAACCGTGTTCTTCTCCCTGACACGGTAAGGGACCATGAGAGGAAAAAGCTTGAGGAAAAGGGTATAGATTTCTACGTGGTCGATTCAAACTATACGGCTCTTGGCAACCTTGTCCTTGCGAACGATAACGGATGTATTATAAGCACGACTCTGGAGGATGAAAAATCTGATATAGAAGAGGCTTTGGAAGTTCCTGTAGAGGTGGGTACAGTTGCTGGTCTGAATATTGTAGGTTCTGCTGGGATAGCTACTAATAATGGAGTTCTTCTCCACAGAGAAGCTTCTGAAGAGGAGCTGGAAAAGGTTGAGGAGGTTCTTGATGTGGATGGGGATATTGGTTCTGTAAACTTTGGGTCGCCCTATGTGGGTACTGGTGTTTTAGCCAATTCTAAAGCTGCTCTGGTAGGAAATAACACTAAGGGACCGGAGCTTGGTAGGATTGAAAAATCTCTGGGCTTTCTGGACTAGCATGGAACGTTTTCGCTTGATCTGTTTTCTTCCTGTATGGTTATAGTTCCTTCTCCCAGTGTCGCTGTACCGTTGTAGGTTGTGATGGTGCAGCAGTTCCCGTCTCTGAGGATGTAGTCGTATTTTTTGCCTGTTCTGTTGAGGTTGATGTTCTGGAACTGTTTTATCTTGTTGTATATTTTTTGCTTGTCCTGCAGGTTGTACTGGTTTTTTATGTAGTCTGACAGTTTTTTGTTCTGTTCTATGGTCTGTTCTATCATTTTCTCGCTTACCCCTCCCGGCATTCCGAAGCAGGTTCCGGGCTGGTATTTTTCTACTAGCTCGGCTTTTATGTCCTGTTTCAGATTTGTTCTTCCTGTTTCCATCCCGCTGAAAAACGCTACGCTCCCTACCGCTATAGCAAGGAGGATGATAGGTGCGAGGTTTTCTTTCGCTACCATGTCTAGTTTTTCGTTTTCGTTGTTTTTAAATCCGGTTTTTCTGTTTGGAGAGGACCTAACCCGGAACCTATTCTAGACCACAACAAAAGTTTAAACCTTCCTTGAATGTCTTTTGTACAAGATGATTCTGGTGGGTTTAGGGGGCGGCTCTGGAAGCGGTAAGAGTTATCTTGCTTCCAAGATAAAGGAGCGCTTACCTGACCAGACTCTTATCCTTCCCCTTGACTCCTACTATAAGCCTTTTTCTGACAAGCCTAAGTTTGAAAGGATGCAGATAAACTTTGATGATCCTGAGACTTTTGACTGGGCTCTTTTGAAGGAGCATCTGGATAAGCTGAAGAGGGGAGAGTCTATAAAGAAGCCGGACTATTCTTACAGCGAGTTTACACGTGTGGGTTATGAGGAGGTAGAGCCTCATGAGATAATTGTTCTGGAAGGTCTTTACGCTCTTTATAACCTGGAGATAGTTGATAGGATGGATCTCAAAATATTCCTTGACCCTGCTGATGATGTAAGGGCGGTGAGAAGGGTTAGGAGGGATGTTAAAAAGCGTGACAGGGATGTAGAGTTCGCGGTGAGACAGTACCTTGAGAAGACTAGGGGGATGCATAGTAAGGAAGTCGATCCTACTAGGGAGAACGCGGACTTTGTGTTCGATGATGAGGAGAAGAACCGTTTTGTCGAGGTTGTGGAGAAGCTTTTCCACAAGAAAGAGGCTAAGACCACCCCTAAGATAAAGGCTTTTGTGGAGGAGAAGATGGAGAAGGCTGAGGTATAGAGGAACTACTGGAATCTACACGATTCTCTCTTTAAAACTCTAGTTCTAACTTCTTTCTATGCCTCGCTCCGGAACTGCTGACCTGCCTCTACACAACGGCAAAGCGCCGAGATGGCTTTTTGAGAGGATGGAGAAGTTGGGAAAAGCTATTTCGGAGGTTATAATTGAGGAGTATTCTCGTAAAGAGCTCTTGGAACGCTTAGCTAACCCTTACTGGTTCCAGGGTTTTGGCTGTGTTCTAGGATTTGATTGGCATAGCTCTGGCCTTACAACGACTACTATGGGAGCCTTGAAGGAAGGCTTGGACCTGGAGGAGCACGGTGTAGCGGTTCTGGGAGGGAAGGGAGTCAGTTCTACAGAGGTCCCGCAGAGGCTTGAATCGCTTGAGTTCAGTCTCAGTTCCTCCACTTTAAACGCGATAGAGGAGTCTAGCAGGATGAGTGCTTCTGTGGACGATTCATGCGTGCAGGATTCCTACAGTCTCTACCACCATACCATGGTCGTCACTGAGTCTGGGGACTGGGCGGTGGTACAGCAAGGGATGAGTAAGTCCTACGCGAGGCGCTACCACTGGCTCTCTGATAGCTTTGAAAGCTATTTTAACGATCCGCAGGAGGCTATCGCTTCCCAGGAGCGTAGAAACGAGTCTCTGAATCTTGTGTCGAACCGTTCGGAGGAAACACGACAGGTATCTCTTGACCTTGTGAATGATGATCCTGACCATCTGAAGCGTTATGTCGGTAACTCCTCCCAGTCCAGGCTTACAGGTTTTACAGGCGATGGTCTAGATATGCCTTCCCATCACAGACTGGAAAAAGCGGACCTTTCTGAAAGGTCTATAGACCAGCTTAAAAGAGCCTACGAGATACAGCCTGACAACTATAAGGAGCTTGTGGGGATTGAAGGGGTCGGTAAGAAGTCTTTACGAGCTCTTGCTCTCATCGCGGAGATAGTCCATGGGACGGAAAGCTCGTGGAAGGATCCGGCCAAGTACTCTTACGCTCACGGAGGAAAGGACGGTACTCCTTATCCGGTGGATAGGGAGAACTACGATAAGTCGATAGAATTCCTCCAGAAAACGCTTGGAAAGGCTGAAGTGGAGAGGAAGGAGAAGAAAAAAGCTCTTAAAAGGCTTAACAAGCTCTAGTATTTTCACGGAAATTTTAGGCTATATGAAGCTTTTAAAACAGCTTTATCTAATTTTTGGAAACGAACCTGCTCCCTTTCTCGTAGAACCTGAGTTCGAGGTCTTCTCCCTGTGAAACTCCTATCCTTGTCGTCTCTACTATCTCTTCTACCTCTTCTCCATGTTCTATCCTAAGATTCCCTTCTGTCAGATCTTCCCCGTTCTGTTCTTTTGTTATGTTGAAGGCTTCGCAGAGCTTTCCAGGACCGTTGCACAGCTTTTCCTCTCCCTTGACTCCACGGTTCTCTTCCATACTGTTCTGCCCTTTCAAAGGTTCTATAGCTCTTATCAGAACTGCTCCAGGCTTTCCTTTTTCTCCTGTTGTTATGTTTAGCATATGGTGGATTCCGTAGCAGATATAAACATACGCCTGCCCTGCTTCTCCGAACATAACCTTGTTGCGGTCAGTTTTCCCTGAGAAGGCGTGGGATGCGGGATCTTTCACGTCATGGTCTCCGTAGTAGGCTTCGGTTTCTACTATCCTCCCTTTCATACCGGTGTTTTTCTTGACGAGGTTATTACCTAGCAGCTCTTTCGCGACTTTTTCGGAGTCTCTCTTGAAGAACTTCCTTTTTAGTCTCTCTCCCATGCCTGGTTTATCTGAGCTAGAATTTTTATAGCTTGGAGCCGAAAGCTTGAACATGTTTAACAGAGAAGAGTTTGATGTTAGGGAAGCTGCTGTGATAGGTTTAACTTCTGTTATCGCTTTTCTAGGCGTTTATCTCTCTCCTGTCACGATGGAAAATATATTAAACCTTCGTATAGACTCTATACTCCAACCTTCATTGGCTTTTCTTGCTCTACTAATCCTTCCTTCCACCTATGCGTCCTATATTTCAACCGAGAGGTTTAGGGCTGAGTCTTTTGCTTCTTTTGTAGTAATTCCTGCTGCTTTTCTCGGCGGGCTTGTTGTAGTCGCTATTGCGATTCCTTTAGGGACTCTTTTCGCTTCTTATAAGTCAAGAAGTGTCTTTAATGGGAAGAATTATTTCTGGACCTATTTCAAATCCGGTGCCGCGATAGTAACTATGCTTGCTCTGGTAGGGGGTCTGTATGCTGGATTAACTATAATGAATGATGCTTCTACCCGGGGAAAGGTAAGAGATGCTGTATCGGAAGAAGTGACTGATACTGCCCTTGAGACGGTTAATGAGAGCTTTACGGGTTCAACTGGATCTATTCTTGCACAACAGAAGGATTATATTGTGGGTTTGTCTACAAGGCTTGCTGAGAATACTTCACGTTCTTCTATAATTGCTACTGGAAAACTTGTTATGGCTAATGTAAATGGCTCTGGTTCTTTCTCTGATTCTCAGAAGGCTTTGCTGGGAAATAGTTTTTCTAAGGCTGAATCTAGTATACCGGAAAGGCTTTCTAATGAGATAAATACTCGAATAGAGGCTGAGATGGATGAGAGGCTTAAGGAAGCCAGGCCTGATCAGTCTGAGATGGTGGATGTTGTTGAATCACGGGTTTCCAAGGCGTTGGATCCACTTTTTGGGAATAAAAGGCTTTTAGGCGTGGTTTCTTTTCTTGTAGTCGCTTCTATAATACTTTTGTTCAGGATTCCTGCGGAGATTCTAGCAGGATGGACTGGCTATCTTATAAAAACTTTGAGGTCGAACTAGGGAAGGCGGAAACCCGGAAGAAATTCTTCCCCACAGATTTCTTTTTGCAGCGAACCTGGTTAATATGCCTGAGATAAACTTTTTGGACGAGTCGGATGCGTCGGAAGAACTTCCCCAGGACTTTGAGCCGTATGTAAAAGAGTGGTTCTGGGATAGTTTCGACAGTCTCACCCCTCCTCAAAAGTATTCTTTCAAGGAGATTCATGAAGGCGAGAACAGTCTTATATGTGCTCCAACAGGCTCCGGGAAGACTCTTTCCGCCTTCCTATCCGCTCTAAACGAGCTTTTCATGCTGGGTGATGAGGATGAGCTGGAGGACAAGGTCTATGTTCTGTACGTATCTCCTCTGAGGGCATTAAACAATGACATACACCGCAATTTAGAAGAGCCTCTTGAGGGTATAAAGAATAAGGCGGAGAAGAAAGGCTATGACGTTCCTGAAGTCCGTTCTGCGGTTAGGACAGGGGATACGTCCCAGAACGAGAGAAGTAAGATGCTGGACAAGCCTCCACATATCCTCATAACCACTCCAGAGTCTCTGGGTATCATACTTGATGCACCGAAGTTCAAGGAGAAGTTAAAGGATGTGAAGTATGTTATAACGGATGAAATCCATTCGCTAAGTGATAACAAGAGAGGTGTACACCTTTCCCTGTCATATGAACGCCTGGAGAAAATGTCTAACAATGATTTTACGAGGATAGGTCTTTCAGCAACCCAGGCTCCTATAGACGAGATAGCGAAATATCTTGTGGGCTATGAGGAGAATTCTGATGGGGAAAGGGAGACAAGAGGATGTAACGTGGTGGATGTCGCCGCGACTAAGGAGATGGATCTGGAGGTTATCACTCCTGTTGAGGACCTTATAAACTCTCCTCCTGATGTTACGAGGAGGAAGGCTTACGAGGAGATGCATGAGCTCATACAGGACCACGAGTCCACGCTTATATTTACTAATACACGAGCCGCTACGGAGAGGGTTGTTAATACCCTAAAGAACCGGTATGAAGATTTTTATAGCGATGAAAACATCGGAGCACACCATTCTTCGATGTCTAGAGAAAACCGCGTCGAGGTTGAGGAGTCGCTGAAGAACGGTGAGCTTAAGGTGGGTGTTACTTCGACTTCTCTGGAGCTAGGGATTGATATCGGTTATATTGATCTTGTGATTCAGATGGGCTCTCCAAAAGGGGTTTCGCGAGGAGTTCAGAGGATAGGTAGGTCAGGCCACAAGCTAAACGAGGAGGCTAAGGGTAGGATGGTGGTTATGGATAGAGATGATGCTGCGGAATGTACTGTGCTACTCAGGGACGCGAAGAAGGATGATTTGGACCGTGTAAGGATTCCTGAGAATGCTTTAGATGTTTTATCGCAGCATATAGTTGGTATGGCTTGTAATAAGAAATGGGGTGTTGATGAGGCGTTTAAAACGATAAAGCGATCCTATAACTACAGTGGACTGGAACGGGAGGACTATGAGAAAGTTCTGGACTATCTTGCTGGAGAGTACGCGGATCTTGAGGACCAGAACGTCTATGCGAAGATATGGCGTGGAGAGGATAGAGACAATCCGGGCAATGAGGTTTTTGGTAGGAGCGGGAAGATGACCCGTGTTATATACATGACTAATATCGGAACGATTCCTGATGAGGCGGTCTATAAGGTCTATACAAGAGGAGATAGTTACGTTGGTTCGCTTGATGAAGAGTTTCTTGACCGCCTTACGAAGGGAGATATATTTACTCTCGGAGGTTCTACCTACGAGTTTATGTATGCCCGAGGTATGAAGGTCTACGTGGACGCTGCTCCGGATAAAAATCCTACAGTTCCTTCCTGGTATTCTGAGATGCTTCCTCTGTCCTACGACCTGGGTAGGCATATAGGCCAGTTTAGGCAGAGGATAGTGGACCAGCTTGAACGTGGTTTTGGACGCGATGAGGTTGTTTCCTGGATTGATTCGAATTTTTATGTGGACGAGAACACTGCTAATTCGTTGTATAGCTACGTGGCGGAGCAGTACGAATACCTTGGAGAAGTTCCTACCGACCAGAGGATTCTTGTTGAGAAAAATGTGGATGATTCGGGTAAGCTTAACGTGGTTTTCCACACTATCTTTGGAAGAGAGGTGAATGATGCTCTCTGCAGGATTTTTGCCAATCTTTTGTCTAAGAGGATGGGTACTAATGTTGGGATGGTTGTGGACGATGCGGGGTTTGTTTTGAAATGTCCTAGACGGCCTATAGATTTCCAGGATATGATAAGCGACGCTACCGAGCTTGATTTACGTAGAGTCCTTAAGAAGGCGGTGAGGAAGACTGAGCTTATGAAGAGAAGGTTCAGGCATGTCGCTGCAAGAGCTCTGATGATTCTGAGGAATTATAAGGGAAGAAGCCTTTCGGTTGGGAAGCAGCAGATGAAGTCTCATTTTCTTCTTTCCGCCGCAGAAAAAGTGGATAAAGACTTTCCTATAATCAAGGAGACTTACAGGGAGATAATGGAGGATGCGATGGATGTTAAACATGCGCAGGAAGTGGTTGATAGGATTGGCGATGGGGAGATAGAGGTGGTGATAAAGGATACTGATGTACCTTCACCTTTTGCGCACAATATGATTATCCAGGGCCAGTCTGATGTTATAATGATGGAGGACAAGCAGGAGAGACTCAAACAGCTCCATGAAAAGGTTATGGATGAGCTAGGTGAGGAAGGTGATCTTTGAGCGGTTTGAAGTGGTGGATTCGAAGCCTGCGCTCTACGACTCTGTATCGGATTCGTTGATTTTGTCGGACCTACATCTCGGAATCGAGATGGTAGGAGTCAGGTCTGGTGTTCTTATGCCCAAGTTCCAGCTGGATGAGGTTCTTGAGGAGATAAAGGAGATGGTTGAGGATACCAACGCGTCCCGTCTTGTTGTTGTAGGGGATATAAAGCAGTCTTTTTCGAGTGGGATGGATAGGGAGAGGGATGAGGTTGAGAGGTTTCTTGACAAGGTTTCAATGCTTTTTGAAGAGGTTTTGCTGGTTAAAGGGAACCATGATAATGCTTTGAAATACCGTGTGGAGGATTATAGGAATGTGGAGCTTTCTGAATACTTTCTGGAGAAAGATGTACTGTTCTTCCACGGACATGAGAGGCTTGAGAGGGGGGAGATGGTGGATTTTGATGTGATGGTTATCGGTCACGAGCATCCTGCAATAACTCTGAAGGATGAGGTAGGGGTCAAGGAGAAGGTTGCGTGTTTTCTATACGGTGAGTCGAGGGGTAGGAAGATTGTAGCGATGCCTGCGTTTTCAAAGCTTGCTGAGGGATCTACTGTGAACGAGATACCTGAGAAAGAGCTTCTTTCTCCTGTACTAAGAGAGGATGTTAATATGGATGGTTTAGAGGTTCTTGCGGTTGATAGGGAGGCTGGAAAGTTTGATTTCGCTACTTTAGGCGAGCTGAGAAGTCTGGATTAGTGAACTATTCTTCCGTCTTCGTAATCGTCGTATTTGTCCTTGAGAGGATTTTTGTCCTCTGTTTCTTTGTCTTCTTCTAGTTCTTCCATCATCTCCTGTTTTGCTTTTTCTTTAAGTTCTCTGTATCTTTCTCTTCCTAGGTCTTCGCTGTCTTTTTCTTCTTTCTTTGCTCTTTCTCTTATCTGGGATTTCTTTGTGTTTTGTAGGACCTCGGATTCTTGCTTTTCCTGTATTTCTCTGCTCTTTTCTTCTTTTTTCTCCTTTAGACGCGATTTTATAACCTTTTCAGGGTCTTGTTCGCCGTTGTTGCCCTCTTCTACTCTACTGACCCGTTTTTCTTCTTTTTCTGTGTCTTTCTGGTTTCTCTGGTTTGCCTGTTTTATGAGTTCGTCCATGTTTTTAGGTTACGCTTTTCTGCTTAAATTGTTTTTGTAGATATAGGTTCCGAAACCATTTTATATGTAGTTTTCGCAGGGATTTATAGCGTGGAGATAGATTTACACTGTATATTCTTCTCCACGGATGAGAGTGATAAAAATGGTAGAGGTACCTGATGAAGTAGATAAGAATGATCTGGCTTTTCCACATTCCAGGATTGTAAACATGATAAGAAGTGAGACTGATGATGGTCAGTACGTGAGAAGTTCTGTTTATCACGGCCTGAATCTTTTGCTAGGTAGGATTGCGGAAGATATTATTGATAGCCTGGTAGACACTGAAAACGCTTATATAGAGAAGTCTGACCTTGATAGAGCAGCTAGAAAGTATGAAAACATTGAGGAAGTTCTTAAGGAGAAGGAAAGGGTTGTGAAGAAGCTTAGAGCTCTTGAAGAAGATGTTAACAAGCTTTCTAGGGATATTGAGAACGCGGGCTTGGAATAGCCCTTACAATTGTAAACTTCTTTCTTCTTTTTCTTTAAATTTTGAAAAGCTTTAAAAGGGTTGGTGTTTTATCGTTCGATACAAGGTGTCTATGATGGAAGCCGATCTACTGGCTACCGAAGAAGGTGGCTATGAAAGAAGGTATTGACTATCTAGCTAATCCAAACTCTGTGGAAAAAGTTGTTCTTCTCTATTCTGGCGGGCTTGACACGTCCTGTATGGTCAAGTGGATTCAGGAGCAGTATGATGCAGATGTGGTGACTCTTACGATTGATCTAGGACAGCCTGGAGTAGATCTACAGAAGGCGAAGGAGAAAGCTCTGGATCAGGGAGCTGAGTCTGCTTTTGTGATTGATGCGAAGGAGGAGTTCGCTAAAGATTACGTTTCAAAGGCTATAAAGGCTAATGGACTCTACCAGGAAAAGTACCCGCTGAGTACTGCGATAGCCCGTTACCTCAAGTGCAAGAAGGCTGTAGAGGTTGCGAAAAAAGTGGATGCGGACGCTATAGCCCACGGTGCTACTGGAAAGGGAAACGATCAGGTCCGTTTTGAAGCGGGAATAATGTCGCTTGACCCGGATTTGAAGCTTCTTGCACCGGTAAGGCAGTGGTCGATGACCCGTGACAAGGAGATAGAGTACGCGGAGAAGCATGGGATAGATGTTGAGGCGGAGAAAGGTTCTCCGTATTCCACTGACGAGAATCTCTGGGGTAAGAGCTCAGAGTGCGGGCCGCTGGAATATCCGGATAAAGAGCCTCCTGGAGACGTTTTCCAGTTCGTTAATCTGCCAGAAGAAGCTCCGGAAGAGCCTGCAGAGATCTCTATCACCTTTGAGGAAGGAGTTCCTACCGCGCTCAACGGCGAGGAGATGCAGCTTCATTCCTTAGTAGAGGAGCTGAACAGTATCGCAGGAAAGCACGGTGTAGGGATAATAGATATGATGGAGGACCGTGTTGTAGGTCTTAAGTCGAGGGAAATCTATGAGTGTCCTGCAGCGACTGCGATAATTGAGGCGCACAAGGATCTTGAGAAGTACGTCTCAACCAAGCACGAGAACAGTTTTAAGAAGTACGCTGATAAGAAGTGGGCTGAGATGGCTTATTCTGGTCTGTGGTTTGACCCTCTTATGCACCATCTCAACAGTCTTGTAGATTCGATGAACAGTAATGTGTCGGGAAAAGTCTACCTTAAGCTCTACAAGGGCTCTGCACAGGTTATAGGCCGTGAATCTGAGGAAGGCCTATATAACCACCAGCTTGCCAGCTATGGGGAGGGAGAAACCTTTAATCAGGAAGCCTCGCCAGGCTTCATCCAGCTCTGGAGTCTTCAGACTAAGATGAAAGGTGGTGAACATGGTTCTCTGGGAGACTGAGAGCACTGAGACTGAAGGAACTGTTTTGGATTTTACAAAGGAAGAGGAGGGGCTTGAGAAAGAGCTCCTCCCCTACGATATTCTAGGCAACATTGCACACGCTAAGATGCTCCAGGAGCAGGATTTTCTTTCCTTGGAAGAGTTCGAGGAGATAAAGGATGTTTTGAAAGATATCTACGAGGAAAGACCTGAAGTAAATGCTGAGGATGTTCATACTTTTGTCGAGGAAGAGGTTACCGCAGAGACTCCTGCAGGAAAGAAGCTCCATACAGGAAGGTCGAGGAACGACCAGGTTGTGCTGGATACTAGGCTATTTATGAAAGAAGCTGCTATAGAGACCGCTCTATCGACCTTAGAACTTATGAAAAGTCTTGAAAATTTTGCGGAGGAGAAGAACAAGCTTGTCCCAGGCTACACCCACCAGCAACAGGCTATGCCTTCTTCTACAGGACTCTGGGCTTCGAGTTTTGTTGACACGCTTGCGGACGATTTGAGGCATTTAAAAGCGATTTACAGGCTTTTGGACCAGAATCCTTTGGGTGCAGCTGCTTCCTACGGTACTGAGCTCGATGTGGATAGGTTAAGGACTAAAGAGCTTCTTGGCTTTGAATCTGTCCAGGAAAATCCTATCTACTGCTGTAACCGTGGCAAGCATGAGTTAATGCTCCTGCAGTCTCTTTCAAACATTGTACTTGACGTTCAGAAACTGGCTGAGGATCTTATAAACTTTTCAGAGGACCAGGAGATTTTTGATATTCCGGAGGAGTTCTGTACTGGTAGCAGTATAATGCCTCAGAAGAGCAATCCTGATGTTCTGGAGCTAACAAGGGCTAAGGCATCTGAGGTTGTTAATCATGCTTCCGCTGTCTCTTCTATCATTCAGAAGCTTCCTTCGGGTTATAATAGGGATACGCAGCAGACTAAGAAGCATCTTTTTGAGGCTTTAAGGACTACTAAGGAGGTATTAGCAATTCTTACGAAGTTAATAGGTGGTTTAGAGGTCTCGGATGATTTTGATGTTAAGGAAGAAATCTATGCGGCCTATACGGCTAACCAGCTTGTGGAGGAGGATGTTTCCTTTAGGGAGGCTTATGGAACTGTAAAGGAGGAGAAGGAGTACGAAAAGAGGGAGGGGATAAAGGAGCCGAAGAACCAGGAATGGCACGACCTAGCTTCGTACTGGGAAAATGAGTTGGAGGAATGGGAGGAGATGGAGGAGAGGCTTTTGGATCTCTAGTTTCCGAAGAAGGATTTTATGTCCTGCCAAGGTGATTTTGTAACTCTGTAGTTTTCCTGAGGCATCGCTTTCCTGTACTTGCTCCAGGTGTATCTCTTGTCCATGAATACTACGACTCCTCTATCGTTTTCAGACCTTATACACCTTCCAGCAGCCTGTAAAGCTCTATTAACGGCGGGGAAGTTGTATCCGTAGTCCCATCCTCTTCCGAATTTCTCGTCGTAGAAGTCTATTAGTGCCTGGGTTTCGAGGTTTGGTTTCTGGAGTGGTAAGCCTACTACGAAGACGGCTCGCATAAGGTCTCCTGGGTAGTCTATCCCTTCGCCAAAGCTTCCTCCTACTACTCCTAGAAGGATGCCTCCTTCTCCTTTCTCTTCTTCCAGCCTTTCTAACAGCTTTCTTTTGTCTTCCTTGTCCATTCCTCTTTTTTCGAGGAAGGTTTTCCTGTCTATTCTCTCTTCCAGCTTCTCGTGTACTTTGTCTCTTAAGCTGTACGAGGGGAAGAATACTCCTATGTTCCCTTGTATATGGGAGGAGCTTTGTTTGAGGTACCAAGCTATTTTTTGGTAGAGTTTTTCGTCCCGCTTTTTGTATTTGGTTGTTATCTGGTCCACGATAAGGTTGAGCTTGTTTTCTTGGGGAAATGGCGAACTGAATTTTTCTTTTTCAGTCTTATTTTTGTCCATCCCCAGTATGTCTTCGTACATTTCAAGGGGTTCAAGAGTCCCTGACATACCTATAGACGCGTGTGATTTGTTTAGAGGATGTTTTGTAGCGTACTGTGGATCTAAACAGGTATAGGAGACTCTGAAGTTGGAGTTGTTTCTTGACTGTAGTTTTTTGATGGTTCTTACAAACCCGTAATCGTCTCCTTCCCACTGGTCGAGGAAGTAGGCGACTTTTTCGCACTGGCTGTCGTCCTCGTCCTGCAGTACTTCTTTAGCTGCGGCTTCAAGGTCTTCTTTAAGCTTTTTGTGGTCCTGTATGTTGTTTACAACGCTTAGTAATTCTTTCTTACCTAGCTTTGACTCGCTTTCCATCCCTAGCTTATCCTTGGCAAGTTTTCTTATCCCTTTTCTTAATCTTTCTAGGTTTTCTTCTTCGTTGTAGAATCCGGACCTTGATGCTTCTGCCGCGGCTTTTTTTAGAGTGTTTTCGGTTATAGCTGCGGAGTTTAGGTTTCTTGTTCTGTCGGGTAGGTTATGCGCTTCGTCTACTATGATTATGCAGTCCTGGAGGGATAAGCCACCTTTTTTGAACAGTGATTCTCGGACGCCTGGATGGAAGATGTGGAAGTAGTCGCCTATAACGATGTCTGCCTCTCCTACTGTGTGGGTGAGTATTGAGTAGGGACAGACTTTGCTGCATTTCTCTTTTACTTCTTCTGCCCGAAGTATCTGGTTCTTGAGCTTGTTTTTCTTTTTCTTTGCAAGCTTTGTCAGCTGATGGTTGTCGGTATAGGTTGCTTCGTGTCTTGGACAGTCTGGCTCTTCTTCGACGAAGACTTGACTGGTTCCTGTTCCTTCGCACAGCCATTCCTTCCCTATTAGGTCGACTGATACGAACTGCTTTCCGTGTTTTTCCCTGATTTCTTTAAGGGTCTCGACTACTATTTCGTGCTGTGAATGTCTTGGTGTGAGAAAGAATACGGTTTTATCTTTTTCTAGGGCGTATGATAGTGCTTGAGGAACTGTTGCAGCGGTTTTACCTAGTCCTGTGGGTGCGTGGGCAAGCAGATTTTTTCCTGCCTGTATTGTGTCTTTTACTTTTTCTATCAGTTCCTTCTGGTTTTCTCTTACTTTTTCGTGGGGGAAGAGGTCTTCCATCTCGGTTTAGTCTGGCGGGTTAACAGTTTTAATTGAAGGGTTTGCTAGTTGCTCCGACCAAGTTTTTTATATCATCTTCTCGAATAGGAGTTTATGTCTAAGGTATCACTTCCCCTATCAAAGCTTAATGACCTTCTAGATGGAGGGATTGAAGACGGGTCGAATGTCCTCATAATGGCTGATCTGGCTGTGGATAAGATGCGGTTCGGTTCTTCTCTTGTTGACTACCGCTTGGAGGAGGATGATAATCTTGTATACTTCATAAACAATAAGCTTCCAAGGTATGTGAAGGAGCATCTTAAGGACTATGGGAGCTATGAGAGCCAGATTTCTTTTGTAGATGGTTTCTCGAAGACTGTAGAGAAAGAATCGGAGGAGGAGTTCAGTGTTGATGTTAAGGCTACTAAGAACAAGAAGGAGTATATAGAAGAGTCTATCGATGTGGTTAAGGATGCATTAGAGGCAAGGGAAGGATATGGTTCAACCTTTGTGCTTGATTCTATTGATTCCTGGGTAGGTAGCTGGGATGCTATGGAGGAGTTTCTTACTGATATTAAGGGCACGCTTGAGAGTACTAATACTGTTGCGTATTATCTTCTTCCTAATCTCGGATTTGATGAGGAGAGCGGCCAGCTTGAGAGGCTTACTGAGATGTTTGATTATGTACTGCATCTAAAAGGTTTAGAGCGCTCAGGTAATGTTTTGAAATATATTGATATAAGGAAACCTGAGACGGATACAAAAGTTCCTTTTGATGTTACTGAGAGCGGTCTTGTGATGTATGTTCCTAAGATGATCGTTACGGGCCCCTACAATGCTGGGAAGTCTACTACTGTTAAGAATATGTCGGAGGAGTCTGTTTCGGTGGATAGGCTGGGTACTACTGTAGCTCTTGACCACGGAAAGGTTAAGAGGAATGGTATAAAGGCTGATCTGTTCGGTACACCTGGACAGAAACGGTTTGACTGGGCTCTGAACTTTTTGGGCCGTTCGATTTTTGGTAATTTTCTTATACTTGACTCAAGGAACCCTGACTACGACAGAGCGAAGGATATGGTGGAGAAGCTGAGGGCTAAGGATATCCCGACTGTGATACTTGCTAACTTCCAGAACAAGGAAGATGCGATTCCTCCTGAGTCGATAGAGGATGAGATGGATGTGGTGACGTTGGGTGTGGATGCGCTCCACGGAAAGGGTCTTGATGAGGCTTTGGACAAACTGTTTGAAAAAATACTAAGCCAGCATTCCTGGTATTATACGTAAGGTGAATTTTAGGATGAAGAAGGAAAAGTTTATTAATAAAAACTTAGGTAATAAGGTGATAGACGATGGCATCTAAAGAGGAGAAACTAAAGGAACCGTTGGACGATCTGAAGGATATTCAGGGAGTTACTGGAGCGGCTGTTGTACGAAGGGATGGTCTTTTGATAGTCTCTAATCTGCCTGGAGACATTAACTCGGATCAGTTAGCGGCTATGACTGCTTCGACTGTAGGTTCTGGAGAGACTGCTTCTGACACGCTTTCCATAGGCAAGCTGCAGCAGGTAACTGTTGAATCGGAGCAAGGAAAGCTTATCTCCACTGGAGCTGGTGAGGAAGGTATTCTTACCGTTCTGACTGACTCGGATATAAATATGGGTCTTGTACTGGTGGAGATGAAGAAGGCGGTCAAGAAGATTAAGAGGGTTATGTAGTTATTCTTTTTTCCTCATGAACTTCTTTATATCGGATTGCTGCGCCTTCATGAGCTTGCTTTTTTCTTTTATCTCTTTCATAGGCACTGATATTCTTTTTTTCGCTTTTTCTACCGCTTTTTTGAAACTTTCTGGATTTATAGGCTCTTTTTCAAGAGCTTCTCTAACTGTCTCGCGTACAACCCATACTCCTAGGGGCGCCCAGTACTCGTCGGTTACTTCTCTTAGGACTAGTGCTTTGGCCTGTCTTTGTTTTTTTCTAAGTTTTTCCAGTACGCCTAACCTTGCCGCGTAGTATCCTCCTGCGGTTTCTTCCGCGTAGCTGGTTCTTCCTTCG
>JALIDQ010000007.1 GCA_022865275.1 Candidatus Nanohalarchaeota archaeon QJJ-9 | reverse complement strand
GAGTTTTCTGTTATATCGACCGGCTTCCTGTACTGCCAGTTAGAATCCCACCAAGCAGCTGCTGGACTTGCTAGTAGAATAAATATCCCGAGGATTAGGAGGGTTTTGGACTTATCCACAATTTAACCTCTTCACCATGCATCCGTCCCTACAGGAAGCTGGAAGCCTCCCTGGACTTCTACATCGTTGTTTGCATCATCGAAGTTTAACATAGAATCTCCAGAAGCATCTTCAAGGCTTGCAACTCCGGTTATCTTGTTCCCGGACATGTTCAATGTTCCTGTCATGTTATCTCCTGTCTCGTTAACCCAGTAATCTCCTGATATACTTCCTCCACCTGTTGAGCCGCATGATCCATCTCCTAGCAGTGCTTCGTTTGGTCCGCAGTTGTTTAGTCCGCCTATTCCTGTTATATTGTTCCCGTTCATGTCGAGGTTGCCACCTTCTATATCCAGCTTTGCGTCAGGGTTGTTAGTCCCGATTCCTATGTTTCCAGCTCCTGTGATATTGTAGGTAGCCATGTCTAGGTTTCCTCCCATGGAATCTCCTGTCCTTTCGAAGTAGTTTAATTGTCCGTATCCAAGTGTTATCGGATGGTCTGTATCTACAGGAGAGGGGAGTCCTGTAATGTTGTTTTGAGACATGTTCAATGTTCCTGTCATCGTGTCTCCTGTCTCGTTAACCCAGTAATCTCCTGATATACTTCCTCCACCTGTTGAGCCGCATGATCCGTCTCCTAGCAAGGCTTCATCCGGCCCACATTCTGTTATTCCACCCACGTCTGAAATAGGTTGGCCGGAAAGGTTGAGAGGCTCGTCCATAGGATAGATCTGGCTTAATGGATGGTGTGGTTCTGCTGCTAAAACCACTCCTGAAACTATCATAAACCCGAGTAATGCTACCAGAACTTTCGATTGTCGACCTTTTTTCATGGTTAAAACCTATCGTTTTACGTCTATCTTTCCACGAGCTATAAGCTCATTGTTTGACTTCTTATAGACTTGGAAATAGGTTATACCTCTAAAAATCATCTCAAAATTTTCATCAGGCTGTAAAGTAGGCTCCTGTTCCGTCCTGTCAAAGGATATATAGACAGGGAAATCGTTTTTATTAACCCATTCCACTCCGTCCCCAACGCTTAGTGTAGCGTAAGCAGGACTCATCTTGTTAGAGTATATATCGAACGTAGTAGAGATATTTGCCCCTTCAGTCTTCGTAGAACCAGTTGATTCGTTAATTCCTCCGTACTCATCGAATCCTGAAGGAACTGTATTGTTAGTGGTATTGTTTAACTTTTTTTCAGATCTGCCAAGGAGTTCAAGATTCTTCTTATAGGATAAAACTCCTATAGCTCCGATAACTATAAGCAATAATCCAAGAACGGCCAGTAACTTTGTCTTGAAACCAGCCTCCTCTTTTATACCCATACCCTAATCTTCCAGTCCTTTATTTAAATCAGTTTTGAGAGCTTTAACCAGCAATTATAAGAACCTCTGAATCCTTTCCATACCTTTTTTTATATCTTCCTTGTCCGCCGAACCGAAGCATAGTCTTATCTTTTCGCTTGAATTCTCTCCGCTCGGCTCTCCAGGAACAACCGCGACCTTTTCCTCTTCCAGAAGCTTTTTGGAAAACTTCCACGAGTCCTGGTTAACCTCTGGAAAAAGGTAGAACGCGCCTCTGGGCTCCACGTAACTCCAACCTAGCTCGTCTATATAATCCTGCATCAGGTCTCTCCTACCTTTATACTCTTCCAACATCTCTTCTATATAATCATCTTCTTCCTTCAACGCTTCAAGAGCTGCGTACTGCGCTAAGGTGTTGGGACAGGCGGTTGTAGCCCGGTTAACCTTACCTAACTCATGTATTATCTCTTCATCCCCAGCTATAACCCAGCCAATCCTCCATCCTGTCATCGCGAAGTTCTTGGACATTGAGTTGATTATAATACTCCTTTCAGGAGCTATCTCTCCCATGGAAACATGTTTCGCGTTGTATAACATCCTGTCGTATACCTCGTCCGCGATTATCCACAGGCCTTCTTCCTTTGCAACTTCAGCTATTTCTTCAAGCTCTTTTTTGGAGTAAACCCTTCCTGAAGGGTTTTCAGGGTTGTTTACAACTATCGCTTTAGTATCCTCACCTATACTCTCTTTTATGTTTTCCTTGTCCAGCTCACCGTCTTTAAAGAACTCTGTCTGGTTTATCTCCACGGAAGAGACTTTTGACTGGAGGGAATAAACAGTCCAGCACGGGTCGTTGAAAAGTATGTTTTCCCCAGGCTCGCATAAGGTAGAGAACACGGAGAACAACGCACCAGTCCCACCTGTAGTGACCAGAACGTTTTCTTTTGTAACTTCGTCGAGCTTGTGTCCTTCATACCTTGATATTTCCTTCCTAAGCTCTTTCATACCCCATAGAGACGTGTATTTTATTTTTTTACTCCTTAAAGCTTCTTCCGCAGCTTTTTTAACGGATTCAGGTGTAGGATAGTCTGGCTGACCTATATCCAGCCTTACCACGTCTTCAATCCTCCTCGCTTTGTCTGAGATTTCGCGTATGGAAAACTTTCCTTGTCGAACTGACTCGCGTAAATCCTTCATCCTAGATTTCTCCCATAAATTCTTCCGGTTTCACGATTTTTGTATTTTTGTGTTCTTCTAGCTTTAAAAGATGGGAGTCGCCTGTGACTAGATAGTCGGCTCCAGACTCTTCAGCAGCTTCTAGAAACTTGTCGTCGCTTGGATCAGGACTTCTCTCTACAGTCCTTTCCGGCTTTCCTCCAAAGGTAGCGGAGAAGACTACGTTTGTGTCAACCACTATCCTTGTCTTTCTCATCCTCCTTCATCTCGTGTATCTCTTCTACTGCCTGAGCAAGGGTCAGCGGTTCTACTTCCTTTTCTTCCATACTTTCTCTTATCCTCTCCTTCGCTTCTATCCATTTATCCAGCTCAGCTTTTTCTATGACAATCCTACCTTCTTTTTCCTGAACCAGTAGCTGGTCTCCCTCGCTTATCTCTTCCTTCTCCCTTATCTTCTTCGGGATGGTTATCTGTCCTTTTGAGTTTACCTTTACAGTCTCTACTCCCATATTTTATTACCAGTAATAAATTATTACCGATCCTATAAAAATCTTTCTCCGGGAGAGACTACCGATCCGGCAAAACAGTTTTTAGTTTTCCTTCCAAAGACTTCCTTATGAGATGGTTTTTTCCTGAAGGGATAAACCCCGCTACTGTAGACGAGAGAGAAGAGTTTTATAGAGAAGATTTTGAACTAGCTTCGGTAAAGGATCTAAGATTTCAGTGGGACAAGCCTAGCTTCTACCTCGATATAGGAACGGATACAACACTTTACAAGCCTCGTCTAAAGGAAAGAAAGGGCGAGATAGTCAAGCTAAGGAACTATGAGAGCTTAGACGACCTCAAGGACAGGCTTGTAGAGTACGCTCCCGAAGACCTCTGGTTCGACACGAGGATATACGAGTCCGATCCTCGCCAGTCCAACGCTATATGGAAGAAGCCTGAAGGCCGTATGCTAGCTTTTAGACTGGATCCTTCAAGGATAAACTGTCGTAAGTGCGAGATAAGCAAGGAACACGCGAATACTCAGAAGCAGAAGTCTACCGCGTTTTGCGAAGAATGTTTCGAGGATATCGCGCATAGGACCGCCCAGCTAAAAGTCCTCCTAGAAAAGCATTTCGACGACGTAAAGACCTACTTCGCGGGAAGAGACTTTCACATCCACGTAAGAGACGAGGAAGGCTTTACTCTAAGCGAGATGGAGCGCACCGAACTAGCTAGAAAGATAGCGAAAAAGTTCCCTATCGATCAAGAGTTTACCACGGAAGAAACCAGGATAAGGATGCCCGGCTCTCTGAACGGGCTTACAGGTCGGAAGGTTATCGAAGTCGAGACTGAAGATTTAGAGGAGCCTCTAAGCGTTCTATACGAGAAGTCGGAGCCTGAGGTAGTTGAAGGTTAATCTTCCTCCGCTATCTCTATAAGGCTATCTATTAGATTTTTCGATTTTTTATAGAGCTCTTCAAATTCTTCTTCTGAGCCATAGAACCCGGTCTCATAGTCAGCTTGTTCTCTCCTTGTCTTAAGTTTTGAAAATAGACTGGCTTCTTCTGGTTCTATCTTGCCTTTTTCCCTGAGAAGTATGTTATGTACCAGGCTGTCGATTCCGGAGTGTGACTTAGGAGAGTATTTTAGATTTAGTAGAGCAGCTCTGGCTGCATGATAAGCTGCGAAATAGAGGGTGGTATATTTTAACCTTAGAGAAGCTTCACCTACTATTTCCAAGTCCTGGAGCGATTTTTTTGCTAGTTTGATCTCTTCTTTAACTTCGGACATATTTTATACCCTCTTTTTCAGCGTTTTCTACAACTTTTGTCTTCGTGTCTCCTACTTTGACTACTACAGGTGTGATGGAAACTCCAAACTCACTAGTCTTCTGATAGGCTAGCTCTTCTATTTCTTCTCTTTCTGACAGGTCTGATACTTTTATAAGAATGTCAACGTCTGAATTAGCTCCGTGCATATTTTTTGCAACGGAACCGAAAAGTATTATCTCTTTAATAGTCTCAAACTTGTCGTGGGCTTCTGAAGCAAACTCCTCGAATGCTTCCTTATGAGTGTCTGCCATAGTACGGTATTGTTAGATTCAGCTTTTAAACTGTAACGAAAAAGGAAAAAAGGGAAAATTACTCGACTTCTATCTCTACACCTTTTTCCTTCTCCTTCTTGTCCACTTTGACTGTAAGGACTCCGTCTCTGTACTCAGCTTCAGCTGAGTCTCTGTCGACAGGAACGCCCAAGTCAACCTTCCTGGAAAAGCTCTTCCTGGACCTTTCCTTCCTTATGTAGTCCTTGCCTTCTTCTTTGACTTCTTTTCTACCTTCGCCGCTTATAGCTAAAGTCTCTCCCCGAATCTTGACCCTTATAGAGTCCTTGTCTATTCCTGGCATGTCTGCTTTTGCGATCACCTGGTCTTCAGTTTCCTTTACGTCTACAGGAACTGTATTGAGATTCAGGTCTCTGAAGTTTTCTTCCAGGTCCGGGAATTCGTTCATCATCCTCTCGAATCTTTTGAACATGTCGGGGAGTTTTTCTCTTCTCATCCTTATCACCGTTTTGTTTATGTCGATAAAAATATTTAAGATTAACTCTCCGAAAGACGGAAAAGAATCTGTTACTAAGCCAATGTTATGACTGACACTGCGGAATTTGTATCTATCCATCGGATGACTCCTAAAGTAAAACAGTTCCAGTTGAAGCTTATAGACTCTTCCTGGGATTTTAAACCCGGACAGCATACTGTTATCCATTTTGATAGGGATGGAAAGCAGGTGAATCGGCCTTATACACCTACTTCACTACCTTTTAACTCTGGAAAGGAGTTTACACTTGCTATAAAAAGATACGGTGACGGAAACGCTTCGTTATATATGCACAACAGAGAGGTAGGCGACAATATAGAGGTTGAAGAACCGCACGGCAACCTTTATCTAAGAAACTTTGATAGAGATGTAGTCTTTGTCTCGACCGGGACGGGCATAACTCCTATGGTCACCATGCTGAAGCATTACATAAAGGAAGGCAGAGGAAAGGCGTACTTTTTCTACGGGGAGAAGACCCAGGAGAATATAATGTATAGAGAAACTTTAGACCAGCTTGAGGCAGAGAACAAAGACTTGAAAGTATACTACTCTCTTTCCGACGAGGAATGGAAGGGTATGGAAGGCCATATTCAGGAATACATCCCTAAAAAGCTCGAAAGATTTGGGGAAAAGGATTTCTACGTCTGCGGTGTTCCTCAAATGGTAGTACAGACAGAAGAACTACTAAAAGAGAAAGGAGTCGAACCTGGCCGGGTTTTTACTGAAGGATGGGAGAGAGACGCTGTAGAGGACTAAGCTAAACCCTCCAAAATTTCGTTTAACTCCTTATTTTTCTCTTCTAAGTCGTAAGAAACTCTTAAAACCGGCTTTTCCACGTCTAAAACGTTCCTGAGGTCTGCTGGAGTACCTAGGATTACCGCATCACATTCGGCCTTGTTTATCGTCTCCTCTAGCTCCTGTATCTGCTCGTCGCTGTACCCCATCGCCGGCAAGACGTTCCCGAGCTGTTTGTACTCTTCAAAAGTCCTGTTTATGGAACCCACCGCGTAAGGCCTAGGATCTACCGGTCTAGCATCGTGTTTTTCCGCTGCAACAGTCCCTGCACCGTACGAAGTTCCTCCGTGAGTCAGGGTAGGACCGTCCTCTACCACGAGAACCTTTTTTCCTTCGATTTTCTGCGGTTTGTCCACCTTCACCACAGAATCCGCGTGGATTATCTCCGCTTCCGGATTTACTTCCTTTACGTTTTTCTCTACCTTGTCTATCTTTTCTTTCTTTGCGGTGTTTTCCTTGTTTATTATCGCGTAGTCTGCCATACGTAGGTTTGATTCCCCTGGATGGTATTTTAACTCGTCTCCAGGTCTATGAGGATCGGCTAGGACGAAATGTAAATCAGGTTTGAAGAAAGGAAGTTCGTTGTTCCCGCCGTCCCAGAGGATTACATCAGCTTCTTCCTCTGCTTTTTCAAGAATTTTTCTGTAGTTTACTCCTGCATAAACAGTATGTCCTTCACGTATATGTTGTTCGTATTCTTCTCTCTCCTCTATAGTCGCGTTATGTTTATCTAAATCACGTATCTCTTCGAAACGCATTACTTCCTGTTCTTCTAAGTTTCCGTAGGGCATGGGTTCTCTTACAATCACTACCTTTTTTCCTAGCCGCTTCAATATGCTCGCGACCTTTCTGCTTGTCTGGCTTTTTCCGCACCCAGTCCTTACGGCGTCGATAGCCACTACTGGCTTATCGGATTCTAGCATAACTTTTTCCGACCCTAAAAGCTTGAAGTCCGCACCTGCAGCTATTGCTCGTGAAGCCTGATGCATCACGTATTCGTGAGACAGGTCTGAGTAGCTTAGTACGACTGTGTCAACATCTTTTTCCTCTATTATCTTTTCAAGGTTTTTCTGGGGGATTATAGGTATGTCTTTCTCGTAAAGTTCTCCTGCAAGGCTTGAAGGAAAGCCTCTTTCCTCTTCTCCGGCTTCTCCCAGGTTCTGGCCTGGAGCTGCTGTAAACGCGACAACCTTATAGTCCTGATCGCCTTTGAACACGGTTAGAAAGTCGTGGAAGTCTCGGCCTGCTGCACCCATTATGACTGTTCTTTCCATCTTACCGTTGAAGTATTGTTCTGGAGGAAACTAATAAATTATCCTCTCGAAAAGTTTTCTTCTATGAAGGTAGAAGACGCGCACGGAAACGTTAGGAAGTACAAGCCAGAAAAGATAGTTCGTTCCGCGAAGAGGGCTGGTTTTTCTGAAGGGCAGGGGGAAAGGATTGAGGAAGAGGTAACTGGACGGATATGGGATGACATAACAACTAGAAAGCTTCATTCTATAGTTTTCGAGGAGATGGAGAAGCTTGACAGAGGCTACGCGTTAAGGTATCGCTTGAGAGAGTCTATAGCAGAGCTTGATCCCCGTTACCATGAGTTCGAGAAGTATGTAACCTATCTTCTGGAGGATGAGGGGTTTGATACCAGCTGGTCTCCCCGACCCAAGCCTCAGGGAGAGTGTATAGACCATGAGATAGATGTTATGGCTGAGAGAGGTAAATCTTTCGTTGTCGAATGCAAGCATCACTACCATCACCACCGCTTTACGGGGCTGGATGTGGCGATGAGGCAGCAGGCAAGGCTTGAGGACTTGAGGAAGGGAAACGATTTAGGTGTGAAAAACTCAGTCGAGGCAGACAAGGCCTGGGTGATAGTCAATACAAAGCTTTCAGACCATGCAAAGGAGTACGCCAAGTGCAAAGGGATTAGAATGACTGCTTGGAAGTATCCTGAAGGAGAGGGTCTTGATTCAATCATAGAACGCAACAAGGCATATCCTATAACGATGTTGAGACCTCCTCACCACGTAAAGGTAGAGCTTTCCAAGAGAAATATCTTGATTGTGAACCAGCTTCTAGAACTTACTCCGGAACAGAAGAGAGACCTGGGATTGGATGAAAAGGTTATTGAGGATATACAGGAACAGGCCAGAGATCTTCTAAAGACCTAGTCTTTAAGATTAAAACCTTTGATTATGTTTCCGGACTCCTGAACCACTTCCGCTTTTTCTTCTACCTTCTCCTTGACTTCCACGTCTGAAAGGTCTCCTTTACCTCCTATTACAGCGTTTTCTCCTTTTAGGATGATTGATTTCTCCTCTTCTTTTCTTAGGATGTCTTTTACAACTCTTATCAACGCTCCTACATCCTCTATATCTACTTCTTTTTCTACTAGTTCTTTTTCAGATTCTCTGATTTCCTTTTTTATTTCTTTCTCTAGAGCTTTCTGAAGTTTGTCTATATCTTTCTTCTGTTTTTTCCATTCTTTGAACAGTTCTTCAGGGTCGGAAGGAATTTGCTGGTATTCTGTATCCTTTTCTTGAGCTAATACTTCTTTGAGCCTTTTTATCTCTTCTTTATGGCTTTTCCACTCGTCTACAAACCTTTCTACTACTTTTGGAAGATGTTCGACCTTTACGTCGAATATCTCTGCTACTTCCTCAAGGTTGTAGTCTTCAAGTTCAAGCCAGCCGGTTATCTGACTTTTTATCGCTTCCATCTCTTCTTTATGAAGGTCTAAAGCTTTTCCTGACTTGAATTCGATTCTTATCACTCCGTCTTGGACTTTTTTAGTGTTTACTATCTCTATGTTCTCTATTTCTCGTGTGTTTTCTACATGGGTTCCTCCACAGGCTTCGGTGTCTATTCCTCCTCCTATATCGACCAGTCTTAGACTGTTTCCTGGAGGTACTCCTCCCTGGTAGATCCTGAAACCGTATTTTTTCTCAGCTTCAGATTTTTTGACGAGCCTTTTAGTAACGCTTAGTTCTTCGTTTATCCACTGGTTGGCTTTTTCTTCTATCTCTTCTATCTCTTTGTCTGTAAGCTTTTTGTAGTGCGATATATCCAGCCTAGCCTTCTCTTTAGACTTTTTAGCCCCTTCCTGCCATATATGGTCGCCTAAGAATTCTCTTGCAGCTGCATTGATTAGATGGGTGGCGGTGTGGTGCTGCATGAGCTGTTCCCTTCTCTCCCAGTCTATCCTTCCTTTGACTTCTTCTCCTTCCTCGAGCTCGTGTTCTTCTACCTGGTGGAGAACCACACCTTCCTGCTTTAATACGTCTTTTACCTCGTAACAGTCTATCTTTCCTTTGTCATGTAGCTGTCCGCCGCTTGTAGGGTAGAAGCAGGTTTTATCTAGAACTATGTAACTTTTCCCGTCTTTCTCTATAATTTTTAAGACGTTGGCATCAAATTCTGTCTTTTTCTCGTTGTTCTGGTATATCAGCTTGGTTTTTTCTAGGCTTGACAGATCGAACTTTTTTCTCTCTCTTTTCTCCTCTTCCTTTCTAGCTCTCTCTTCCTGTCTTTCTTCTACCTTGGAATAAAAGTCGCTTGGAGCTTCTGTATCAAATCCTAGCCTCTGTAACAGCTCTGGAGATATCCCATGTGAATCATAAAGCTCTACAAGCTTTTCTTCGGTGATATTATCTTCCTTCATTCCCTGGACTTCTTTTTCCGCTTTTTCCCTCATCTTCATATACTGTTCTTTTTCGTAATCCATTATCTCCTTTGCTTCTTCTAGGCTGTCGACTAGCTCGGGATATAATCCTTCCATAGCCTCTGCATGCCATTCCATGACTTCTTTCATGTTGACATCCCAGTCGTACTTGTCTATGAAGTCGAGAGCTCTTCTTGCTATAACTCTTAACGAATGCTTTTCACCGGTGTTGGAGGGTAAAATCCCGTCTGAGAATGCTATAAGGAGAGTTCTGGCATGGTCTGCTATCGAGTAAACTGCTGCTGCTGGCATTACTTCTTCTTTGAGTTTTTCCTTCTCTATACCTATTTTATCCGATATCTCCTTCCAGGTCTTTTCCAGGTCCTCCACCTCGTCGAAGTTTAGGAGTCCTGAGTACGGTAGGAACTTCCTCCAGATCTCTTTGTCGGGGTCTACTCCCGTCTTCTTGTACAGCTTCTCTACTACTTCTGGCATGTTTGCTTCATATGAGGTCTCTGAACCGTGTGTTATCCATACGACTCTTTCGTAGCCTATTCCACAGTCCAGGACCTTTGTGTCAAGCTCTGAATAACCTCTTTCAGAGTCGTCCAGTTTGTAGAACATGTATACCTGGTTGAATAGTTCTAGTCCGTCTACAAAGAACTCCATGCACGCGCCAAGGTTTCCCCCTCCGCCCCAGGAGTCTTCGTGAAGTATGACTTTTTCTTTAGGTATGTCCATTCCTTCTGTAAGCCAGTGGAGGAGGTCTTCGAAGTATCTTCCCTGCTTGTAGTTGTCCGGCTCTGTAAAAGCGTGCTGTCCGGTCATTATAAATCCGGTGTAATGCCTACCTGTTATTCCGACGTTGTCTATATCGTTGAACCTTACTGAGAACTGTGGAACTACTAGAGGATTAGCAGGCGGTTCTACTTCTCCTGAGACAACATAAGGTTGGAAGTCGTAGATTGAAGCTCTTACAAAGTCTGTGTCCTCCCGCCATCTTGCTGCGACTGGGTAACGCCTTATGGGTTTGTATCCTCTTTCTTCCATAAACGAGGAAAATTTTTCCCAAAACTCTACGAAACTGAAGGTCTTGTCTGTAGGAGGGTCGTTGATGAATGTATAACCGTCACTGCAGGCTGGCTCTCCGCAGACCTCTCTTTCCTCGTCTTGGGTCCAGAAATGTTTTCCGCAGTTGTTACATTTTTTCCTTTTGAATCCGTTCTCTTTTAGCTTCTCAACCGCGAAGAACTTCTCTGGATTTTCTGTAGCTTCTCTCTCAACTTTTTCCTTCAGTTCTTCCAGAGTAGGCATACCGGTTAATTAGAGCTTAGCTTTTAAGTTTGTTTGAATATACACGGGTTTAGAAAAAGGAAAGAATGCTGGGGCTTAGAAGAGTTCTCCAAGCCCTTCTTCTGCTTCTTCGTCTTCCTCCTCTGCTTCTTCTTCGCTTTCTTCTTCCTGTTCTTCCTGTGTCTCTTCTTCGCTTTCTTCGCTTGTCTGTTGTGTAGGTGCTCCACCTGCAACTGCTTTGTTCATCGCTTCTTCTATATCTACTCCGTCTAGGGCTGATAGAAGCGATTTGACTCTTGAGGAGTCTACTTCAACGTCTGCGGATTCAAGCACTGATTCTATGTTTTCTTGGTTGACTTCTTTGTCTGCTGAGTGAAGCAGGAGTGCTGCGTATACGTATTCCATATTGGTTCACCTCCTTTGTAGTATAGTTAGCTTGGGTTTTCTTCTTCGAAACCGTCTCCGATTTCTGCGTCTATCTTGAGTGCGGAACCTGCCGCATTGTTTAATATATCCTCTATAACCTCTTTGCTGTATATCTCTGAGTTTACAGCCAGGTTTCTTGTCTTTCTGATAGTTCTCTGGATTACTGGTTCGACTGTCTCCTCGTTGACATACGAGGCGTTGACCGCTAAGTTGAAAGCCTTTCCTATCGCTTTTTCAAAGTCTTCTCTTACTTCTTCCTCGTCCACGTCGAGTACGGACTTGTCCAGTATCTCTCCGTCTTCGTGTACGAGCTTAAGGTCCAGTCCTACTTCTAGAGGTTCTATACCGAGCTGGTTGAGTGTTTCGGCTATGTCTTCGGTTATCTCTTCTCCTTCCTCTACTGCGATAGCTGAATTCGTTACTTTTATCTCTCCTTCTTCCACCTCTGTATCTGCTCCTAGCTGCTGTATCTCTCCTATCATAGGTCCTGGGTTTATTCCCGTAGGTCCTTCCTCTATTACTACATCGTTAGGAGCTATTTCCCCACCTGAAGCTGGAGCAGAACTCTTTTTCTCCTTGATGAGCTTGTAGAGTTTGAAAGGATTTGAATCGGAGAATATAAACGCGGGCTGTATTGCTTTATTGTCCTCCAGCTTTTCGATGTTCTCTTTTCCAGTTTTCTCTATTGCAAGGTTTATCAGGCTTTTTCTCGCCATAGTGATGTCTGCATCGTCTTTCAGCTCTTTCTTGATCTCCTGAAGCTGTTTTGCTGGAAGTGAGTGCATGTCGAGTATACCTACTGCTTCATGAGATTCTATACTTTTCTTAAGGTCTTCTACCAGTTCTTCTTTGTCCTCTCTGCTGAGCTTCATCTTAGTTCACCTTGATTGCAGGCCCCATCGTCAGTTTTATGTATGTGGCTTTTACGTTGTGGTCTCCACGGGGTAGGTTTTCTCTTACACGGTTTATTATGGCGTTGGCGTTTTCAGCTACGTCTTCGTCCTTCATTGCTTCGTTTCCTATCTTGCACTTTACTGAAGGATGTTCTTTGAGGTTGATTGATACTGTCTTCCTTAGCTCTTCTATCTTGTCTGTAGGATCGCTTCCTGGGGTCATGGGCTTTGGCATCTTGTCTCTGGGCCCTAATACTGGTCCGAGCTGCTTACCTATATCAGGCATAAGCGGTGATTCGGCTATAAAGAAGTCGTATTCTTCTGCTAGGTCTTTTGCTTTATCCTGGTCTTCAAAGTATTCTTCCAACCTGTCTTCTGTTATCTCTTTGTCTGCGTTTTCTGCGTTTTGGGTTAATGTATCTCCTATAACGCATATCTTGGTTTCCTCTGAGGCGGGATAGGGCATGACTATGTTTTCCGAAAAGCGATTTTCTGGATTATCAAGCTCAAGGTCTTCTATGTTGATTATAAGATCAAGGGACTGTGTGAAGTTCCGGTCCTTTGATTCTTCTTTAGCTTTCTTTATAGCATCTATTGCTTCCATTCTACTCACCTAGCTCATCGTTGTATTTTCCTTTGTCTATACGGTTTTGGACTTCCTGTGCGTCTTTTCCGTCGATTTTGACTCCCATGGACTGGCAGGTTCCTATTACTTCTTTAACTGCTCCTCTTAAGTCCATTGCGACTAGATCATTGTCTTTCATATCTGCTATGCTTTTTACCTGATCTATTTTTAGGTCTGCGACTTTTTCTTTGTCGGGTTCACCGCTTCCTGATTCTATTCCTGCTTTCTCTTTCACGAGTTCAGCGGTAGGTGGTGTTCCAACTTCTATTTCGAACTCCCCTGTTTCGTCGTCTATTATAACGTCTACAGGGACTTCCATGCCGTTGAACTCTTTAGTCTTCTCGTTTATCTCGTTTACTACCTGGCCCACGTTTACAGGGGTAGGGCCTAGCTGTGGACCGAGTGGAGGTCCTGCTGATGCGCTTCCTCCTTCGATCAGTGCGGATATTGTTTTTTTAGCCATCTTATCACTCCTCGCTTCTCTTTCTTAGCATTTCTACTCCTATGGTTACGGGTATAGGAACCGCTGCTTCAAGCATTTTTATCGTTGCCTCTCCGTTTGCCTCGTCTATACGTTTTACCTTCGCGACTTCGCCTTTGAAAGGTCCGCCTATAACTTCGACTTTGTCTCCGGGCTCGACCTGTATCTCCTCTGTAGCTTCCTCTGAGAGGTATTTCTCTAGGTCTTCTATATCCACTTCTTCGTCTATAACTCCTTTAACATGCCTTATGTTCTGTGTAAGATCTTTTATATCGCGTTCTGTGCCTTCTACGAATAGGTAGCCTCGTAGGTCTTCGGGGTAGAGTATCGCTTCTATAGCGTAGTCTTCGTTGTCAATCTTAGCCCTCATTGACTTTACAGCGGTTTTTTCTCTTCCGCGCGTGGTTCTTATTGTGATTATAGGCATTTTATCCCTCTAGATCCCTCCTCTGAGGAGGTTTCCTATCAGATAGATTATGAATCCTATGGAACCTACTAGCAGGATAGCTAGGCCTGTGACTTTGGCGGACATCTCGAACTCGTCCCTGTCTGGCTTCTGGGTTATCTTCAGGACGCGATGGAACTCTTTGAGCTTTGATTTTATCTTCTTTAGCAATCTTGACACCATGTTTTTGGAGAGAACCAGCTAATTAAACTTTTTCGCTGGCCTCTCCTGTCTTATGACAGTTCGAACGAGGCTAGCCCAATCTTTGCCTACGAACCTTTTTAAACCTAATCTATTCTATCAGACGAACTCTATCCCGAGTTCCTTCTCGATTTCTTTCGTGTACTCTTCCTCGTAGGTCTGTTCTGGACCGAATATCTGAGGACTTTCTACGCCTGTGACGATTATCATTGATCTTAGAGAGTCTCCTAGCTCTTTAAGTACCTGTGCCCCCCAGATAACTTTTGCTGTATCATCTAGTTTTTCTGATACGGTATTAACTACGTTTTGAGCTTCTTTAAGGCTTAGGTCACTTCCTCCTGAGACGTTGATTAGGGCACCATCTCCTCCTTCTATGTCAACGTCAAGCAGTGGGTTAGACAAGGCTTTCTGAACTGCTTCCTGTGCTCTGGAGTCAGTATCTGACTGACCCATTCCTATCATAGCTATTCCTCCTTCACCCATCACCGCACGAATGTCGGCGAAGTCTAGGTTGACAAGTCCTGGCTTTGTAACCAGTTCTGTCACACCTTTTACCGCGTTGACTAGAATCTCGTCCGCGATCTTGAATGCGGTGTTAAGCGAGACGTCGGGAACGATTTCGAGAAGCTTGTCGTTAGGTATTACGATTAGCGTGTCGACAACTGATTCAAGTTTTTCTAGGCCGGAACGAGCGTTCTCCTCTCTCTGCTGTCCTTCCATCTTGAACGGAAGGGTAACTATCCCTACTGTAAGAGAGTCCATCTTCTTAGCTATCTCTGCGATAATCGGAGCGGAACCTGTTCCTGTTCCTCCTCCTAGGCCGCAGGTTATGAATACCATGTCTGAGTCCTTTACTGATTTTTTAATTTTGTTCTTATCTTCTCTTGCTGATTCTTCACCGACATCAGGGTCTGCTCCTGCTCCAAGACCGTTTGTTAGCTCTTTACCGATAAGTACTTTCTCGTCCGCATCTGCATAGAGAAGGTCCTGCGCATCAGTATTTATCGCTACTGTCTCAGCACCAGTTATCCCCACGTTCATTAGCCTGGAGATAGTATTGTTGCCTGCTCCACCAGTTCCTATTACTTTTATATCAGCCTTCCTATTTTCGATTATGTTCCTGAGCTCTTCGTCTGCCTCGTGCTCTCCTTTCTTTTCCTGTGGAAGGTTTTCGTCGTCTTCGCCGCGATTTTTAGCTTCTTCAACAAGATCTTCCATGATTATCTCCTTTTTCGGTTAATTTGTAAAAATCAGATTTTGTGTACTTTTTTGTACCCTGTTAGACTTTTCTGGATAAAAATATTTAAAGCTAATCTGAATCCTCTTCCGTGTCAGTCTCTTCTATCTCCGCGTTTTCTACTTCGTCTAACTGCTCTATATCTTCCTCTACCTCGCTTTTTAGTCCCTTCGGTAGCTCTTCTTCAATCTCTACAGTCAGTTTTTCCCCTTCAACATTAATTTCGTACTCTATAGGCGCGTGGTAGTCCATTACCGCTTCAACCTTTTCTTTCAGTTCTTTTATCTTCCTCAGAACTTCGACTTCGTATTCTAGGTCTTTTCCTGCTAAGGGATGGTTGAAGTCAACTTTTACCCTACCGTTGTTCGAAGCGATTACCTTTCCTCTTCTCCCGTCTACTTCGACTGTCATGCCTCGTCGGGGCGTTATATCGTACTCTTTGAACTCTTTTTCTGCTACGGTTTCTATATTATCGCTTTTTCTACTTCCAAACGCTTTTTGTCTAGTAACTTCGATTTCCTTTTCTTCTCCTACTTTCATTCCCTTTATAGCGTCTTCCAACCCTTCTATAACGTATTCTCCCCCTATAAGAATCTTTACTGGTCCTAGGTCCATGTTTTGGGTGTCTATATCTTCTTCTTCTGCGATTTCTCTGTCGGTGAGGTCAAATACTTTGCCTGTGCTCTTCACCCTCCCGACGTAGTTTATCTCTACTACATCATTTTCTTCCATCTTACCACGCCAAAGGGTTGCCGCAAAATCCTTTTATAAGTCACCCTCGAACCTCTTCTCCGATGGGTCTTATAGGCAAAGCTTTTTCGGATGAAGAGTGGAGAGAACATCTTGATGAGGAAGTTGCGAGGAAGATAGAGAAGATACTGAACCGCATAAAGCCGTTCAAGGAAGCATACAAGAAGTCCAGGCACGAATCTGTTGCGCAGCTATGGGTAGCTCTTGCAGAGATATACAGGGACGTGGAAAGGATTGATAGAAGACTTGACCGCATTGAAAGGTACTTTGAAAAGGATAAAGAAGAAAGAGACGAGGAGCTGGAGGATCTCGCAGGCTCTCTTGAGAACTATTAATTCTGTTCAACTCTATGTAGCCAGCCTTTGTATTTTTCTACCCTTCCCTTGACCAGCTCCATAAACTTATTCTGCAGTTCGTTAGTTATTTCCCCTCTTCCATTGCTTATCTTTCGATTGTCTACAGAGGCGATAGGAGTTACTTCTGCTGCAGTCCCTACGAAGAACGCCTCATCCGCCCTGTAGACCTGGTCGCGCGTGATTTTCTCTTCTTTTACCGTATAACTCTCGTCCTCCGCGAGCTGGATTATAGACTTTCTTGTTATTCCTTCTAAAACGCTTGAGCTAGGAGGTGTGTACAGTTTGCCGTTTCTAACTATGAATAAGTTCTCTCCTGTTCCTTCCGCAACGTTACCTTCCGGTGTAAGCATCAATGCTTCATCGTAGCCGTCTTTATTTACTTCGGATTTAGCTAATGCGGAGTTTACGTAGTTACCTGTGGCTTTAGCCTTTGTAGGCATGACGTTGGGGTGGTGTCTGCTCCATGAGGAAGTCTTGACTGATACACCGTTCTCTATAGCGTCTTCTCCGAGGTACGCGCCCCAAGGCCAGACGGCTATAACGACTTTTACAGGGACTTCGCGGGGGTTTACTCCTAGCTTGCTGTAACCACGGAAAGCTATAGGCCTTATGTAGCATTTTTTAAGCTTGTTTTCTTTTATAGTGTTCTCTACCGCTTCTATAAGCTCTTTTTTGGAGTATCCTAGGTCTATGTTTGTTATCTTTGCAGAATCTATAAACCGGTCCATGTGTTCTTCCAGTCTGAATACTGCTGAGCCATTATCTTCTTGCTCGTAGGCTCTTATCCCTTCGAAGACCCCTGTTCCATAGTGCAGTCCGTGAGAAAGCACATGTATCTTCGCTTCTTCCCATTCGACTAGTTCGCCGTCCATCCAGATAAAGTCTGATTCTTCCATAACCTAGTTTTGTATCTTCGCCAATAAAAGTTTCAGTCGAGAACTATTGCGGGCTTACCTGGAATAGCTCTCCTTGCTTTTTCATGCGAGGAAATTTCTTCAGGCTCTACTTTGACCTCCGCGTCAAACTTCTCCGATATAAAGCCCTTAGCTTCCTCAAATATCTCTTTCTCCCTTTTTATGCCGATTGATTTATTTGGAAGCTTTCCAGGGTTGTGTTTGTAGTCTTTTAGAATCTCAGATATCTCCTTTCTGCGTGGTTTAAGCTCTTTTATAGAGGTTATGCGGTCCATCACTTCCCCTATCCTTATCTCCCCCTTCTCCTCGAATTCTTCTTTGATCACTTTTACAGCCTTTCTCTTCCAGTCTGTGGCGAGGATAAGTGTTATTTCGCTGTAGTCGTCTACTAGTTCTCCTATTTCCTTTATATCATCGATTGTCTCCTTCACAAGCTCTTCTCCGTATTCTACTTCTCTGTCTATCCTACCTTCATCTATCTCAGGCCATTCCCCTATGCTTATCATCTCTGAGTTTCCTAGCTTGTTCCAGAGCTCTTCTGCTATGTGGGGAATAAAAGGGGCCATAAGCTTTATCTGAACCTCAACCATCTCGTTTATTACCTCCTGGTTCAGCTTGTCTGCTCTTTTTCTGTACCAGTCTATAACGTTTTTAAGCTCGAAGAACGCTTTTAGAGAGGCTTTTCTCGTCTGGAAATCTTCAAGCGCTTCTGTTGTTTCTTTTATTATCCTGTTAAGCTTTGATAAAGCGTATTTGTCTATTTGGTTCTCCTCTCTTTCCTCTCCCTTGCCGTGTAGCTCGAGAATCCGGTTGTAGAAGTTCTCCAGCTTATCCTTAGCTTTCTCGACCTCCTCTCTTCTCCAGTCAAAGTCCTGCCACGGTTCGCAGCTTGAAAACATGAAGTAGCGTACTGTATCCGCTCCATGCCTCTCTATCGCTTTGTCTGCAAGGACTACATGCCCTTTAGACGAGCTCATCTTCTTACCTTCTAGAAGTCCTATCCCCCAGGCTGCTTCTCCGTTCGGCCAGTGCTCCTCGTCAAACAGCGCGGCGTGATGGAACATGAAGAAGGTCATATGGTTCTGTACTAGTTCGTTTGCGGAGGTGTTCCAGTCCAGAGGATACCAGTAGTCGAAGCTTTCTCTTATCTCCTTCAGCTTTTGTTCGTCTATGCCGGTCTCGTCTTCGACCTCTTCTACAGGACCTTTACCTTGGAATACGTAGTCGAAGAACTGTGTTGTAAGCTTCTCAGGAGGAATGTCTTCGAGTTTATGTGCGATAGTGTAGTAGGCCATGTAGATGGTCGAATCGCTCAAAGGCTCGACCTTAAACCTCTCGTCGAACGGTAGGTCGGTACCTAGTCCGTAGTTCCTTATGCAGGGCCAGCTCTCGAGCCAGTTTATAGTATGTTCGTAATCTTCACGGGTTCCTTCAGGTATAGTCTCCATCTGGTTGAGGAACTTGAAAGCTTTATCCTTCCAGCCTTTGTCCCCGTATTCCAGGAACCATGTGTCGGTCTCTGCTATGATTACCTTTCCTCCGCACCGACATTTCACCTCCTCCGAGAATTCCCACATGGAACTGAACTTGTTCTGGTTCTCGTAGAGCTGTATAAGATCGTCTTTTACCTCGTCTACCTTCCTTCCTGCGAAACCTTCACACTTGTGCTTGAGCTTTCCTTTGTGGTGCTCTTTTTTGTATATTTCTTCCGTAGCTTCTTCGAGTTTTTCCTTATCTTCCTGAGAGGTTATCCCGTACTCGTCTATAGCGTCTTTTGCAGGAAACTTGGAATAGCCTTCCAGGTCTATTATGGAGATGGGTTCGATCTCTTTTACTTTTTCAGGGCCGACACCATATTTTCTAAGCTTTTCTTCGTCGTTTTTAAGTTCTTCAAGCGAAATCCAGTCGTAAGGCGCGTGTGCAGGAACAGACATTACTATGCCTGTAGCAGAGTCAGGATCTACGAATGTTGCAGGGAGAATTAGAATCTTATCGCCTGTGACTGGGTTTATTACCTCTTCACCTACGAGTTCCTCACCCTCCAGCTCTTCTTTGACTTCTATTTCGTGTTCCTGGTGTTCTATCTTTACTTTTCCTTCTTTGGATATAAACCATTCTTCTCCGTCCACTTCGGCTTTGACGTACTTGCCTTCCGGGTTAATCAACGCGTGGGTCACGCCGTACACTGTTTCGGGCCTTAAAGTAGCCATCGGAACTATCTTGTCCTCTAGCTGGAACCTTACTAGAGAATACTCCTGCGACTCCGCGTCCTCGCCTTCAAGCAGGTCGTGTGTTGTAACGGAGTTCTGGTCGTTTAAGCAGTATTTGGTAGGATGCTTTCCCTGCTTGACAAGCCCTTTGTCCCTTAAGGTCTTGTATTGCCATTCGATGAACTTGTTGTACCGTTTATCTTTTGTTGTGCATTCTCTCCTCCAGTCCACTGAATAGCCTAGCTCTTTCATGTTTTTCTTGTATGAGTTCTCTATGAAGTAGTTGGCAAAGTCCATGGGTTCGTCAAAGCTCTCCAGAACTTTTTCCGGAACCTCGTATACGTCCTGTAAAACGCGTATCTGCTCTTCTTCTCCTTCCTTAAGGCGATTCAATGCGCCTATTATAGGTGTTCCGGTAACATGCCATCCGAAAGGAAAGAGAACGTTGTAGCCCTGCATCCTCTTAAACCTTGCGAACACGTCAGGGAGGGTATAGGTCCTCACATGGCCTAGGTGCATTCCTCCACTAGGGTAGGGCCATGCAACTGTGATAAAAAACTTTTCACGGTCTTCTGGTTCTACTTCAAATATATTCTCTTCCTCCCATTTTTCCTGCCATTTGTTCTCTATCTTACGGAGTTCTTTTTCAAAACCCATGGCTGGAATTTTTTTGGAGAGAAAAGCTTAATTAGTTTTCTCCGTTTTCCTCTTCCTCGTCTTCTTCCTTGAATATCTTCTCTATCTGTTCTGAGGTCTGGAGCCAGTACGCGATTAGAACCGCTACGTCAGGTCTTACAGCAGTTAAAATAGTGATAAAATCATATAAAGGGTTTAAACAGTTTTTTTTGATTTATAGCCCTTCTAAGGCAAGCATAATGATTGAAAAACTATTTTGAATAGCCTAGAGTTTCAAAGTAGCTCTATATTATCTTTTATAAGAAATAAGCGACTGTTAAGTACTTCCTAGTCGGATTATATAATTACTTTAACTACTAGGACGTTGAGAATTATTTTCGCCACTCGTGTGAAGAAGGTGATTTAGTGGAACTCCGAAACGTAGTTCATCTTATCGGAAAAGAATGTTCGGTCGGATTTTGAACATTTTTGAACATTTTTCTGTAGGTCTGCCTGTATAATTTATTAAATGTTGGAACTTAATGTTATTCTAGACCTTCCTATGACACGAATAATCTCTGTCTCAAGCGGTAAAGGTGGGGTAGGAAAGACAACTGTAACCAGCAACCTTGGCTCAGCTCTTATAGATTTTGGCTTTGACGCGCTTGTACTGGACGCGAATATAACCAATGCAAACCTAGGCTTTCATCTAGGCATTCCTCTCTACCCTACAACACTTCACGATGTTTTGAAGGATGAAGCACATCTTACAGAGGCGACATATATTCATAACTCCGGCCTTAGGGTTATACCTGGGAGCCTGTCTATAGACGATTTGAAGGATACTTCTCCAAGCAATATTGCCGATGTGGTAATGGATATCGTAGGCGATCCTGAGATAATCCTCATCGATTCCGCAGCAGGTCTGGGAAACGAGGCTACAAAGACTATCGAAGCGTCTGATGAGACTATTATTGTTACCACACCTGATCTTCCATCTGTAACCGACGCTCTCAAGACTGCTAACGTCGCGGAGAAGGCAGGAACCCATATTTTAGGTATAGTCTTGAACAAGCATAGTGGGGGGAAACATGAGCTAAGTCCGGAAGAAGTTGAGGATATGATAGAACATCCTGTGCTCGCTGTTATACCTCAAAACAAGCTTGTACCGAGGTCTATTTCCGAGAAAACACCAATTATAGATTTCAGACCGGAGCACCATATATCTGAGAGGTTTAGAAGCCTTGCTGCAGATATTGCGGGGATAGACTATGAACCTAAGAAGCAAAGTATTTTTTCCAAGATCAGGGAGATGTTTGGGTAGCTCTTACTTTTCTGCTCTGAGCTTTTCGAGATCTATCTCAAAAGCAGCTACAGGCATATCCATACCGAAGTTTTCCAGTACTTCCGGATCTATCTCCCCAACCTTTCCTATTTCCTCACCGCATAAAATGACCTTGGCGCATCTTCCGTCTATGTATGGTCCGCCTTTGCTTTCTTTGAATTGGGCTTCTACACCTACAGATTCTAGCATCCCTTCAAGGTTTTCTCTTATGTCTGTATAATCTGATTCTTTTCCTACCATCGCTCCAGCTAGGTGTTTGTCTGTTCTAGTCTTTACAGGTTGGGATTCGTCTTTTAAGACTACATCAGCTGTCTCGAATACTTTTTGCGGGTAGGTGTTGTGGGTATTCTCCGAAAGAGTCTCTAGAAGCTGAGGTATAAGCGAGTCTCTTAGCGCGGTGTATTTCTCTGAGACAGCGTTTTCTATCTCTACAAGTTCGGTATCCCGTTTGACTTTGTTGTTCAAAACCTCTTTGTTCCTGAGTGTGGGGTTAACTACTTCCTGAAACCTTAGACCGGTCATAGTTTCTCTTACCATGTTTTCAAACTCTATTATGTCTTCTTCCTGTCCTGTGGTAGCTATATTGGGTACTACAGGTTCTATATTGTTGTATCCGAATCCAATAGCTATATCTTCGGCTATGTCGACCTGGTGAAGGATATCTGACCGGTAGGGAGGCACTACTGCTTCTATCTCGTCTCCTATCTCTATAACTCCGTACCCCATCCTCTGGAGGTATTCTTTCGCTTTATCTTTGTCCAGATCAATGCCTATATAGTCAGAGATTTGATCCACATTTATCTTCTTCTCGACTGTGGAGAAGTCAGGTGTCTCGTACTGTCCGTCTCCTCTATTCATCTTCACTTTATGTATTTTTCCCCCTCTTTCTGCCAGCATAGTGACTATAACGTTTAGTGCATGCTCTACAGATTCTCTATCCGTACCTGTAACGTCTATAAATAGATCTTCGGACGCGGTCGAGACCTCGGTTCTTCTGGAGTTAATTACTGGCGGAAAGCTCAGCACCTGACCTGTTTTATCGGTTATAAGAGGCCATTTATCGTGTTTTTCTAGAAGATGCTTGTACTTCTTTCCTTTCTCGTGGTTGTCCATTACCTCTTCCAGGTCCATCTTCTCGTTCTTTTCTAAGGGAATGAACTCGTGTTCTTCTGTTTCCGCGCTCTGGTACGTTAAAGGAAACTCTATGTTCCTTATGTCGTGTATTCCGATAGCTACTCTTTTCCTATCTCTGCCATGAGTGGCGTGAAGCTTTTCCTGCAGTTGGATGAGGGATTGGAAGGTAGGTGTATCGAGCTTTACGTCCTTTACTACGGCGGTAACGATCTCAGGACGCGCTTCTACATCTTCTACTTTGACTTCATAGTTATTATCGTGTAGCTTGTAGTCTTTTAGACCTTGTTCCTTCTCCATATGCGTTCTAAGCGACCTTGCTATCCCTTCCACGCTCAGGAGGTCGATCCTGTCTGAGGTTATCTCTACTTCTACTCTATCGTCCTCTATCTCTTCTACCTCCACCTTTACGCGTGCAAGCTTTTCTTCTATTTCTTCATCTGTCAGTTCTTCTCCTACCAGTTCAAGAAAGTCCTCTTTGTTGAATTCTATTGTTGGCATATTTATCACCTCAGCTCCACTGTGCTGCTTTTACGGAGTTTTTCGAGGTCTTGTGTGAATACAAGCTCTCTTATATCGTCTATACCTAGCTTAAACATTGCAAGCCTGTCTATACCCAATCCCCAAGCTATTACCTCGTCCTCTACACCTAAAGGCTGCCTTACTTCAGGCCGGAACATTCCTGCACCACCTAGCTCCACCCACCCCATCTCTGGATGGTAAGCGTCCAGCTCGACTGATGGCTCGGTGAATGGGAAGTAGCCTGGCCTGAATCTTATCTTTTCAGCTCCTGCTATCTCTTTACCGAATATCTTTAGGTATCCTAGGAGGTTTTTGAGAGATAAATCTGGTCCTTTTACTATACCTTCTACCTGGAAGAACTCTATGAAATGGGTAGGATCTATATCATCGTATCGGAAGTTTCTGTCGATTGTAAAGACCTTTGCAGGCGAGTCTAAATCTTTAGCTAAGTATCTTGCTGAAGTTGCTGTTGTCTGACTTCTTAGCATCAGCTTTGACGCCTTTTCTTCGCTCCATTTGTATCCCCAACCGGCAGAATCTATACTTCCTCCTTTCTCGTGCATCTCTTTTACACGCTTGACCAGCTTGTCGTCTTCCATCTCCCCGAACTTAGGATTGCTTAGCTCGAACTTGTCGTGTATCTCTCGCGCGGGATGGTCCTGAGCCTGGAACAGTACGTCAAAGTCCCAGAACTCTGTCTCGACCAGGTCAGTCTTTGCTTCCTTGAATCCAAGATAAAGCAGCTTTTTGCGGACTTTGTCCAGGTACTGGCGGTAGAACTGTTTTTTACCCGGTCTTTCCGGTTTAACGTCTGCTTCGACGTTGAACTTTCTTATCCCTTTCTCCTTCCAGTCTCCTGACTTTATTACTTCTGGGGTTATCGTCCCTATTTTTTGGCTTTTTTTACTCTTTTCTTCCTCGCTTTTTTCCTCCAACTCTTCTACCTTGTCTGTGCCTTTGTCTGTGATTTTTAGCGTAGTCCAGCTTTTTTCTTCTTCTTTTACGAGTCCCCGGTCTATCATTTCTTCCAGTTCGTCTGTTTCTCCTACCTTTTCTTTGTCTGACACCTTCTCCAGTATCTCCTCTTTCTTGAAACCTTCTTCCAGCTTGTCTTTTCCTTCATCTGTTATCTGTATCTTCTTACCGTTTTCGGAGTCCAGCATCTCTATCCATCTACTGGATTTACATTCTCCTACCGCAACGTCGAAAGGCCCTATTTGTTCTCTTACATCCTCTAGCTTCTCAGCTCCGTCTTCCACCAGCTTAAGCAACCTTTTTTCTGGCAAACCATTTATGTACGCGTTCTGCCCTTTTGAACGTAGTTCGTAGAATTTTTCCCTTTCATCCTCTATATTAACCAAGGAATTATCTTCAAGCCATTTCGCAGGTCTCATTATGTCTCCATGAGACATCTCTTCTTCCAGTTCCTCTACCTTAGCTGCCCCCTCTCTTTTTTTGATTGTTCTCAGTAGTTTCTCTGCTTTTGGATGGAGTTCCATAAGTATCACTTCAATCTTTGATTCTACAGATTTTTGAATGTTTAAGTTGGAGGGCCTGGTTTTCCTAGATTACTGGTAGTTTTTTAACTTTCACTCTCTATATTTTCTTGCATGCCAGAAGAATACGATGAGGAGCTTTTGTCGCATCTTGTACAGAACGGTTTTATATGGGGTCCTGAACCTGAGGTATACAACGGCTTAGCGGGTT
>JALIDQ010000006.1 GCA_022865275.1 Candidatus Nanohalarchaeota archaeon QJJ-9 | reverse complement strand
CCTTCTATCGCATCGAGTACTTTATCTTTTGTAGCTCCTTCTCCAAGTTCTAGCTCCTTATCCACCGCGTAAAGCCTGAAAAGGTAGGTATGGCGCTTATCTGGTGGATTGGGACCGCCGTAACGGTTTTTGTCGTAGTCTGTCCTGCCTTCCACCGCTTCTTCAGGCAGTTCGCCTTCTCCTATCTCTCTTGTCTCAGGAGGAATGTTATACACGATCCAGTGTTCCCAGACCTTTCCCGCCACAGGCTTAGCATCTGGATCGTCCATTATCAGGACGAGCGACTCGGCTTTTTCCGGCACCTTCCTTATCTCGAGCGGAGGGTTTATGTTCTGTTTTGTATATCCGTATTTTTCCGGTATCTCACCGCCGTCTGTGAAGACTGGAGATTTTAGAGTTAGGTCTTTCATAGCCATTATATGGTTAGAATCTAACTTTGAAGTCTTTTATCCTTCCCCGCATATTTTCTCTATCGCTTCGGGAACCTCTTCTAGGCTCTCTATTTTGTACGCTACTTCTTCAGGAATTTCTTTTTCTGTATCGCTTATCCATATAGGGGTAAAGCCTGCTTTTTTAGCCATAAGAATATCTAGCTGCGGTCTATGGCTTACCATTATGTGTTTTTCCCCTCCTACTTTCTCCTCCACCTTTTCAAATAGTCCTGGGAAGTTGTTCATCCTCCCTTCTTCCGAGGATATGTAGATGTGGTCCACGTACTGGTCAAGACCGGTGTTTTTGAGCTTCTTTCTCTGTAGGGACTCGTTTCCGTTTGTTATGATTCCTACCGAATATTTTCCTCTCAACTTTTCTAGTAGTTCTTCCGCTTCAGCTTTCGCTTCTGTACCTTCTGCCTCAAGTCTTTCCCATTCTTCGGCGAATTTTTCTACTTTCTCTCCGCTGTAACAGTTTTTTTGCTTGCTTAGTTTGTCTATCGCCTGTCTACGGGGAAAGATGTAGTCCTGCTGGAAATAGCGGAAGAAAAGGTCTGTATAGGACTTGTATTCTCCTTTTAAATCTTCTAGCCCTGCTTTCACCACCGCTTTTTTATAGACTTCTTCATAGTCCAGACTGTCTTCGGTAAGCGTGCCGTCCAGGTTGAAGAATATCGCGTATCCCATAGGTTGGGATTTTTGGTACAGGGTTATTAGTTTTTTCCCGAGGATACCCAAACATTTATAAGTGTGACATACGAGTAACAACATCGTGATTCATATGTCATACACCACGAAAGACTCTATTGACAAAGCCCTTTCCAGAGACGTAACCGCTGCTAGCTATATTCTAGACAATCTCACCCACTCTATCGAGGGGAGGTCTGTAGCAGAGGAGTTTCTTGAAGATATTGAAGTCTATCAAAAGTATAAGGAAGGCGAGCTAGAGGATATTGAAGTTGAAGTAGTTAAACCGGACGAAGATAGCTATGTGAAATGGGCTGGTAAAAGCCAGAGGCTGGATGTCGCGATTAAGAACCTTTCTAGTACAGACCTTAGTGCCAGCGACAAGACGGTTGAGAAATACCTGAATGAAACTTTTACAGGCGAGCCTGAGTCTGATTACGCGGAAAAGCTCCTTCTCTCGCTTGAGCCTGATGAGAAGGAGGAGTTTGCTTCTAAGATATCAAAGAAATTAAAGAATAGAAGAAACTATAAAGAGGCTCAGCGGTTTGATAATCGCTGGAAAGCCATGGCAGACTTCCAGAGAGCTTTGAAAGAAGCTGATATTGATCAGGCAGCGATGATAGCTAGGACTAATGGACTTGGAGAGCCCTATCTCAGCTTTGCCAGTAATTTGAACGAGCTGTACTCGAGAAAATATAAAAAAGTTCCTGAACCTGAAGAAAAATCGGACAAAGGCAAAGTCCAGGATCTAATAGGTAAACAGCTCCCGGATGATCACAAGTCTAACATCGGTCCTCTCGGCGGAATAGAGAGGATCTGATTTTTCTCTTTTCCTGAAATGTTTTAAAGCATAGTCTCCAAGTTTTACCCATGGATTTCGAGAGAAGAAAGGAGCTGGTTATGAGGAATACTGAAGAGGTTGTAACTGAGGAAGAAATAGATGATATACTGGAGACTAAAGACTCTCCAAATACTTATGTAGGATTTGAGACCTCAGGACCGGTCCACCTAGGACACTGGATTTCTGTTAGGAAGTTATTGGACTTGCAAGAGGCAGGTTTCCACGTAAAAGTACTGTGGCCTGATCTACATACCTATCTTAATAGAAAAGGCGACGAGGAATGGATAGAAGATATGATAGATTACTGGCAGGCTGTGTTTGAGGCGCTAGGGCTTGATGCGGAGTATGTGCTAGGGACTTCTTTTGAAGAGACTAAAGAATACCAGCGCGACGTTCTCAGGTTGAGCCTGGAGACGACTATAAAGCGTGGGAAGCGTTCTATGCAGGAGGTTGCAAGGGATTACGAACACGCGACTGTCTCGCAGATTATCTATCCTCTGATGCAGGCTCTTGATATTGAATACCTCGATCTGGATCTGGCGGTAGGAGGGATAGAACAGAGGAAGATTCACATGCTTGCTCGCGAGGCATTGCCGAAGATAGGTTACAGGAAACCCACCTGCCTACACCATCCGCTTATGACTTCTCTTACAGGTGGGGACAAGATGTCGAGCAGTAAGCCTAAGACGATGTTTCCGCTGCATGCTGATTCGGAGACTATTCAGGATAGGATAAACCAAGCTTACTGTCCTGAAGGAGAGCTTGAGGATAATTCGCTGATCGAAATCTGCAAGTACCATGTATACGGAGCGGATAAGACTCTTAAAGTCGAAAGGCCTGAGAAGTACGGAGGAGACGTTGAGTACGGAAGCTACGAGGAACTAGTCGACGCCTATACCTCCGGAGACCTCCATCCTGCGGATCTTAAGTCTGCAGTAGCGGATTTTGTAGTCGAGCAGCTTGAACCGGTAAGAGAAAGATTCAGGAAAGAGCCGGAACTACTTGATCCTCTGGAGGAAATCGGCCACGAGAAGCCTAGCTATATTGAATGAATAGTCCCTCAGTTCTTGAGTTTTTGCCTTTAAGGCTTTTCCAGTCCTTTCTACAGGTCTGGTATCATCATCGGGACGGTAATTTTTTGTAGGAGAAGCTATTTTAATTTTCATTAGTTTTTTTAAGCCGGATCTGTTAATAGGCTATTATCCGAAACACCCGGTGAAACTTGTGGAACTATCTACCAACTCTTTAAAGCTTGTACTAACAGTTTCGGTTGCTTTTGTGATTAGTGGTTTAGCTACTACGATATATAATCTTAAAAGGTTTTTAGAGGGTTTTACGGGCATTACTCTTGTTTTTGCCGCGGGATTGTTTCTTGTTGGCCTGGGTTTGGCTGGCTTAGCTTACTGGCACCATAAAAAGTAGTCATCCGTTCCATTCGACCAGAAATCCTTTCATATCTCTGTATTCGACTTCTCTTAGGTTATCATAATTTTCAAAAAACTCTTTTCTCTGCGTAAACGCGACTGCTTTCTCGAACCGTTCATCGACTAACCTCTTCTCGAAATCGAGCATCGCTTCCCTAATCTTTCTTCTCTTCGACTTCTGCTCGATGTATGGAGCTTTAAACACGATAAAATCACTTTCAAGCGGCCTTTCTAGAGGATGTTCCTCGGAGAATCTTGCAGATACTCCTGCTTCTTTTCCATGTATATCCGCGCTATTCAGCTCCTGGTAGCTCCCTTCCAGGTCTAAATCCTTCTTCTCCATCCTTTCTTTTGCTTCCTGTGCGACCTGTTTATACTTCTGGAGGTCGTATTTCGGGATTTCCATGAACGAGAACTTACGTCCTGCGTTAGGTGTTCTGTTCGCGATTATCCCAGCTTCTATCGGGATAGTTCCGTTAACTGAGAAGGGGTCAAGTAAGGAAAAGCCTTCCTCCCAGCCTGAACGCCTTACTATGCAGTTTGCGAGGACGGGATAGATTTCTGGCTCCTCTAACTGGAGGTATTTCCTCCTGTCCAGAGTCTTGCCTGTCGTATCTATACCAAAATAGGCCTTTTCACCTCTTAGTTCTAGTCTAAAAGTTATATCCGGCTTGTCCAGGTCAACGCTGGGTTTTTTTCCAGTCTCTTTTTCGTACTGATCAACGACTGCCTGCCCTGCCTTTCTAGCCGCATCTGGAGAGGAAAAGTCGTGTTTTCCTTCTCTGTTGACCTTGACGACGAAGGTCTGGTCCTCTTTAAGGTATTTTGAAAACTCTGCCTCTATTTTATCGTGGATGTCTTCTACTTCCTGAACTTGGAAACTGTCTATAAGATCAATGAAGCGGCTGCAGGTCTTTGAGAGGTAGTTTGCCCGGAAAACCGATTTTTCATTTCCTTCTAGCAGGACAAGACCCTCTTCGACTTTTTTCCCTTCTCCTTCTGTTATCTCTTCCAGTTCCTCCACTGCCTGCTCTTCCAGGCCTTTTGCTGTTCGAGCTAGGAGCTGCATATTTGAACTTATTTAGAAGGACTTTTTAATAATCCCTTTACCTACCTTCCAGAGCATCCACTGCTATCGCTGAGGCGATAAGGGTTTCTTTAGGAAGGCTTCCTGTTTCTTCTATCCTTACCCAGTATTTATCTTTGAAGCTTAGCTTTTCTTTTATAGTGCCTACCCTAGCACCGTTCCCTGCTTCGATAGTGTACTTGAACGGTAGGAGGTTGAATAAGGATGAAAACGTCCTCAAAACGTCGAAAGCAAAGCTTCTGCTTGTTACTTTAGCTAACTCGTTCCCTTCCGGGTCTTTTATCCGCCACTTATGCCTGAAGAAGGTGAAGTCTTTTTTTAGAACTGCAAGAGTCCTATCCTGGCCCTGTCTCTTATCCACCAGCGCATAGTCTCCTGCTATGTCGAGAATATTATGTGCCTTTATGCTGAAGACCTCTCTTCCCTCGGAATCGGTGAAAGGGATCTCTTCCTTCATCTTGAAGAGCTTCTGCTTCGCTTTAAGGACGAGATTTTCTTTTGTAGAGTCGTAAACCTCGTATTTGTTCCTTACCATGTGCTGTTTTACAAAGTAAGAGTCATCGGTCAGCTTTATACCGGTTATACTTCCGGAACCCTGATTTCTTGGAGCCATCTTGAAGAAGTTTTGTGACTTCTCGTATAAAAAACTGGATATTGAACCTCCAACACCACCTGTAGTGACACAAGACCCATAGGCAGGTGATAACCCGTAAAACCCCTCGCCGTAATACAAAACTCATAGGCGGTTCTTGAACCTCCAACACCACCCGTAGCGATACAAAACTCATAGGCGGGTGGTAACCCGCCTAACGCATACCAATTCTGCGTCAGGAATTGGGCCCGACGGGATTTGAACCCGCGACTGCTCGGTATCCCTCAAACTTCAAAAAGTTTGATCATTTGTCAGGGTTCGAACAGAACCCTTCCAGCTCTCGCCTGCGGCTCGAGATTATAGGTTACGCTAAGAGCCGAGTGCTCTCCCAGACTGAGCTACGGGCCCTTGGATAGGAGAAACTAATCCTGCCGTTTTTTAGACTTCCCAAATCCACAGTTTGCGCATTCTTTTTTCTTGAGGTGGAAAGTCTTCTCTCCGCAACGTCTACATTTTCCATGCGTCTGCTTGTTCTTTTTTCCCTTCCTTAGTGCACCTTCTTTTGCCATTTGTTACACCTCAGGTCGGTGAGACAAAAGTCACGTTGTCTCCACGGATGAGAAGCTTCCCGTACTGTGTCTGGGAATCCTCCGATTCTACTGTCGCGTCTTCAAGCCACATGTTGAGATGTAGGTCAAACGCTTTGAGAGTCCCTGAGACAGTTGTGCTTTCGTCTTTTCCTCCTATTGGTTTCAGTTTTACAAGTACCTTGTCACCCTTTGCAGAGTCAAGTACATCTAGTGGTCTTTGGGATTGAGACACTGTTCTAACACCTTCACAAATCAATCTCGTAAAAAAGATATTTAAAGCCTGTTGAAGGACAGCGAATCCTCGAACCTCGGGGAAAACGTGGTGCTGGACAACCTATAAAAACCTTGTAGGTCATCCAAAAATAGGACGATAATCATGCCAAGATCACAGCAGAAATCACTGAAGAAAAAGACCGGTGGAAGAAAAGGAAGACAGTCGAAGAACAAGAAAAAGCACCTTTCCGGGGAATTCTGCGCGACCAGTATTGGTGAAGAGAACGCTAATAGAAAGGATTCAAGAGGTAAGACCGAAAAAACAAAGCTTGAAAAGATTGATAAAGTTAATCTTGCGGAAGACGGAGAAATCAAGCGTACAGAGGTTGAGTCAGTAGTAGAAAACCCTGCTAATCCTGACTATGTGAGAAGGAACATTATCACAAAAGGAGCAGTAGTAAAGACTCCTGAAGGAAAGGCAAGGATTACTTCAAGGCCGGGGCAGGACGGTACTTTGAACGCGGAAAAGGCAGCGGAGTAAGCCTTATTTTTCTTTTTCCACCTGCATAAGGTCCAGATTAAGGTTCTCCATGTAGTCTTCGAAAGCTACATGGGTGATAGTTTTCTCAATCTCGTCTCTATCAAGTAGTTCGTCGACTACAAATGAGCTTAGGTCTTCTCTTTTCTTGAACTTTGCTACGATAAGAATGTCAGTATTTCCGGTTATCTTGTAGACCGCTGTAATATTTGGATGATTGGACAGCATTTCCTCGACCTCAGGAAGGTTCTGTCCCTGGGCGACTATCTCTATAGCCGCGACTGCTTTATAACCGATTTCTGCGAAGTTTATATCAACGCTGTAACCGTCTATAACATTGTTATCCTCCATCTTTTCGACTCGGTTGATAACCGTTACAGCTGTAGAGTCTACTTCTTCAGCTATCTTCCTGAAAGATTTTCTACCGTTGTTTTGGAGTTCTGTCAAGATTTTTCTATCCAGACTGTCTAGATTGTATTCCTCAGACATAGTAATCACTCAAACTGTAGAGATGTTAACTAATGCATATAATTTAGGTTAACAATTATTTAAAAATTAACTTCGCTGCGGCGTTCCCAAAATTTGAAATAGGTCGGAGGGACTGACTCGACTATGGGTTTGGAAGAAGAACTGGAAAAAGCTAGGGACAAGCTGGAGAAGACTCCTGTGAACAAGTCTACGGAGAAGGAAAGAGCGAGAATTAAGACTAAGATAGCAAGGATAGAGAAGAAGATGGAGAAGAAACAGGAGGGTACAGGCGGAGGATACGAAGGTTATGCGGTAGAGAAGCAGGGAGATGCGACGGTTTCGCTTGTAGGATATCCTTCTGTTGGAAAGTCACTACTTCTGAACAAGCTCACTAACGCGGAATCAGAGGTTGGCAGGTATCATTTCACAACGCTAGATGTAGTACCTGGGATGATGGAGTATAAAGGAGCAAAAATACAGCTCCTAGACGTTCCAGGACTGATAGGTGGTGCCGCAGAAAACCGTGGAGAGGGAAAACAGGTCATCTCAGTCATACGAAACTCTGATCTGGTCGTGCTTATGACAGACCCAGGAAGACTCGATGGTTTTGGAAAAATGGAAGAAGAGCTGTACGAGTCAGGGATAAGGCTCGACACAGAGCCGCCGAATGTAAAGGTTGAGAAAAAAGGGAAAGGCGGAATAGAAGTTAGAACACCTGTCGATCTTACCGAGCTTGATGAGGAGTCTATTAGACAGGTAATGAATGAATGGGGGTATACGAACGCTAAAATAGTCATACGCGAAGACTTGATGCTGGATAGGTTGGTGGACGTGCTTGCAACGAATAGAAAATACATGCCCTCGCTCAAGGTAGTTAACAAGGCAGACACGATAGACCAGGCTAAAAAAGAAGAAATAGCTGAAAAACATCCTGACGCGGTTCCCCTCTCCGCAGAAAACGAGGAGAACCTTGGGGAGTTTAGGGAAGAGTTAAGGAGGAAACTAGGGCTGATAAGAATCTATATGAAAAAACCTGGAAAGGAACCGGACAGAGACGAGCCTCTTATAGTCAAGAAAGGTTCTAACGTCCAAGATATTTGCGATAAGCTTGCTGGAAAGATAGAACAGAAGTTTAAATATGCGAAAGTATGGGGAGAATCCGCAAAATTCCCCGAACAGCAGGTAGGAGAGGATCATCAGGTAAAAGACGAGGACGTTGTCGAGATAAGGACTAGTTAGTAAAAATCTTGACTATATCCCCTTCTTCAAGTTCGTAATTTTTTCCAAGACTTCTTCCAGTCTTTGCATCCACTGCTTTGGTGTATGAATCCCCTATATCCGAGTGGATCGTATAAGCTAACTCTGGGGGTGTAGCGCCTTTTTCCACAAGTACCGCATCAGGCAGAACATTTCCTTTCTGGTCCGAGTATTTCGTGGTATCCTCTACTGGATATACGACAATCATATCCAGAAGATCGAATACCGCCCTGTTAACCAGTTCCTGGATTCCTGTGGAGCCGTACTTTTCAAGGACGTTTTCTCTGATTTTTTCCAAACCGTTTTCCTGCTTTTCACTTAGTTCTTCGACTGCTTCAAAGTCCGAATCCCCCGGGTTGTATTGGATTTTTCCTTTCTCCGCGGCGTTTCTAAGCGAAAGCTCGGCCGCGGCAGATGTAGGGACGAAGGTCTTTTCGGGGAAAGCTTCTCTAAGCCTATCTATGTTCTCTTCTGCTCCAGGCAGGTCGGCCTTGTTCGCTGCAAAAATCATAGGCTTGGATTCTTTTCTTAATCGCTCAACGAAATCGTGTATCTTCTCGTCCTCCCACTCCCTGAGCTTTTCAGGTAGTTCTACTTTTCTAAGCACTTTTCTAACCTGCTGCTTTGTGATACCAAGCCCTGAAAACCTCTTCGCGAGAAATTCGTCCAGTTTATTGTCCTGGGTTCGGAACTTTTTGACATTTGACTTCCAGTTTTCGGTGAAGAGGTTGAACATCCATTCAGTGAACTCTTCCTCGATGAACTCCACATCCTTCACAGGGTTGTAGTTTTCTGAGGGTTCACCTTCCTTGTTGGTATTTCCTGCCGCATCTATGACATGTATCAACGCGTTAGCTTCCCTTATCGAGTCAAGAAACTCATTACCCATACCTTTTCCCTCTGAAGCTCCAGGAACCAGCCCTGCGATATCCAAGACATTTATAGGAACGTATCGTGTCCCTTCGATGCAATGTGAGTTATTAGGGTCGCATGTAACGTCTAGCTCTCTGCAGGGACATTCTGTGGAGGCAAAGGCGACTCCCTTGTTTGGTTCTATGGTTGTAAACGGATAGTTCGCTGCTTCTATCTCTTTCTCAGTTATAGCATTAAAAAGCGTTGATTTCCCTGTGTTCGGCTTACCAACTATTCCTATCTGCATAGGCTTTGATTAGGTTTTTATTGTTAAAAACGTGTCAGGGTGTAGGAAGGCTGATTTGCCTTCTATAATAATAAAAGGCTTGGGGGTGAAGTTCTAAACATGCAAACACCACTATGCAGTATCTGCCTGGAAAGCGATGATATCCTCTGTACCGGTTGCAAGCAGAAGCTTGAGGACGGAGAGATTACGGAGAAAGGGGTGGAAGTGTCAAGGTTCTTATTCCAGCTCAGCCAGGATATTCCTACACTTGAGGATGTGGAGATAAAAGAAGTTAGGGATGTTGAAGATGCTGTAGTGATAATAACAGCAGAGGGAGACGGTCCAAGGGTAGTAGGAAAAAATGGCGAGGTCGTCAAGAAGCTGGCAGACTATTTTGACCAGTCTATACGAGTAGTAGAGGCTACGGAGAATCCTGAGGAAGTTATAAGGACTCTTCTAACTCCAGTAGAGGTGGAGAGCATCAATACTGTCTACAAGCCAGAGGGCACGGAGAAGAAGGTAGTGGTCTCGGAAGACGATGAGAACAGGGTTCCACTGAGCAAGGACGATTTCAAGATTATAGTCGATGATATAACCGGCAACACGTACCGTTTAAGCTTTGAGTAGTTTTTCTATTTTTCTTTCTATAGTCCTCCAAGTCCTAGCGCGTAGGTCAACGCAGCGGTTATAGCTCCTACTCCTACCATTTTCAGTGCATAACCAGCTACAGATTCTCTTGCTATACTCCCAAGGTAGCCTCCGAGCAGAGCGAGTGTTGAAGCTGAAATCAAAAGTGAGAGCCAATAAGCGGTATTTAACATCGTAATTATCCCAGCTCTTGCGAGGATGTATGGTATAATACATAAAAACGCGAATACAAACGGTGAAAGACTGTTGAATATCGCAGAGACGATTGAGCCGGCTTCCACATCTTCTTTATGCCTAGAATTCTCCATATCGTCCAACATCTTATCCTTAAGGTCTTTGAAGTCTTTGAGTCTCTGTGCTTTCTCTGTTATATAGGCTCCTGAAAATCCTGATACGAAGAGGCCTACAGCAGTACCCATCCCGGCTGAAATAAGAACTGCGGGGGAGGATACACGGGTTGTAAACGCTCCTACAGTAATTCCTAAAACTGTAAGAATTCCGTCAAAACCGTTCAGAGCGATGTATCTCTGGGTTATTTCATCCTGTTCGCATAGCCTTGCTTTTATGCGGTCCAGCATCTTACTTGTCCTGCGGAGTCTTTTTATTGTCTATAAGCTCTTTGCCCGAGACTACTTCGTCTACTGAGTGTACTGAGCCTCCAAGCCCCTCTATCTTCTCTTTTACTTGTCCATAGTCGATGTCCTTGCCTACTAGGGTGATTTTGATGTTTTCTACCTTTTCGTCTACCTCGTAGAGTGTGGTATTTACTGATTCTACATCTCTTAAATCGCTTAGCTCCTGGTTCATTCTAATCATGCTAGGTTCGTGGGGTTTCAGAACGTCCAGGACTATTCGCTTGATTTTACTCATCTATCCTTGCCTCAAGCCAGCTTTTGAGCGTTTTTCTGTCCTTTTTTTCTTTCTCCGCCTCAAGTACTGCTTTAGGTTCAAGGTCTTTTTCTTCTACTTTTTCTTTTACCTCGTCTATTGTTCCTTCCACTACTTTTTCGTACTCTGGCTCGAGTTCTACCTCACCTTCCTCTTCCAAAGTCTCTTCTATAGCTTCCTCTTCTTCCTTGTACTCTTCAGGCTCGAAGTCCTTGTTTTTTCTCTCCTTCCGCATCTTCAGCTCGTCTGACTCTATCCAGACTACGAAGACGCCTATTAGAAAGACTATAGCACCTAGACTTCCTTTTACAAGGATAGCTAGTGACTGAAGGTTGTTTAATCCTCCTACTAGAATATCTCGCGAGTACCAGTAGATCCCTGCCACGATCATAAGTGCGCCTATAAGTATCTTTGATTTTGGATTCATGGTATCACAGTCAATTTTTGGGCGAGACTATAATAATTTTTCCGCTTGTTCGCGTTTCATTTAAAAACGTTGCTCCCAATTTTTTCCTCGAACCTTCGATGTGGGACACATGTCCTGAAGGAGAGGCCGAGAGGCGAGGTGAATCAGATGACTTTTTACAAGCACGCAAGAAAAGCATGGAGAAACCCTTCAGATAAGATGGAGAAGATCTGGAGGCAAAGGCTTAAGGATTGGAGAAAACAGCCTGCTATAGAAAGAATAGAAAACCCTACAAGAATCGCAAAAGCTCGTTCTCTAGGATACAAGGCAAAGCCTGGATTCGTACTTGTCCGCGGAAGGATAAGGCGAGGAGGCCGTAAAAGGGCGAAGATCAAGGCGGGAAGAAAGCCGAAAAAGTCTGGAAGGACGCGCTACACACCTAAGGAAAACCTGATGCAGATAATGGAGGAACGCGTTTCGGATAAGCATCCTAACCTTGAAGTTCTTGCTTCCTACCCTGTAGCGAAGGACGGTATATACAAATGGTTCGAGCATGTACTAGTCGACCCAGACCATCCTTCCATAAAGAACGATGACTCGGTAGCCTCAGCTGCGGAAAAGTCTGGTAGAGCTGAAAGAGGACTGACCAACGCGGGTAAAAAGTCTCGCGGTCTTGAGAACCGAGGAAAAGGAGCTGAAAAAGTACGTCCTTCAGTTAGCTCGAGCGATGGGAAGTCCAAGTAGTTCTCTTCTTCTTTTTCTTCCTTCCTTATCCCTACCTATTTAAATGTTTTCTGTAAATTATGGTTTGAAGAAAAGAGAAAGAGGAGTTAATCTAAAACTTTTTGTTCTCCTTGGACGCTGAAAAGGTGAATAAGAATGTCAAAAGCTGTTGAAAACAGGCAGATAGTCCTCCCTGGACAGGATCTATACGAAGGAACAGATCCTTACGCGGGAGACGGAACTTATATCGAAGACGGAAACATTAAATCACTCTACCTTGGAACTGTAGAGTTCAAAAACGAAAAGAAGGTAAGAGTAATTCCTTCTAAAAACAAATACATGCCCAAGGAAGGAGACACTGTTATAGGAGAGATCTCACAGGTCTCTTATTCTCACTGGATGGTTGATATACGTTCACCGTACGAAGGAATGCTTCAGATCGGTGATGCAGTAGAAGAGTATGTTGACCTCGATGAGGAAGAGATAACTGACTGGTACGAGCTCGGTGATACGATAGTAGCCAAGATAGAGAATGTATCCAAGGGTATGGACGTAAAGCTTACAATGCAGGATCGGCGTTCCAGGAGTCTGGAAGGGGGCAGGATAATTAACATCTCGCCTTCAAAAGTTCCAAGGCTTATAGGTAGTAAGGGTGTGATGGTACAGACTATAAAGGAGAAGACTAACACCTCTATAATCATAGGTCAAAACGGCCGGGTGTGGATTGAAGGCCAGAACGAAAAGCTTGCATCAGAAGCTTGTAGGAAGGTAGATAGGGAAGCACATATCTCAGGCCTTACAGACAAGGTAGAGGAATGGCTTGAAGAGAAAGTAAATCAGGAGGTGGATAGATAATGCCACAGAAAGAGAAGGAAGACTTGATAGTCGACGGTGAAAGGCTTGACGGAAGGAAGCCCGAAGACATGAGAGAGATAAACATAGAGGTTGGCCTTCTAGAGAGTCCGGAAGGTTCTGCGCTGGTTGAGTTAGGCGATACTAGAGTACTTGCAGCGGTAGAAGGACCTAAGGAACTCCATCCTCAGCATCTACAGAAGCCTGATAGAGCAGTTTTGCAGGCGAAGTACAACATGGCTCCTTTCTCTGTAGACGATAGGATGAGTCCCAAGCCGAGTAGGAGGAGTAAGGAAATCAGTATGGTAACAAGAAAGGCTCTGGAGCCGGTTATAGAGCTTGAAAGATTCCCTGAATCTGTTATAAAGGTTCATATCGAGGTCCTTGAAGCAGATGCTTCTACAAGAGTTACTGGGATAACTGCTGCTGGAATTGCGCTAGCTGATGCAGGAATTCCGATGCATGGGCTGGTTCAGGCTTGTGCAGTAGGAAAGCTTGAAGATACGATGGTTCTAGATGTTGCGGGAGAGGAGGACGCTTACGGTAAGGGAGATATTCCTATCGCGACTATAAACGGGGACATTGACGAGGTTACACTCCTCCAGATGGATGGAGATGTTTCGGTTGAGGAGATGGAGGAAGTGTTAGACCTGGCGGAGAAAGGTAATAAGAAACTCTACGAAGCGCAGAAGGATGCGTTAAAAGGAAAGTTCGAAGGAGGTGAGTGAAAATGTTAAAGATAAATGAAGAAAATCTAGTTAACTCGATAAAAACTGGTGAAAGAGTAGATGGAAGGAGTTTTGAAGAGTACAGGGACATTGAAATAATTCCTAACTATGTTCATGAAACCGCGGACGGTTCTACTCTTGTTAAAATTGGAGATACAAGGGTTCTTGTAGGTATTTCGATTGACACGGGCGAACCTTACCCTGATACTCCTGACAAAGGGGCTATAATCTCTAATGCGGAGCTTACGGAAATGGCTTCGCCTGAATATGAATCGGGTCCTCCTGGAGAGGACGCGATCGAGCTTGCAAGGGTTGTTGACCGTGGAATCCGTGAGTCAGGCATGCTTGACCTGGAAGACCTAGTGATTGAGGAAGGCGAGAAATGCTGGATGGTTTTTGTCGACATCCATGTACTTGACTATGATGGAAACCTTATAGAAGCGGCTTCGATTGGTGCGGTTGCTTCACTGCTTCAGTCAAAGGTTCCAAAGCTTAACGATGATGGGACTGTGGATAGAGAGGAGTACGAGGAGGATCTACCGACTGAAGAGTTTCCTCTAACGGTAACCAGCTCGAGTTTCAATGGTGAAATCCTGTTTGATGCCACTGCGGACGAGGAGGAAGTAAGAGACGCCAGACTTTCTGTCACGTTTACAGAGGATGACAATATAGTCGCTATGCAGAAAGGTGGAAGGCAGTCTCTAAGGGGCGAACAGCTGGTTGAGATGCTTGAAAAGTCCAGAGAGAAAAGTCAGTTCCTCCGCGAGAAGATCGTGGAGGCTCTTGAGTAAACTATTTTAAAACTAGTCTTTTGTTATTGTGTAGGTGGTTTAAATGGTAAAGAGGAAGAAGCAGACTACAGAAAAGCACGAATGTCCTAACTGTCATAAAGAAGCTCTGATCCGGGAAGCTGCAGGAGTCTGGAAGTGCAGTAGTTGCGGCAAGTCTGTTGCAGGGGGTTCTTATGAACCGGATACAGGTGCAGAGGATCTTATCGAGAAGGCGATAAGGGAAGGGACTGAAGAGCTTGAAGAAGCAAAGGAGAAAATCGACGTAGAATAGTATGCTTGTGAGGTGATAGAATGGGAAACTATGTTTGTGCGAACTGTGAAGAAGAGATTAAGATGGATCCTGTAACCGATAGGATAATCTGTCCAAACTGTTCCAGTCGTATAATCCTCAAGAAAAGGCCGGAAGAGAGTAACACGGTAAAGGCCAGATGATGGAAGCAAGGCTGGAGCTAGAGTTAAACGAGCCTGAAGCAAGTTATAAAGCGATAAGACAGGATCTTAGAGATTCGAAACGGGCTAAGTTTGACTTAACGCCTTTGGATGAGGAACTAGTAGCGGAGGTAGAGGCGGAGAGTCTTGGAGTGTTGCGTGGTTCGGTAAATACTATACTAAAGCTTTCCAAGTTAAGTGATAAGATTTTAGGTGATTGAAGATGGATCAAGATAATCAACAGATAGCTATGCAGATTCAGAAGCTAAGACAGCAGATGCAAAACATTACAATGCAGAAAGAGGAGACCAAGCAGGAGAGAAAGGAAATAGACGATGCTATAGAAGAGATGGAGGAGGCAGACAGTGATGAGATTTACAAGTCTGTAGGAAACGTACTGGTTTCTAAGGACTTTAACGTTCTTAAGGAGGAGCTTGAGGAGAGGAAAGAGGACCTTGAGGTCAGGGAGAAATCCTTGAATAAGAAGGAGAAACAGATTCAGGAGAAGCTTGAGGAATCACAGGAAAACCTTTCCACTCAGATGCAGGGAGGAGGCCTGGCCCAGTGATGGTGGTTGATCATGGTAAAGGTGGAACAGGTTGTGGAAAAGATAAGGATGCTACAGGAGAACGAAGATTTACCCAGTAACGTTAACGATATGCTTAACCAGGCTATAGAGGCTCTTGAGGATGATAGTGGTGATTTGTCGGTTAGGCTAAACACTGTTACAAGTCTTTTAGACCAGGTCTCAAACGATCCCAATATCGCCCAGCACACAAGGACTGATGTATGGAATATTGCTTCCATGCTTGAGAGTGTTGAGGAGTGATGGCGTAATACATTTAAGTATCTAAAACTTTCATAGTTTGATAAGAGGAGGTTCATACGAATGCCTTTGAAGAATATTTTCGGCTCAGGAGAAGATAATAAGAATTTCGAGGAAGATGAATACGTTGAACTTGACGCATCAGGAGAGGAAACAAACCAGAAAGTGAAAATCCGTGTCGCAACCCTCAACGAGTTCGGTGATGTGGACAAGGTCCAGTCAATGCTCAGGGATGGAAATATCGTCTGGGTGAAGATGGGCCCACTAAAGGACAAGGACATGACTGACCTTAAGAGGGCTATAGACCGTATAAAGAAGACTGTAAGGTCTATAGACGGAGATGTCGCGGGAATAGATGATGAGTGGATGGTTGCCACTCCTTCTTATGCGCATGTCCACCGTTAATCTTTTCCTCTTTCTATTGTTTTCCTGACGAGTTTTCTTTTTCCTCCAAATAGTGTATAAAACTTCGGGTTTAATACACAAACTGGTGATTACTATGAGTGACATAGAAGAAGTCAAAGAGGAAAAAGCCAAAGAGCTACAGGAAGAAGGTTCAAAAGTCAAAGTTTATACTACCCCTACCTGTCCTTACTGCAAGAAACTTAAGCAGTGGCTTGAAGAGGAGGAGATAGACTACAAAGAGTTCAACGTTGCAGAAAACCGTGAAAAAGCTAAGGAAATGATTCAGAAGTCTGGACAGCAGGGAGTTCCCCAGGCAGAGGTTGATGGTCAAATTGTTGTAGGCTTTAGACCGCAAAAGATTCAAAACTTGATAGATGGAGGCTAGGTAGTCAGTATGACCGAAAAAACCTGCCCTCAGGATCTTAAAGATCTCCTGAAAGCCCTGTACGGCTTCTCATCCCAGGAGGTTGAAACCCTTAACAGCCTCTGCGGTGAGGAGCGTCGTGTAGAAGAACTTGCAGATCGTTTAGAGAAGGATCGCTCGACTGTACAGAGGTATCTTTCCTCTTTAAAGGCTGCAAATCTAGTAGAAAGAAAGAGTAAGGTTAATAAGGGTGGTAAAGGGCGATTCTACATATACAAGGCGGAATATTCAAGAGTAAAAAAGGTCATCGAGGCTAGATTCCAGAGATGGGAGAAAGAGAAACTTGAGAGCCTTGAAAGCATGAAAGACTAGTGGAGCCTTAGAGTTTCAAGGTTCTGTGGAGCTGAGGTATCTATATCCAGCATCTTGTGGAGAGTAGATGATAGCTTGAAGGTGGAAGAGTTATCTCCATGTTGGCAGAGTATCTTCTTCGGCTTGTTTGGAAGGTTGGACACGTAGTTAAGAAGCTGGTTTCTAGAGCTGTGTGCGGAAAATCCTTCTATTGTAGCTATATTCAGATTCATCGGTGTAGGTTTGTTGTTCCCTGGGAAGGTCACCTTTGAACGGCCTGACTGGATCTCCCTTCCCTTGGTGTTCGATGCCTGGTATCCTACGAACATTAGTGTATTGTCTTCATCCTCTGCAAGGTTTTCGAGGTAGGAGATAATAGGGCCGCCTGTAACCATCCCCGAGGTAGCGAGGATTACAGCAGGTCCATCTCTAATAACATCCTCTCTCTCGTCCTGACTTCCTACCCTGTGGAAGTTCTCTCTGAGGAAGGGGTTGTCTTTCTGGTTGAATATTTTCTTCTGCACCTTTTTGGAGAGGTATTCTGGATAAGCGGTATGCAGAGCTGTGGCATCCCATATCATACCGTCCAGATAGACGGGGAAGTCGAAGTAGTCCTTCTCTGCTTCCTGTGCTATAAGTAGCATTATTTCTTGAGCCCGCCCTACGGCAAAAGAAGGGATTATTACTTTCCCACCATCCTTTAACGTTTTTCTAATGTGTTTTTTGAACTTTTTGTTTGCTTTCTTCTTTTTAGGCATGTCTCCGTTGTCTCCACCGTAGGTTGACTCCATTACAAGAGTTTCTACTCGGTTGAACTTTGGATCAGCCGGTCTTAGGAGTTCGGTCTTGTCGTATTTTATATCTCCTGTGTAGACGATGTTATGTAGACCCTCACCTACGTGGAGGTGCGCTGCTGCGCTACCTAAAATATGTCCTGCATTTTTGAAGGTTAGACGCATGTCCTGGGTTATATCAGCTACCTCATCGTAGTCCAGGGTGATTGTATGCTTTATTTCGTCCTTTATATCACTTGAATCGTATGGAGCCTTCTCTCCTTCGCGTCTAGCAACATCTATAAGATCTAGCTGTAGAAGTATCATGAGGTCTCTCGTGGGCTCGGTCACGTATACAGGACCGTCGTATCCGTACTCGAAGAGGTATGGAACTGCTCCACAGTGGTCCAAATGGGCGTGGGTGACTATAACTGCGTCCAATGCTTTGAAATCGAGTTCTGGAACATCCAGATGTGGGTATCTTTCCTTTCCTGTCTTTGATGCGTCTATTCCACAATCAAGCAGGATGTTCGATTCCTCGGTTTGAAGTAAAACAGAGGAACGTCCTACCTGTCTGAACCCGCCTAATCCGGTTGCACGTATCCATTCATCTCCTATACTCTTTTCGAGCCTTATATTTTTCCCTACATGGTCCAAAAAGTCTTTTCTAAACTCTGAGTCTTCGTGTATTATCTCTCTAGCCTTGTCAACAATTTTAGAATCTATTGCAGGGACTCGTTCGACTTCTGGCATCCATCTTGTCTTTTTCTTTATTTTTTCCAGGGTTGATCCGGATTTTCCTATTACTAGACCTGGTTTCTTCGCCTGGAGTACTATCTTCCCGAAGCTGGGCTTTAGAACTATGTCCTTTAAACCTGCTTCATCTGGAACGATCTTTTTTACCTTCTTTTTCGCTTTTCCAGGATCGAGCCGGATGTTGGAGGCAGGTCTTATCTCTACTCTCTTCTTGAACTTCGAAACCATCTTTTTTACTGTATCTTCGTTGTTAAGGAAGAATTCCTTGTTCTTTGTGTAGAAAACTAAATCTGAGGCTTCGTAACAGGATTCCTGTATCATCGCGTTCTGCGGTAAAAGTTCTTTTGCTTCTTCTATTCCTGACACTAGAACCAGCTCCTTTTAGAGTCTAGTATGTTTTAGCCTTAATTCTCTAGGTATTCTTCGACATCCTCCTTATCGACTTCCTGGAAGCTCTCTTCTTCGGTTATCGTCACTACATCGATCCCGTCTCCTGATGCGATATCTCTCTCGCTTGCTGCCTGTACAGCTCTTACTGCAAGCTTTATTGCTTCTTCCTTATTCATTTCTTCCTCATACGAGTCTTCGAGGACTCCGAAAGCGGTAAGTGATCCGGAACCTGTAGCAGTATACTCTTCATGGTCCATAAGTCCTCCGAGTGGATCTAAGTCATATACAACTCCACCATCCTTGTCTATTCCCCCGATAACGAACTGATTCATAAAGGGCATCATCTTCGAGCCCTGTAGGATGTTCGAGAGAAGAGTTGAAGCGCCTTTAACAGAAATTTCCTTTGTCTCTAGCTTGTAAAGCTTTAACTCAGCTCTTACCAAACGAATCAGGCGTTGTGCGTCCCCAACAGATCCAGCAATAGTTATCCCAATATTGTCTTCGATTTTGAATACTTTCTGTGCAGATTTTGATACTTTAAGGTTACCCATTGTTGCTCTATTGTCAGCGGCCAGTACTACGCCGTTTTCGAATACTATTCCTAGTGTAGTTGTTCCGCTTTCTATCTCATCTACATTTTCCATTTCTCTAGTGCTTTGCTTCTGCTGCATAATGAAAACCTCGGAGAACCTTCTTCACGAGAACTGGTAGAATATTCCTGACAAAGTTTTAAATATCTGGTCTTTGGCGGAAAGCTTAATATACTGGAACGGCAAAGATAGAGTATGGGAAAAGGCAAAGAGCTGCTTGCTGGTCTCATCCTGCTGGGAGCAGGATTTGCAGTGGAGCTTATAAGAAAGGCTGTCAAGGATTTTGCTGAAAACGTATTTGGGGAGGCAGGTGTTTCTATAGGCAGTGTTGCCTACTCTAGCCTCCTAGCTTTGGTAAGCGATATACTGATGGTACTTGGAGGGTTTGTAACCCTATATGCTATAATTACCTGGGTATACAAGTACAAAAATAGTGGTAAAAGACAGCCTAAACCTTCTGAAAGCCCCAAAAATACAACACAGGAACAAAGAGGCGTCCAAAATCGACCTAAAGAAGGTCAAAGACCACAAAATAACCGGTCCCAACCTAGACAGCAGCAGCCTACATCGGGAACTGAAGGAAGCCAAGCCCCTATTAGCCGCCAGAACCGGCAGAGTAGCAAAAAACCGAGTAGAACACCTAGAGATAGGGATGCCAAAAATAATCAGCCACAGGCTGGAAAACCGCCTAGTAGGGTGAGTACAGGAAATAGGCTTTCCAAGGGAAAAAGCGAACAGCAACCCAGCCAGCCGCGTAGTAGAGCGGATAGGGAAAAAGGGAAGGATGATATAGACACCCGGCTCAAAAAGCTCGAAGAGCTTAACGAGGAAAGTCGCTAGTATGTCTTTGCGAAATACGCATTCTTAATGGCCTTATTACCGCATATAGCGCAGTTTTCTCCCTCTAACTCCTCGTCTTCCAAAGGAACCATTACTATTTCCGCGTGAATCTCGTCCTTTACCTCTGCCTCGCATTCCTCTCTTCCACACCACGGAGCCTTTACATAACCCTTTTCTTCTTCGATTTTTTCTAGGATTTCTTCGTATGAAACCGCTTCGTGAATATGTTTGTCTCGGTAGTCAAGTAAATTTTGGTATAGGTCTTCATGGATTTCCTCTAGAGTTCCTTCTACCTTTTGCCCAGCTTCTTCGAGCTTGACTATCTTTTTGTCCCGATTATCCCGCCTTACAAGAGTTACTTCCCTATCTTCAGCTTCATTCGGCCCGATTTCGATTCTGAGAGGTACGCCTTTAAGCTCCCATTTGTTGAACTTGTATCCAGGGGAGCGGTGATCTTCCCTGTCTATCTCCGTTCTGATCCCCTTTAATTCGTCTTCGAGTTCTCTGCAGTAGTCTAGTACTTCTTCCTTGCTTTCTTCCTGGAATATTGGTACTATAACGGCCTGTATAGGTGCTATCCTTGGCGGTAGGACTAGGCCCTGTGAATCACCATGAGCTAATGCAAGCGGCCCGATTGAACGGGTAGAAAGCCCCCAGGAACAGGTGTAGCAGTAGTTATTTTCCTGGTTCTCGTCCTCGTACTCTATATCGAAAGCTTTAGCGAACTGCTGCCCTAGGTTGTGTGAAGTGCCTGACTGTATAGATCTTCCGCTGGGCATAAGCGCTTCCACGGTCATAGTAACTTCTGCACCCGGAAACTTGTCATGTTCGGGTTTTTTCCCTTTGAGTACAGGAATGGCAAGGAATTCTTCGTAGAGCTTTTCGTACTGATTCAGTCTTTTCATGACTTCCTTGTGTGCTTTCTCGTTGTTCCTGTGGGCGGTGTGTCCTTCCTGCCAGAGGAATTCTCGAGTACGAAGAAAGGGTCTTGTATCGGTTGCTTCCCATCTTACAATATTACACCACTGGTTGACTCTAAAAGGCAGGTCTCGGTAGCTTCTGATTTTTTTGGACATGTAGGGAGCGATCATGGACTCGGAAGTGGGTCTTACAGCAAGCTTCTCCTCAAGCTCTCCGTCTTTTCCTGCTTCAGTCACCCAAGCTACTTCAGGGTCGAATCCTTCTACGATATCTTTCTCTTTCTCTAGAAGTGATTCAGGGATAAGTGAGGGAAATGATGCATTATCGACCTCGTCCTCTATCATCTCGTTGAAGTTCTCTTTTATATTCTCCCATATCTTCATACCATAGGGTTCGATTATCATGAAACCTTTCATAGGCGCGTATTCGGCTAGTTCGGCTTTAGTCACAGCCTGTGTGAACCATTCGGATACGTTTTTCTCTTTATCGACTGTAATACCTAGTTCCTGGTCCTTTGTCATAGCTACCTAATCTTGGTTTATCATTAACTTTCTTATTTATAAGCTGGTCTGTTTGAGGTTTTATAAACTCGTCTGAGCAATTGTTTCTAGAGGGTGGAGATATGTCAGAGGAAAACAGCTTCTGGTCGAGGCCTAAGTCAATGTTTCTGGTGGGACTTGCTATAGGTCTTATGGTTGCTGCAGCAGTAGCCTATCTACCTATCGGAAACTATGATTCTAGCACCAGCCTTTCTCCTAATGAAGCGGAGGAGGAGGTTTACGATTATCTCAGGAGCTTGGACGCTTCGAACGATACAGAGATTTCTATTTTGGAAAATAACAGAGCTTTGTTTGGAGACCTTTACCAGGTAAAGGCTAACGTTAGTGTGGGCAACCAGTCCTCTTTGATGAAGCTATACGTGACCAAGCGTTCCGAGATTCTGTTCAGAGGTTCGATGGCAAGGATTCCTCCGGTTAATCTCGATACAGGAAATCCTATAGGCTATGAAACACCCGAAATTATGCCTGAGAACGAAACAACCGGCTAGCGGAACTTGGTTACGCGACACCGTCTAATTTTTAAGGTTGAATCTGTTAGTCTTCGGTATGGATATAGCGGTTATAAGTGATCTCCATCTGGGCTATGGGTGGAATTCAGAAAGGCAGTCTGATTCTTTCAAGAACGCTAAAGAGGCTTTTGAGAAGGCGGAAGATGCTGATATAGTTCTTATGCCCGGTGATATTTTTGATAAAAAAGTTCCAAAGCAGGAAGTTTTTAGTAAAGCTGTAGAGCTTTTTAAGTCTTTTAGCAGGGATGCTTCGGACGTTGAGGTTGAGAAAGGTGGGGAAAAACTTGATTTTAGAGGGAAGCCGATTATAGCGATACATGGAACCCATGAAAGGCGTAGCAGTGATTATGTTAATCCTGTCGAATTGCTGGAGAAACTAGGTTTTCTCGCCCATCTCCACAATGAGAAAGCTGTCTGTATAAAAGGTGGGGAGAAACTAGCGGTTTATGGTATGTCTGGAGTACCTGAGAGGTATGCTCCGAAGGTTCTGGAAAGGTTTGACCCTCAACCTGTTGAGGACGCGTTTAATATTCTTATGTTGCACCAGTCGATCGAAAACTTTGTCTACACGGACGACTCTCAGCCCTCTCTAAAGCTTGAGCAGCTACCTACAGGTTATGATTACATAATCGACGGCCATATCCACTGGAAGAATCTCAAGCTTGAGGAGGGAGAAAAACCACTGGTATTCCCTGGCTCGACTATAACAACGCAGAGGAACAAGGTGGAGTCGGAGAAGTCGAAGGGTTTTCTATGGATAGATAGTTTGGACAGCCTATCCTTCGAAAAGCTTGATACTCCCAGATCTGTCTATAATATAGAAATCGATGTTTCTGGGTTTTCTGGACGTGAGATAAGGCAGGAGTTCAAGGAGAGGATGGAAGAGGTGATAAATGATGAGGAAAGGAAGCCGCTGGTAAGGGTAAAGCTTGAGGGAGAAACTGACGCTGAAGTCAGCGTAAAGGAACTTAAAGATATTTTTGAGGATGAAGCAATTCTTTCGCTAAGTAAAAACTTTTCAGGCGAAGGTTTCGCTACTGGAAGCCTTGTGGAAGATGGTTCTGAGGCTATCGAGGACATTGGTTCCGAACTGCTTAAGGATAAACTAGGCTTTGGAAAGTCTAAAGAGCTATTTGAGCTTCTTTCTGAGGATAAAGTGGATAAAACCCTTGAAGAGCTTGAGAAGATGGATAAAAAAGATATAGAGGATGGTTTAGCTGAAAAAGATGAAACATCAGTGGATGCGGATTCAGGTAAAACCGAAGGATCTGGACTAAACGCTTTCGTGGATAAGAATGATTGAGCGCGTAAGAATAAGAAACTGGAAGTCTCACAAGGAGTCAGAGCTTGAGTTCGATAATGGTGTTAATGTTCTTGTAGGAGAGATGGGCTCGGGCAAATCCTCCATCCTAGAAGCGATTGTATTCGGTCTTTTCGGTAAGACTTCTGCTATAAAGGAGAGGAAGATAGGGCTTGATGACCTGATAAGACGTTCGCCTAATAAGGCGAAGGAAGCGTCTGTGGAGGTAAAGTTTAAGGCGGATGAGAAGTCTTATAGGGTAAAGAGGGTTGTTAAAAGGGATAAAGGCACTACTGAAGCCAAGCTTTACAGGAAAGATGAACTTTTAGCTGGTCCGCAGACCCGTGAGGTTACCGAGAAGGTTGTCAAGCTTTTAGACCTTGATTTTGACCTTTTTACACAGGTTGTGTATTCGGAACAGAACAAGCTTGACTTTTTTCTTAACCTACCACCTAGAAAGAGGAAGGATAGAATCGACCAGCTGCTGAATATGGACCGGTTTGAAAAAGCTCGGTCTAATGCGGTAACTCTTTCCAACCGTATAAAAGATCGTTACAGGGATAAGAAGAAGACTGTTAATGAGCTTAAAGAAGATTTTGATCAGGAGAAGTATGAGGAGCTTGAGGAAGACATCAAATCGCTGGAAAGGAAGTTGGAGAATATCGAAGAAAAGCGTGGGAGAGGGAAAGATGAAAAGCAAGAGCTTGAGGATATGATAGAGGAGCTTGAAGATAAAAAAGATAAGCATGAAAAGCATGAGAGGAAGAGGACTAAGTTTAAGACCCGTATAGAGGATCTTGGGAAGAAGCTTTCTGAACTTGAGGATGAGATAAGTCTTTGCCTTGAGGAGCTTTCTAGTGAAAAGATCGAAGAGATGCTTGAAACCGAGGTAAGTGAGAAGCTGGACCAGCTTGAGGAGAGTAAGGAAGAAATCCAGGAGCTGGAGAAGAATATTTCTCGACTAAAGGAGCGGAAGAAGAGATTGGATGAAGCGGTGGAAGAATTATCGGAGAAGAAGGAGAAGGCTGAGAAGCTTGGGGAGGTCGAGGAAAAGGTCGACGAGATTACGGAAAAAGTCGAGGAAAGAAAGGAGAAAAGATCCGAGGCAAATGCTGACCTCGGAAATATTGAAGACGCTATAAAAGAGCTTTCACAGGCATCGGAGGAATGTCCTACCTGTGGTAAGGAATTAGATGAGGAACACCGTGTAAAAATACTTAAGAAAAAGAAGAAACGTAAAGGTGAGCTAGAGAAAGAAATAGAAGAGTTGGATGAAGAGATTGAAAGCCTAGAGGATGATCTTGAAGGTTTGAATGAGAAGAAGGAAGAGCTTTTACAGTACAAGAACCTGGAGGAAGAGCTTGATGAGAAGAAAAAGGATCTAGAGAAGGTCAACGAAAAACTTGGTTCGAAGAAAGAGAAGCTAGATGATTTGAAGAATAAGTTTTCAGATGAAAAGGAAGAAGAGCTTAAAAGGAGAAAGGAAGAGCTGGAAAAAGGTCTTAAGTACTTTAAGAAGGATAAGAAGCTGAAAGAAATTAAAGAAGAGCTTGAAAAAGTTAATAAGGAGTTGGAAGAACTTGATTTTGACGAGGAAACGCTGGAAGAATTGAAGGAAAAGCTTTCAAGTACTAAGGAAAAGCTCGGGGTTTTAAAGAATAAGAAAGAGTCTAAGAAAGAGGTTTTAGAGGAGAAGAGAAAAAGGCTTGAGGAGTTTGAAAGCAAAAAAGAACGTATCGGGAAGCTGGAGGAAGAGGTGGAAAAATACGATGTCCTAAGGGACTTTGGAGCCCGGTTTAAGAGGGCTATAACTGAGACTCAGAAAGAGATGCGTTCAAGGTTTGTTAATCGTTCTAACAAGGTTATGCAGGATGTATGGGCGACTGTATATCCCTATGATGACTATTCTTCTATACGTTTGGAGGCGGGTGACGACTACGTGCTCCAGCTCAAGGATGATAGAGGTTCCTGGGTCTCGGTGGACGAGGAGGTTTCAGGCGGTGAACGCCATTCTGCTGCTCTAGCCCTTCGTATTGCTTTGTCTATTGTTCTAGCTCCTGGGTTTGGCGTGCTTATACTTGACGAACCCACGCATAATCTGGATGAAAGAGCTATCCAGGACCTTGCTGAGACTTTAAGAACAAATGTGGTAGAGTTCGTCGATCAGCTCTTTCTTGTGACGCATGATGGAGAGCTTGAAGCAGCTGTTACCGGAAGTCTGTACAACCTCAGTAAAAAAGATACCTCACATGGCCTTACTAAGGTTGAAGAAGATTCTCTCTAAATAGGTTGGCATCGAACTAGGATATAAAAATTCTTGGTCTAATTTACTCGGTGATGAGTGACAGGAACGATACCTACTGGATTGTCGAAATAATCGATGGAAAAGCCAGTCTTTCAGTAGCTTCAGAAGAAGAGGCTGAAGCTCACAAAGAAATTGAGGATATCGAGGACTGGATGATAGAGTCTACTAGAAAGGCTACAAAGAAAGAGATGGTCGATCGAATCGAAGATCATGACTTAGAATTCGATCCCTGGTTGTAGCTACATGAAAGCGTCTATGTCATCTTCTTCCTGCTTTTCTTTCTCTATGTACTCTTTAGCTGCGCTTTCTAGCTCTTGACCTGTATCAAACTCCTGCGAACGCCTTTCTCTCACGTTTATGAAGGTTGGATAGTCGACTGCTTCCCCCACGACTATGCACTCGCCTACTCTGAGTCCTGGAATGGATTTTATGACTTCGGAGGTGATTCCTTCAGAGCTCTGTTTTATCCGGTCCAAGTCGTTAGGGTTGGTTACGCGAAGGATTATATGCGTGTTACACTGTGATAGCGCGGTGGTTGAAAGGCCAACAGGCCTCTGGGATATAAGGCCTAGCGAGGCGTGGAACTTTCTTCCTTCCCTTGCTATCTTTTTGATAGTCGACCTTGCGATTGCCTGGCTTGACGAGACGTTTTCTGGCGCGAAGTTGTGGGCTTCTTCTACGAGGAAGAAGTAAGGTGGTATCTTCCCACGCCTTCTTGCCTTGAAAAGCTTGGATGCGAAGTATTCGACTACTATCTGCTTTTTCCTGTATCCGATTATGTCTGATAGATCCAGTACGATCATCTTGCCCGGTTCAACCCTGTCCAGCGAGGGATTGTCGTACCGCTTGAACAGGTTCATGTATTTCATACGGTTGATACGGTCCTCCCATATCTGTTTGGTCTTTTTAGTCATTTCAGCCTCTTTTACTCGTTTCTCAAGCTCTTCCAGGTCGAAAACTCCTTCGCCCTTGTTCATCTCGCTTTTAAGCTCGCCTAACAGCTTTTTGATCTCTCTTTTCTGGGGGGTGGTCACGTTTGAGAAGTACTGGTCGAACTTTCTTGCGGAAAGGTTTGCTAAGCTTATCTGAATATCCGAGGCATCGTAGACCTCTACTCTATCCATGTATGCCTCGTCGTCCGCGAACCCTGCATATTCTCCGTGCGGGTCGATTACTACTGTAGCTATCTGGCCTTCTTCTGGTTGTCTATCTAACAGTTCTTCCATTATAACCGAGGCAAGGTATGATTTTCCAGCACCTGACTGCGCAAGAATGGCTACGTGTTTCTGCATGAGTTTTGTAAGGTTAAGCTGGGCTTGGAGGTCCTCGAACTGCACTTCACCGATGTTTATACCGCTTTCCTGGTCCAGCCCGAGAAAATCTGCCAACCTATCCTTTTCCGCATCGTATACTTCTGTTCCTGGAGAAGGAGGGAAACTTGGGCGTTTGACTAGACCGTTTTCCTGGTAGACCCCGAGAACTGTCCCTTTTCCGATTAGTAGTTCCCTGTCTTCGGTGGGAAACTGTTCACTAAGTGGAACTCCTTGTTTAGACGACTCGGAGACTGATTCGGCGTTGTTGAAGAACATGTTAGCCTTTCTTACCACACCTACCCTTGCTACGGCTCTACCCTCCTCTGTATCAAACTCGACAAACTCTTCTTTTTTCACTGGTTCCTGGAGAACGAAGTGGAATTCATCCGAGTTAGGAGTGTCTTCTGTAGATATTATAGTTCCGACTTGCTCGGTCATGGAGAAATGTTTTGGTTAAAGAGATAAAAAGGGTCGGTCTATTTTTTCTAACCTATTTTATGTAAATGTCACAGCAGGTTATGCTTGTAACAGAGTCGTACCAGTAACCTACATCCGTCACTACTTCTCCTGCATCGCAGTTGTTAGATGAGTCTAAATAATCTACTACGTAACAGTTTTTAAACGCTATACTTCCCTTCCCCGCATTGTTATCCACGTATTCCTTGGTTGCTGCGTCGCTTGGGTTGGTGGGTGTGGCAAGGTTGGTTATCCTATTACCTTTCATGTTCACTTTACTAGAGATATCTATTTCTCCCTGCGGAGATCTTATATTGTAGTCAACATTGTCTGCAAGTGAATCGTCTAACATTATATAACCTAATCGAGCCGTTACACCTTCAAATTGATGCGCATTAACTATAGACCAATCATTCATGTTTATTGGCCTTTCTATATTAAACCGGTCGTATGAGTCTCCTTTAATTGTTCCTACACCGCTTATAGTCAGCTGTGAGGTTTTTACTGTATTAGCATTTTCTATACTGTTCCCGTTAATGTCTAAATCGCTTGTAGCTGGATCTTCAGGAAGGTAACCGTCTCCTCCGGTTCCTGAGCTATCAGGCTGGCATGTTCCGTCTCCTGCTAGGTAGGTATCGCTTCCTGAGCATTTTGTAGCTGCGTTTGTATCTGGTTCGTAGTCGTCTCCGTCCGCTAGCCCTCCAGGATCGCTGACTTCGTTTCCTATACTTAAGCATCCATTACATCCGTTTACAGTCGAGTCAGAATCATATCTGCAGTTCCCACCACCTGTAAGATACTGTGAACCACTGCATTCTGTCTGTGCGTTAGTATTATCATCGTTATCGTCCACCCAACTCTTCGTCGCAGCATCCTGAGCATCAATAGGATCAGCTAAACCAGTAATCCTACTACTTTCAGCAGAATTACCCTCGTCTAACACCTCTGATAGTGTCTGGTTATCTGGGGTGGAGGTATCCTGGTCGTATCGGCAACTACCGTCTCCAGTAATATACTGGTTAGGTCCACAGTCCGCTATACCCCCCAAATCCTGGATATAATTTCCATTAAGGCTAACGTTCCCAGGAAACTCCGCTACAGGACTTCTGTCAGGATTTAAAACTAGTT
>JALIDQ010000005.1 GCA_022865275.1 Candidatus Nanohalarchaeota archaeon QJJ-9 | reverse complement strand
ATACGCCTTCCTGATTTCTTCTCTGGAAAATCCTTTGTCTATCAACTCAAGATATCCGTTGTTCTCCTTAGTCAGCTGATATTCTCCAATAAACGGTGTGTGCGGCTGCATGAAATGGATTATCTTTCTTTTTTCAGGAAATCTTTCTTCAGCTTCTAAGGCTTTATCGATTACTGCTTCAGGTTTTAGACCAACGTTATCGTATTCATAGTTTTCCTCTTCAAGGTAGGTAGGAACGACCTTATAGAAATGTTTACTGGAGTCGAAGTTCTCTCTCTGATAGTTTTCCTCATGTATATCGAATGGATTTACAAAACCGTTCCCCGATATGTATACAATATCATCGTAGTAATCTGTAAAGTTCCTGTTCAGAAACTCGATTGTAGTGGAACCTCTGCTTGTCTTCTTCTTAAGCTCGCCTTCTATCTCATTAACTTCTTTAAAGATATCGTATCTACAGGCGTCAAGTATTATCAGATAATCCCATTCCTCATCGACTACCTTTACACCGTCGTGAGGTATGATCCGGTAGAAATACCTTAGGATTCCTTCCCAAATCCTCTGCCATCGACCTTTTCTGATATTCTTCCAGATTGCTTTCCAGTCCTTATGCAGGATGTTCCAGGACGCCATATTGAACGATTTCACTTACATCTTTAAATTTCTCTTCCAGAATATTTCTTCTGTATGCACATCTGCTTTTTGGCGAAGACTATAGATCCCAAGACTGGGGGTTTAGGAAGACATGTCCTTGAGCTTACTAATTCTCTAGTGGAGAGAGGCCATGATGTGACGGTTATCACCAGAGAAGGATACAGCTGTGAGAAGGCGAAGGCTGAGGTTGTGGAGGTTTCCTCCCCAGAACTTCAACATCCTGCATTGAATGTCTATTCAGCTATGCCAGGAGTCTACAAAGCGCTCAAAAAACGCATAGATGAATTTGATGTGGTGCATGGGCATGGATGGATAAGTGTTGTATATCCTCTCTTCAGGAAGTTCCACTCTACTGATACTCCTTTTGTATATACTCTGCATGGTGTTTCATCCCAGCATATTAGCCGTAAATGGTTGAAACCTCTAGCAGAACTTGTCAGCAAGCCTGAGGACTGGAATGTGGATGAAGCAGATAAGCTTATAGCAGTCTCCAAGGATGCCAAGGAACGCGCCGCAGACTACTATGATTTAAAACCTGAAAAAGTAGAGGTGGTATACAACGGAGTAGATACAGAAAATTTTACCTCTAAAGGAAGCTTCAAGAACCAGGTACTCTTTGTAGGCCATATGAACTCTAGGAAAGGCCCTCACATACTTCTTGAGGCTTTCGAAAATGTTGCAAAAGACTTCAATGACACGGATTTAGTGTTCGTAGGTGAAGGGAGAGATCTGGAGGAAATTAAGAACAAGGTGGGAAAGAAAGGTCTGGAGGATAGGACAAGGTTTCTCTCAGATATCTCCGAGGAAAAGTTGATAGAGCTTTATTCAACCTCTGTCTTCGTGCTTCCTTCTTCGTATGAAGGTCTGGGAATGGTGTATCTGGAGGCGATGTCCTGCGGATCGCCTGTGATAGGATGTAGAAACTCTGCTGTTCCAGAGGTTATAAAAGACGGTGAAACAGGCTACCTGGTTGATAGAAGTACTGAAGCGGTAGAGGAGGCGTTGAGAAAACTTCTCTCCAGCCCGGAGGATATTGAAGAAATGGGTAAAGCAGGTAGGGAATGGGTTGTAGAAGACTTCACCTGGTCCGAGATAGCTCGGAGGACTGAACAAATTTACAGAGAGTTGTAACTATACTACAAGGATTCTATGTTTAAACCCTCCTTTCCATATAGCGTATCTTTTAGCAACCATCCCAATTGGTATAATATAGAGGCCCTGTATCCAGTCTTTTGGGCTGAAGCTTGCGTCTTTCTGTTTCATCGAGCTAGCTGTATAGTAAGTTGTTAGAAAGACGGCCGCCATTAAAGGCCCTAGTATTATTTCAGGTTTGAAAAATGAGGCTGCTAAGCCAAGTAGTATTACTGCGGTGAAGAACAGTTCTTCTGGGTAGAGTATTGGTCCGAGGCTTGAGAGATGGTCTCCAAGTTTTTCGTTGTTTTTGAATTTTTTGTAGAAGTAAGGTTCTGTGTCGTATCTGAGCTGGTCTTCTATAAACTTTGCAGAGGTTCTTCTTCCTGCATCGTGTTCTACCTTAGCTTCTACAAAGCTTGATGTATATCCTTTTTCTAAGGCTCTGAGCCCAAAATCTGTGTCTTCTCTAAATATTTCGTAGTCTTCATCGAACTTTATATCTTCAAAAACATCCTTCCTTACACCAAGATTCGCTGTAAGAAACCTTCCTTCTTCCCCTCTGTTCTCTACGATCCTAGAAAAGGGACATCTTTCTCCTATATACTCTACTTCTCCTTCCACTATATCTGATTCCTCCAGAGCCTTTGACATTTTTTTCTTCCAGTTCTCTGTAGGATAACAGTCAGAGTCTAAAAACAGGATTTTCTCCCCTTCAGCTCTTTCGGCGCCTCTGTTCCTTGCCTTAGCGAGTCCTCCTTCCACTTCTAGATATTTTATACCCTCTAGTTCTTTTAATTTTCGCTTGTAATTCTCTGAAGATTCTGAATCGTTTACAACGATTATTTCATATGGATTTTGTTCCTTAACCTCTTCTATAGCTTTGAAAATCTTCTCATCGTCTTTTGTAGGAATTACTACAGATATCTTCATCTGAAAACACCGTCAAACATCTATATCCATAACTTCCTTATCCGCAGTTTGTCTTTCGATTTTTTCTCTCAGTTTTTCGGAGAGTTCTCTACCTAGGAGGTTGTATGCTGTCTTTTTCAGGTCTCCCCAGAGAGTTCTATAGAGCCTGTAGAGCTTGTTCTCTATCTTCCATCCTTCGTTAAACTTCCATTCTGTATCTAGAAATACTTTTGGATCGTCCATTATGTTTCTTCCCTCTCTGATTTCTGTTTCCCTGACGTCGACTCCGTCCCCTATACCTTTTTTCCCGACTATGCTCAGCGCTGTCGGGATGACGTCTATAAGCCTCATCGACTCTGCTTCTAAATCGTAGTTGTAGAAAACTGTCGGAACCTGCGCGATTTCCTCGACTGCAGGAAAGTTGTGGTCGTATCTTTTCCTACCTAAGAACTTTTCTCCAAGGCATTCTCCGTGGTCTGAGGTTATTATGACCAGTGTCTCGCCCAGTATCCCTCTCTCCTCCAGTTCGTTTATCCTTTCTTTAACGTATTCTCCCATCTTTGTACATCCTTCCCTGTACTCTTTTTCCAGGTCTATCTCTCCTTTCCTTCCTTTCTCTATGTATTCTTTACCGGATATTTCGAACTCATATCTTCTTTCATGGTCTATCTTTCCATAGGGTAGATGTGTCAACATAACTCTCTCAGCCCAGATAAAAGGCGGCTCTATCTCTTCCAGGTCTTTTGTCTCGGTTTTTGCTATATAATTGTTTATCGAGGAGCTATCCGGTCCGTCGTAGTATCCTGCGTTTTTAAAGGCCTCAAAACAGCTTTTCTTCACTGTCAAGTTCCTCTATGAAACCTCTTACATTATGGTTTTCCGGAGACAGGCCTGTGAAAAGAGACGCGAACGAGGTCGGAGTATGTAGAGACGGTGCTAATGTAGGTATAATTCCTGATTCAGACTCTTCTGCTAATTCTTCAGGGAAAAAGTCATATCTAAGCGAATCCGATACAAAGACAACGATGTTCTTGAAGTCTTCAGACAAGTTGTTCCACCTCTCCATCAAGCTTCTCTGCAAAGCTCTCCCATGTAAACTTTTCAGCTCTTTCTTTACAATTTTTACTCATCTTGTCGTATAGGTTATCATCCAACAGCTTCTCCATCTCTGAAGCAATCTTCTCAGGCTCTGAGTCTGTTAGAAATCCTGTTTCACCATGGGTGATGCTTTCTGTAGGACCTCCTTCGTTCACAGCTACTACAGGCTTTCCTGAAGCCATCGCTTCTATAGGAACTATCCCCCAGTCCTCGTCTTTAGCTGTAAACAGTACTCCTAGACAGTTCGAATAAAGCTCTACAAGCTCTTCGTCACTAATGTCCTCCTTTACCTCTACTCCTGTTCCTCTAGCCTTTTTTTCCACCTTTCTCAGGTATCCCTCGTCGTCCGGGAACCCTGCAAGTACGAGCCTGTAGTCCTCGTCCTGTTGATTAAACTCTTCAAAAGCTTCTACAGCCAGTTCCTGTCTTTTGTATCCTTTGAACCTGCTTGGATAGAAGAAGTAGTCTCCTTTCTCTCCTTCCTTGAACTTCCCTATATCAGCTCCTGGGTGGACTACCTTAAGAGGCATCCTGTCCAGCCCTGCCTCGACTATCTTGTCTCTGGTGTTGAAGCTGTTGCATACGACCCTGTCAAACCTCCTCCAAGCAATCTTTTCCAGAAAACGGTATCCTGTTGAGCCTAGGATGTAGGCAAGGCTTCCTGCGAGAGAATATTTATCAAGATAGTGCTTCTTGAACCCGTGCGCTGCTCTCAGGACTGTATGACAGTAGGCTGCTGTAGGAAGGCTGTTGTTACGCAAAGTGATAAGCGATCCTATCCCTGCTTCTGAGACAAGAAGAAGATCGTAGCCTTCCAGGTCAAGCTTTGTAGAGGAGATCTCGTAACCTGCTTTTAGACCTTTCCTCAGGAATCCTTCTGGAACGTCTTTATCCGTCAATGCTTCTATCTCTATGCTATAGTCTTCGAAGCTTTCTTCTTTGTAGTGTGTAACCAGGTCGATGTTATGCTTGGATTTATCCGCGTATTCTAGAAGAACTCTTTCGATCCCTCCTTTCCCTTTTATCCAGGGGTGATAGACTAGTATGTCGAGGGTCATGTTTCCCAATTCCTATCCAGATTTTAATACGTACATGGTTTTTAACTCTCGAGAGTTCCTTTTTCTCCAGAGCTTTATGGAAACTTCCTGAATTTTTACCAAAAATACTTAACTGGTGGAAAAAAATGAAAGTTATGACAAAAACCGAGACAGACCAGCAGGGAAGACTCTATCTTCCTAAGGAGCTAAGGGAGGAGTACGGGGAGAAGTATAGGATAGTTCCTTTCAAAGGAGAGATAAGGCTTATACCGGTGGCTGAAGACCCTGTATCCGATCTTAGAGAGAGAACAAAGACCTTGAGAAAGTCTGACAAGTCTGTAGAGGAACTAAAAGAGGAGGCGAGAGAAAAACTAAAGGAGGAGGCTGGTTAGATGTACGCTGATACCGACTTCCTTCTCGCGATGGTAAAGGAGGACGACTGGCTGAAGTCTAATGCTGAAAAGGTGTACGAGAAGTATGAAGGCGAGATAACCAGTTCTGTAACAGCTTTCATCGAGGTTATGCTGGTCCTGGAGGATGAGATAGAGAGGCCTGAGGCAGTTCTACAGGACCTGCTTGAGATAGCTGAGCCTATCTATGTCCCAGAGGAAAAGCTTTTCCACGCTGTATTCTACATGGAAGAAGGCTCAAACGTCTTCGACGCGTTCCACGCTGCTCTTTCCCAGGAAAAGGTTATAAGCTCGGACTCTATCTATGATAGCTTGGAACTGGATAGGCTTGATTTAAGAGAGGTTTAGTTAATCCTCGTGTAGAAAAACTTCTCTACTTTTTCCCATTTCTAGATAACTTTTAACGCTTCCAATTGCCTAAAAACCTTTAATAGTTCCAAAAATCTATTCTAGGGAAATATAAGGACTTTATAAAACTTTAGGGTTCGATTAACCCGGTATGAAAATGCTAAAAGCTTCTTTGGTTGCGCTGTTGGTTTTATTCACCTTTCAAACCGTCGCTTCAGGAGCTAAAGCTTCTACTGAGAATCTTTTCTACGAGGGTTTCGAGGACGGGGACCTGTCCGAGTACTGGGACCCGGCAGACAGAGCCTCCTTATCGGAGAAAAACCCTTATTCGGGTAGTAGTTCGCTCCGAATGGGTGATGCAACCTATAAATACGCGCCTTCCCCTGCTTCTTCTGGTATAAACGTGAAGAATTTTTCACATCTATCTTTTTCTGCGCGTTGGAAGGAGATCAGTCCCTCAGGTGGTGCTGGAGTATATCTGAAAATAGCTACGGAGCCTGTAAGGGCTTTAAAATTTGAGAAAGATGGTTTAAACGTTGGAGGCAATACTTATGACTTTGACTACAAAAATCATGGCTGGTTCAATGTTTCATGGAGGAATGTAAGACCTGGAGACGAGACTCTTTTAGCGGATATCTATATAGACGGTGAACTGGTTGAGGAAAACGCTCAGATACATGGAAGGCCTAGGTTTACAGGCTATCCTCGTCCTTACTATGAGCCACAGCCTTTAAACGTTCAAGGAAGCTATAGTATTGAAAGGATCCGTATAGGTGATAGTTCGGGTTTCAAGGACTATTGCACCTATTTTTTGGACGATTTTTTAGTATACAACTCTGAAGCAGATCTTAAGGAGATGGAATTCCCTGAGAGGGTGGAGGATGAAAAAGATCTTAAACCTGCTCCGGAGGACTCTCTTTTGGTAGCTAGAAACGAGTGGAGAAAGCTTTTATTGGCTTCTGTCGCTACAGGAAACTTTGTCCCTGAATCAGAACTTGATAAAGTTGATCTCGACTCTTACTCGAGAATCTATCATATAGGAGAGGTTGGATTGGAGGATGCTACCGCTATAAAACCGCGCCATATTCCTGAACTGTTTTTTCCGAACAGATCAAAGGCTGTAGTGGCTTCAGGAAACCGTTCAAAGATGATTTACGCTGCATTATACGCGGAATCAAAAGGTCTTCCTTTAGTGCTGTTACCCCAGCCCAACCTTACTGAGATCAATCTCTCGAAAAAAGGCTACAGAGAAGCTTATCTAGATGATAGGTCGGGAATAACGCACGTAACCCTAGCGAATACTGAAAAACCTTCCTCTGCTCTTGCTGCTGACTATGCGGAGGAGAACTATGGGATTATTGCTACGGAATCCTCTGATTCTATCGATGAGGGATACAGCCGTTTTAAGAACGAACTAGTCCATTCTTTTGAGCTTTTGTCGGATAAAGGAGGAGGATTTGAATCGAAGGAATATCTGGCTGAGGGAGCTACCGTGACTCTTTTTGGGACGCCTATGGAGGAGAAGGAAATATCTTCCTTACCTAACGCTACCTTTCTATCAGACTTTGGCTATCTTGATATTACCAACAACTCTCTGGCGGACTTGAAATACGGTAGAATCCCTGGAGACATTTCTCTAGCTTTCCAGCTTCTGGAAAACCATACATATCCTAAAGAAACGGTGATAGCAGCGGAGTACAGGAAGACCACCTGGCCTGAGATTGTAGCGTTTCACGGCGGAGCGATGTGGTATGCTAAGGGCTTGTCCTACTTTATGGAGGACCACAACAAGTCTTATAGGATGGTTATGGAGAACCGGACCTCGTATAAAGACGTTAGAAAGGCTTCTAAAGGTTTGTTACTCGCTTCACTAGGTCTTAGAGACCCTACATCTGGTAAAAAAGTAATCATAGAGTCTTTGAATAAGCTTAGATCTGAAGGGGTTGCTTCTGCAGTAAAGAAGTTAGCCGCGGACTCGGACAAGGTCGCCGGAGAGATAAAAGTCCTTACACGCTCTAAAAAGTCGGGAAAGGTGGCGAAGATTCTAGGTGGTTTGATGGCTACAAGGGATGTAGGCGATCTTTTAAAGGCCTACCTCGAGTTCAGGCCTGAAGTCGATAAGAAAGGAGTTGAAGAAGCTATAAAAGACCCTGTGGATACTTTCAACCCTATTTCCAGCAATCCAAGGATTGTTAAGAACCTTGTGGAATACTATCCGGAGCTAGACGAGGAAACTCTTTTGCAGGAATCTGTCAAGGAGTCAAACGTCTTTTACTTCGGGGAAGGAAACTCCACGCATTGGATCCTACCTAACAACCAGGGTTTTCGTCTTCCTGGCCAGAACAAGTCGGTATTCAACCAGTACAACGGCTCTAACTCTATAAGGCCTCGAGGTTTTTCCGGTTCTGTTTTCGACGGCTCCAGCTTTTCCGCAAAGCCTGGAGCTTTGTACCAAAGGTTGGTTGAAGGAGGTTCGAACAGGTTTATAGGCTTTACAGGAAAGTCTTACGTCCCTTACGGCGCCAAGCTAGGTAAAGGAGTGGCTGAGAAAGGATTTACCTGGGGTCAAGGGGTAAGGAAGAGCCTGAACTCGCTTGAGACAAAGGAGTGGACATTTTCCACGCAGGACGTTGAAGTGGGAAACTATTCTATTCCTCGCCAGGAGAAAAGGAGAGAAGCGGCGAGAAAGTCTCTGGTTATGTACGGACAACCTAAGGAACCTAAAGACCCTGAGATTAAGGACGAGACAGACTACAACCGATCCTGTAAAGGCGAAATATGCAACTACAGTTTCGATTTAGGAATGGAATCCTCTTTTGAAAACGATACTATTATGCTAGGGGACGTAGAGACTGCCAGGCGTCCTGGAAAACCTACTGTTTACTACAAAACCTTTGAGAAAGTCTTTCCTTCCAACTCATCGATAAAGGATGTGGGCTACAGGGTTGAAGACGAGACTATAGCTATGAATACGACGGTAAACGATAGATTTCCTGAGGAAGTTGTTGAGGAAGATATATACGAGTTGCCTGATGGTAGGAAGAAACTGGTCGCAAAGGTTTTAGCGCTTCAATACGCTTCAGACGAGATAAGGCTTATTGAATATGGTGATTTGGAGGTGAAGGTCGAACAGCCTGCACATGCTTCTCTCAACGTAATTCCTAACCCTGAAAACTCGACCTTCGTGGTAAAGGGTTCGGGTTTCTCGGGCAACGCGTCTGTCTTGTTGAAGCTTTACAACTCTTCCTGGAGAAACGTTGTCTCTCTACAGAACAACTTTTCCGAGAGGCGAAGGTTTGGCTTGGATGTTCCGCTTTCTCCTGGAAGGTACAATGCGGAGCTGTTTATCCGTTCCGATACTAGTTACGGACCTCTTACAAAGTCTTTCACTGTTGAAAAAGATTATTCTGTTGTTTCGGGAGGGAAAAAAGCTCCTGCAGATAGGTTGGTAGCTATGAACTTTGGAAACGTTGCGATGCTCGCTTCTATTGTGGCGAGTATGGTGTCTGTGCCAGCTGCTTCCGCAACGATTACAGGAGACTTTACCGAAGCGACTTCTTCGTTCCTGGGAGAAGCAAAGGAAGAGGTCGAGGAGTTTCCAAGAACTGTGCAGGAAGATCTTACCTCTGATTCGATGACTAAGAAGGTAGAGACTGCCTTTGGTACAGCGAAATTCGAGTCTCGGTCTGAAGAGTTCGTTTCAAGGCTTGAGACTCCTCAGTACAGTGTGAAAGCGGTTGAATCTCCTGACTCAGAGAGACAGGTTTATAAGAGCTCGGAAGCAAGTATAGAGATTGAGGAGACGTTTGAAGAGTCTGTGGAAATCTGTGAAACCTCTAATGGTGAACTAGTAACCACGACAACCCACGGCAACGTGGAAAAGGAGTTTGAAGGAGTCGATAGAGAGAAGGTCGAAGATGCCTGTAAGGAAGCGAGGGAGAAACTTGAAACAGGGCTTGAAAGGCTTGCAAAAGCTTCTACAGAGGTAGGTGTCACAGAAAAGCAGGTCGAAGTGGTTGAAGTACACGAGGAAGAGCCTGAATACCTTATAGTCAGGAACAAGGGACCTGTACAGATTAGTCTAGCGAACTGGAGTATTGCGGACGACACGATGTACGATAAAGACGATTCAGTGAAGTTAGAGAAGGAAAATGTTGAAGAGGACCTTGAACTGGAGGTAGGAGAGACAGCAAACGTTACGGTGGACAGTATTGCATGGAATAACGGCGAAGACACTGCTTACCTCTACAACAGAGGCGGAGAGCTGGTAGATGAACTGAGCTACGGGGGCTAAAGCCCCTTCTTTTTACTTTTTTGGTGGTATTATGAGAAGAACTGCGAAGTACACGCTTTTTACAGGATTTGTCTTTTCTTCGGTGGCTTTGATGATTTTGAAAACTTTTGGAACTAGCTTTAAAGTCCTTACATCCATACTCTACCTTTACGGGTTTGTATGTCTTCTAGGCGGGGTTATCGGGTATAGGAAAGCTTTTCTTGAACACTCGGAAGGGTTTGATAGGCCGAGGATGAAGCATATTTTTGGTATTGATCGCTTGAAAGAAGTTTTTTCACCGGATCTTTGGATGGTTGAGATGGAAGACACGAATTTCGAGGCGAAGGAGGTTCGAATGACTGAGAATCTTGTATCGGTGAGGAGAAGGTTTGGTGACTCGTTTGCAGGAATATCTTACCCTAGAGATAAGCTGGTAGGTCTCAGCAAGGCCTAGCTTCAGGAGTTTCTTAAATCCCCAGCCCTCAAATAGGGACATGGTGCAGGAAACCTGGTATTCTAGGGAGGAAAATGACTTGGAAAAAGAGCTTGATACGTCTCTGGATAGCGGATTGTCTGAGGATAAGGCTGAAGAAAGGCGTGAAAAATACGGGAAGAATGAGATAGAGTCTGGCAAAGCTATCTCACCTCTTGAAATCCTTGTATCCCAGTTCAAGGACTTTCTTATCTGGATACTTTTGGCGGCGGCTGTTGTTTCTATCTTCCTCGGACAGGTTGTAGACGCTACGCTGATATTCATAATACTGATCGCTAACGGGATTTTCGGCTTTGTACAGGACTATAAGGCGGAGGAGAGCATTCAAGCCTTGAAGGATATGTCCACCCCGTCTACCTTCGTTCTGAGAGACGGTGAGAAAAGGAAGGTCGACGCAACAGAACTGGTCCCTGGCGATATTGTCTTCCTTTCCTCAGGAGATGCAGTGCCTGCTGACGGAAGGATTCTTAGCCAGGAAAACCTTAAGGTAGACGAGTCAGCTCTTACAGGGGAAAGCGAAGGCGTGGATAAGCATAACAGTGTTTTGGAAGAAGATACTCCTCTTGCTGAAAGGAAAAACATGGTGTACAGGAATACTACGGTTCAAAGAGGGTCTGGTAAGTTTCTCGTAACTTCTACTGGCATGGATACTGAGGTAGGTAAGATCGCAGAATCTATACAGGAGTCTGAACGTAAAGACACACCTTTCCAGGAAGAGGTCAATGCGTTAGGTAAGAAGATAGGTATAATCATCCTTATTGTTTCAGCACTAGTCGGTCTTGCAGAGTTTACTGTAGGTAATTCCCAGCTTATAGATATTTTTCTCGCTTCGATAGGCTTGGCTGTCGCGGCGGTACCTGAAGGACTTCCCGCTGTAGTCACTCTCGCCTTAGCGATGGGTTCGAGGAAGATGGTTGATAAAGACGCTCTTGTAAGGCGCCTTCCTGTGGTTGAATCCCTGGGTTCTGTCGATGCTATATGTACGGATAAGACCGGAACTTTGACTGAGGACCGTATGACTGTGAGGAAGGTTTTCTACGACAACATGGAGGTCGATGTATCCGGAACCGGTTATTCGACTGAAGGCGAGTTTACTTTGGGCGGAAAGGAGTTCGATAGCTCTAGGATAGAGGAGCTTCTGACCTGTGGTGCGGTATGCAATAACGCGGAGAAAGGTTTGGACGAGGAAGGAAGTAAGACTTATCTTGGAAGTCCGACTGAGAACGCTCTACTTGTTTCCGCGGAGAAGGCAGGTTTAGACAAAGAGGAGTTAGACAACCGTTACGATAGGCTTGGAGAAGTACCTTTCTCCTCAGATAGGAAGAGGATGACTACGGTCAACCACGATAAGGAGAATGATAGGAACGTCGCGTTTATGAAAGGAGCGCCTAAAGAAGTTCTTGGCAGATGCGACCGGATAAAGCTTGACGGAAAGGAGAAGGAATTAACCGAGGAAAGGCGTGAAGAAGTTTTGGATAGGGTTGAAGAGTTTGCAGGCGAGGCTCTAAGGGTTCTAGGGTTCGCTTATAGAGAAGGGGTGGATGAAGCCAACCCCGAAGTGGAAAACGATATGGTCTTCCTAGGACTCCAGGGTATGATTGACCCGCCTAGAGAAGAGGTCAAAGATGCGATAGACGACTGTAGGAACGCGGGGATAAAGGTTGTGATGGTTACCGGGGACAACAAGGAGACTGCAAAGGCGATAGGTGGTGAGATAGGATTTAAGTCTGACAAGGCTTTGACAGGAAGCGATATAGACGATTTAAGCGAAGAAGAGCTTGCTGAGGAGGTTGAAGGTGTAGAGATATTCGCGAGAGTCTCTCCTCAGCATAAGGTAAGGATTCTTGAAGCGCTCCAGTCTAAGGGATTCAACGTTGCGATGACTGGGGACGGTGTAAACGATGCTCCCGCGGTAAAGGACGCGGATGTAGGTATTTCTATGGGTGAAAGAGGTACGGATGTCACGGAGCAGACTTCGGATATGGTTTTGCTGGATGATAACTTTGTTTCTATACGCGACGCTATATCCGAGGGAAGAGGTATTTTCGATAATATTAGGAAGTTTGTGAACTATCTTTTGTCTGCAAACGCTGGTGAGGTTTTGCTTGTCTTCCTAGGCTCTATATTTGGCCTGGGTTTGGTTCTTACAGCGGTTCAGCTTTTGTGGATTAATCTGCTTACTGACGGTCTTCCAGCCCTGGCTTTAGGCGCGGATCCTAAGTCTGAGGGTATCATGCAGAGACCGCCTAGGCCTAAGTCTGAGGGTGTGATAACCAAGAGGATGCTTACTTCTATAGGAGGGATAGGTGTTTTGATGGCTGTAACGCTTTTACCTCTGTTTTACTTTAATAGAGGAGATTTACAGCAGGCTAGGACTCTTGTGTTTACGGGACTGGTTATATTCGAGTTTGTGAGGATTCAGGCTATAAGGACGCGGTACGATCAGTCTATCCTGACTAACAAGTGGCTTATCGCTGCGTTGTTAGGTTCTCTAGCTCTACAGCTACTGGTGGTCTACTCACCTCTTAACTCGTATTTCGGAGTTGTTCCTATAGCACTTAGCGGCTGGTATCAGATCGCTGGGAGCTTGGTAGGGTTTATCACCCTGACTTACGTGTTTGTCAAACTGGAGGACCATATCTTCCAGGAGAAGCATTAGTCACTCTCTAACTAGTTTGCCTGGAGAATTGTCTCTCCCATCTACGACTATTTCTTGAACAGGTAGAGGGTTTTTGTATCTTGAGGAGAAAGTCTACGTGATGGAGAAGTACTATGTCTGCCCTGAATGCGGTTTCAAGCAGAGGTCTGAGGCAGAGGAGACGATAGTCTGCAGGAGGTGCGGTAGGAGCTATAAGAGGAGGAAGGCTAAAGTTGAGGAGAAAAAGCCTGATGAGGAGAAGGGCACTGATTTCTTCAAGTACGAGGAGGAGTAACTTTTTTATCCGCGATGTTCGTAATGTTTGAACATGTCTTTCCTGAGTTTAAAGGACGCGGAACCCGAGAAAATAGTTTCTGAAGCTTTGGGACTGAATGAGTTGGAAGAGGAGATTTATTTCTCTCTGAGAGGTGAGGAGCTTACTGTAAAAGACCTTGTAGGAGAGACTGGTCGTTCTAGAAGTGTTGTTCAACGAGCTCTACAGTCTTTGCTTAATAAAGGTGTTGTCATGCGGGAGGGGAGGACTGATAGGACGGTTTATTATGTCTATACTGCGGTACCGTTCGAAAAAGTGGAGGAGAAGGTATCAAAGATAATCGATTCTTGGTACAAGGATGTTAAGGATAAACTGGAATAGTGTTTCCAAACGTTCTTTACGCGTGATTTGTGGGGTAAACAACCTATATATTTAAAAACTAGCAGTTACAACCGGTCTATGGTGGATGTCAAAATGGTAAAAGTACTGAAAAAGTCTGGAGTACGTGACGCTGCTGACGACGTAAATGTCGGTTCCGACTTTTACACAGCTCTCGACGACAAGGTTCAGGAACTAGTCGATAGGGCTGTTGAGAGAGCAAAGGAGAACGGTCGGAAGACAGTCAAAGCAAGAGACGTTTAAAAACCGTCTCTTCCCACGTTTTTTGTTTTAGCCAGCCGTTTTTCTCTTCTTTTTTGATGAGTCTAAACTAGCTTCTGCACAGGATTATTATATCTTTCTTCCCGGGTTTATCCTATGAATAGAACCTTCCTGCTGATACTGGATCGCGCAAGAACTGATTCCGAGTTTACTGTCAACGGTGCAGCTAACAACGGAAGGCTTGATATAGGATGCCGGTTTATCAATTCCTCATTGTTTAACTCCTACTCTCTTAGGACTGATGTTGAAGCCCACCTTCTTCTGAGAGGTCCGCCCAGGGAAAGCCTACATTTAATGTTTAGAGGAGAGGAGATAAACGGTTTGCATCCTGACGAGAGGTCTATCGCCGGCTACATTAAGAAAAATATCTCGAGCTTTGAGAACCGCGGAGTGACTGCTAACCAAGGAGTTTCTATAGACAAGAGAGGACTGGAAGAGATAATAGAGGACCACGAAGGCGTACCTATCCTTCTGAAGGAAGATAGTGAAGATATTTCTTCTTTTGAGTCTGATAAAACACCTTTTTTCGTTATAGGAGACAACAAAGGCTTGAAGGATAAAGACATGGATCTGATTGAGGAAAAAGGAGGCAAGAGGCTTTCTCTAGGTGAAGAATCCTACCAGGCGCAGCAGGTCGTGTCTTATTTAAATATTTTTATGGATAGGAATGGTTGATTGGTTTCCCTTGTTTTGGAAAGGTTGGTTTCGTGTCTATATGTTGGGGTTCAGAAATACTTTTTATACTAGATATAGTAATCTAACATATCTTCGGATATCTATGCGATGCCCCTACTGTTCCACTAACGATACCCGGGTAGTCGATACCCGCCTAACATCTAACAATAGAGTCAGGCGTAGAAGGGAATGCAACACGTGTGAGGAGAGGTTTACCACTTATGAGCAGGTAAGCTCTCCTGACATTGAGGTTATGAAAAAGGATGGGTCTATAGAGTCGTTTAAACGCGAAAAGCTTCGCGAAGGTATTGAGAAGGCTTTTGAAAAAAAATCGATAGGCGAGGAGGAGCTTGAGAAGCTAGTTGATGGGGTTGAAAAAGAAATAATTGATTTAGGAAAGGATAAGGTAAGTTCTGAGGAGATAGGCCGCTTAGTTATGGAGAAGCTGAAGGAAAAAGATGAGGTAGCCTATCTACGGTTTGCCTCGGTATACCAGTCTTTTGACAACTTGGAATCTTTCCAGGAAGAACTCAAGCAGCTTTCAGATATATAGAGGTAAAATCATGAACAGCTCACAAGAAGATTCAGAAAGTTTTAAATTACCTGTTAAACGCGTTGAAGGAGAAAAATTGGAGGAGAAACTTACAGATAATGTTTACGAGAGAATACTTCCTGCCCGATACCTCAAGCGGGATGAAGAAGGAAATGTTGTTGAAGATCCTGAAGATCTGTTTGATAGAGTTGCTAAAAACGTTGCAAAGGCTGACAAGGACTATATAGACTATGAAAAAGCGGTTGAACAGTACAAGAATCTTATGGCTGATCTGAAGTTTATGCCTAACTCCCCGACTCTTATGAACGCAGGAAACCACCTGCAGCAGCTTTCTGCCTGTTTTGTCTTACATCCTGAGGATTCGATGGACAGTATCTTTTCCACTGTGAAGGAGGCAGCGAAGATATTTCAGAGCGGTGGAGGAGTAGGCTACCCTTTCCATCTGCTTAGGCCGAAAGGGGATGCGGTAAGCTCTACTGGAGGAGTCGCATCTGGCCCTTTAACATTCATGCAGGTTTACGACGAGATGTGCGGTACGGTAAAGCAAGGAGGAAAGCGTAGAGGAGCCCAGATGGCGGTAATGAAGGTTGAACATCCAGATATCTTGCGCTTTATTGTTTCTAAAAGAGAGGAAGGAGATTTTTCAAACTTCAACATATCTGTAGGAGTAACTGACGAGTTTATGGAGGCGGTAAGGAACGATGAGACCTATACTTTCTACAATCCGCAGGATGGGGAGCCTCACAAGGTTACGGAGGCGAACCAGGAGTTCTACAATACAGACGAGGAATACTATCCTCAGGCACAGGGAAGCGATATAGAGCAGGACAAGAACTTCTGGAGAGACTATGCGGATAGTTTTGAAGGAGTTAATGATTTCGATATAGAGCTGGAAAAAGGAGAGGTAATGGAGCTTCCCGCCAAACTTGTCTGGAACGCTATGGTTGATTCAGCATGGAGGAACGGTGAACCAGGCTTGTTCATGATAGACGAGGCGAATAGAAGGCACAGCTTTGATGTAGAGGAGCAGCCAGACCATAGGATGGAGTCCACTAATCCCTGCGTGACTGGTGATACTCTAGTATCCACTGAGAAAGGCATGGTTCCTATAGTGGAACTGGTTGGCGAGGAGGAAAAAATACTTCTGGACTCTCGCTTGAGCGATAAGAAGTTCGGAAAGGCTTCCGAGATTTTTGAAACCGGAACAAAAGAAGTCTACAGACTGAAGACGAGAGAAGGATACTCTATAAAGGTTACAGAAGACCACCGCTTCAGGACGGAGAAAGGCTGGAAGGAAGCAGGGGAGCTTTCTGAAGGTGAAGAAGTATTTATATCCGACAGGAAAGACTTCTTCGGTGAGGGAGGAACTGTTGAAGAAGGAAGAGTTCTAGGTTGGCTTGTAGGAGACGGGCAGGTCAAAAACTCTGAAGAAAGAGCTGTTCTAAGGTTTTACGGTGATGATAGAGAGCTTTCTGAGGAGTTTGCAGGTTATATGAACCAGATTGTTAGAGAGCCTGAAGGCAATGGAGACTATGAGATAGGTGTTATGGAGGTGGAGAACAGTGAGCCAGTCGAGGAAAGAGTAAGATCTGCAAGGTTCTACGAACAGTTGGAAGACTACGATCTGGTCGAGAACAAGGTCCAGGTTCCTGGTAAGCTGTTCAGGTCGAGCAGAGAGCTTGCTACAGGTTTCCTTCAGGGACTATTTACAGCTGACGGCTCTGTACAGGGAACTGTTGAAAAAGGAGTATCTGTAAGGCTTTCAAGCTCTGAGCTAGGTCTCCTTGAACAGGTTCAGAAGCTGCTTCTTAATTATGGTATATACAGCAAAATCTATAGCAACAGGAGAGACGAACAGATGAGAGAGATGCCTGACGGCAAGGGAGGAAGCAAGGAGTACAGGACAAAGCCGCAGCATGATCTGGTTGTAAGCAAGGACTCGTTAGAGACCTTCCGTGAAGAGATAGGATTCCTTCTCGATAGAAAGCAGGAGAGGCTTGAGGAGCTTCTTGAGGAATATGATAGAGGACCTTATACGCAGAAATTCAAGGCTACGGTCGAGTCCTTCGAAGAGCTGGGTGAGGAGAATGTTTACGACCTGAAAGAACCTGGCACCCATTCATTCATAGCCAATGGCTTTGTAGTCCACAACTGCGGGGAGGAGCCGTTGGAAAACTACGAAGCGTGTAATTTAGGCCATATAAACCTTTCTTTGATGGTTGAGGACAAAGGAGATGGCTCTGCTCTAAAGTTCAACGACTGGAAGAAAAAGCATGACTATGACTACGATGATAGAGGCGGCCTGGAAGAAGCGATGCAGGATTATCTGCAAGATGCGATAAGGATGGATGAGCTGGAAAGGGTTGCCAAGCTCGCTACAAGGTTTTTGGACAACGTCGCAACCATGAGTAACTTTCCTCTTGAGGAGATAGAGGAGAAAGTCTCTAGTACAAGGAAGATTGGACTGGGATTAATGGGCTTCGCACAACTATTGATTCAGTTAGGAATTCCTTACGGAAGTGAGGAGTCTTATGCTGCGGCAAAAGAGATTCAGAGACTTCTTGTCAAGTTCAGCGTAGAGAAGTCGCATGAACTTGCGGAGGAACGCGGGAGGTTCGCTGAGTGGGAGGATAGTAAATGGGCTTCTCCTACCGATTATCCGGAATGGTTTAGGAATCATACTGGAGGAAAGGATCCTGAAGAGTACAAGGACGGGTTTGAGCTCCGAAACCATAAGACCACGACTATCGCTCCTACTGGAACGACTTCTATGATAGCTAATACCTCTGGAGGATGCGAGCCTATCTTTAGCCTAGCCTACTTCAAGAATGTTGGTAAGGATATCCAGGGCGAGGATATGCTTGTAGAGTTTGACGATTATTTCCTCAAGACTCTGGAAGAGAACGATATAGACGTGGAAAAAGTGAAAGAAGAGGCTGTAGGTCTCATGGAAAGCAATGAGTGGGAGGGTGTTGAGTCCCTGCCTGACGAGGTTCTGCCTGAAGAGGCTAAGGAGCTTTTTGTTACAGCAGACAGCGTTTCTGCGAAGGAACATGTGAATATACAGGCTGCTTTCCAGGAGTACAACCATGCGGCCATATCAAAGACCTGCAACTTTCCTAATGACGCTACAAGGGACGATATCGCGGAAGCCTATATGCTGGCGTACGATGAGGACTGTAAAGGCCTGACCGTATACAGGGATGGCTCCCGAGAGACTCAGGTAATGACTACAAGAAAGGACAACAAGTTAGAAGATATGGACGCGGAAGAGGTATTGGACAAAATAAAGGAGAATTACGGTGGTGTAAAGGACTTTTTAGATGAGGCAGATGTCTCAATCGGTTTTGATAGAGGTGAGGCTGATGAACCTAGGGACAGGCCTTCTATAATATCAGGAACGACTCAGAAGATAGATACAGGGTATGGAAGCCTTTATGTTACGATAAATGAGGATGAGGAAGGGGTATTTGAGCTTTTCACCCAGATGGGTAAGTCTGGGGGCTTTACACATTCCCTTACTGAAGGAATTTCCCGCCTTTCTTCCCTCGCTTTAAGGTCTGGGGTTGACCCTGAAAGGGTTGTGGACCAGCTAGAAGGTATCCGTTCGCCTAAGATTTCTTGGGACAATTCTGAGAAGGTTCTGTCTATTCCAGACGGTATTGCAAAAGCTATAAACCGCTATGTAGAAGGAGAGGCGAAAAAGGTCCAGGCAAACGTCTCCAGTTTTTCCGAAGAAGGAGGATCAGATGAGGAAGAAGAGGAGCTAGAAGACAATAAGGAGGAAAGTTCGGAGAATAACGCTGAACAGCTTGTGGAGGATGGTAAGAATCCTGAATGTCCTGAATGTGGGGCTATACTTACCTATTCGGAAGGATGTGTCAAGTGCGAGAACTGTGGCTATTCCGAGTGTGGATAGGCTAAAACTACTTTAATCTGGAGGAGAAAGAACTGAACATGAAACCAGAAAAAGTCTTGAAAAGGCTTTCTTCCAAGAGTTCGATAAGCCTTATAGAGGCGGAGAGAGGAATTCTGGCTTCTATCCTTAACGCTGTTGAGGAGCAGAGGAATAGGAATCCTGGATCTATTGAGAAGTCCTTTGGAAGTTCTTTAAGCTCTGAGGAAGAAACATCTGTTATACAGGAACAGTTGAGGGATGTTATAGCCCGTTACAGAGAGGATTTAGGTGGGCTTAACTGTAAAGTGCTGGAAAAATCGGCGAATGAGATGGAGTCAAGGCTTGGGATGGAGGAATGGAATGAAAAAGTTGTAGAAAAGTACAGGGAAGAGTTTAACTCTCTCGTGGAAAAGTCTTGCTAGCTCCCTATATCGGTTTCTATACATGAAATCGGTTCGTTCCCAAGACTTCCACAGGCGAATTTTTTCGTATCGTTTCTATCGAACTCTTCGTACTCCTGTATCCTTCCGTAGGACGTCAGCGATATTGAAGAATTCATGTCAGGATACGGAGCCAAGTATACCCAGTTCCTACCCTGGTTAAACCTTCCTGTAAAGTTTGCAATCTTCTTTATCTGTTCTTTACAGGTCATGCAGGAGTACTGGATCAGTACCGCGGGCTTAAGTCCTTCTCCCATGTCTACAGGTCCGCCTCTAAGAAGTGTAGCGACCTGTTCGTCCTTTGATAGGGGGGAATAAACTATTGTTTGATTGGGCAGCTCTATGTCCTCGACCTCTGAGACCGATCTGATATTTCTTCCTGTTGGAGGATTGGTTGTATAGTTTCCAGGATTTCTTTCAGGCCCTATACTTGAGTAAAAGATTGTAGCTCCGAACATCAGTCCAAAGACCATCATCCCACCGAATATCAGAGTTATGAACTGCTTCTTGTTGTTCATTATTCTTGTGGGAAGTCCGGAAATACCTCCAGTAGCTTGTTTATTCCCGTGAGCGGTTTCAACGTGTTCATCCTTCTTTTTCTTTGAGTTAAACTTTTTCCCACATTCATCGCATTCAAATGTTGGCATATCTTTAACTTCCTCTTTAGTCTTTTATACAGGTTGGTTTGGGTTTTCTTCTTTCTCTTTCCTTGCTTCCTCATCTGTCAGGTCTCTTATCTTGAATGATAGCCCGGTCTCGAAGGCTTTTTTCAAGTCTTTCTCCTCTTCTACCTTCGAAACGTCCGCTTTTATCTCTTTTATAGGGTATCCAAGCCTTTCCTCCAGTTTTTCGATAGCCTTGCTGTTTCCTGAGACTAGTATGTCCTCAAACCCTTTTTCAAGGAGTTCTTCTACCCCTCCAGCAAGCTTATCTACATGCTCGTCGAGCTGTTTTTCTCTTACTCTATCAAACCTTTTCTGGCTGTACCCACCTTTCTTGTGCTTGGATTTTATATCTGCTTTAACTATTTTAGAGTCTTTCAACTCTTTTTTATCTATCAAAGCAGTGCCAGAACCTCCGATAGAGGCGTGAACCAGGCAGTATCTCCGATCTATCATCTCTTCCAACCGGTCTACCTCAAATTTTTCCTCTCTGTACTCTCCTTTTTCAAGGCTTATAGGCGTATATATCGCTTTCTGTACGAGTGTAGGGTCTATAAAAACTACTTCCCCACCTTTTTCTCGGAAAAGCTTTGTTTTTTTCCTGAATCGTGTCAATGCTTTTTTTGAGCCGAACTCAAGCTTTTTGAGGTTTTTTAGAACATTTTTTGCTTCGGAGACGTTAACTATCTTTGTTTCGGGCTCTGTCTCTTTTATGGGTTCGTCTTTCTCCAGCTTGTCTTCCAGTTCTTTTATCTTGTCTTCTTTCCTGTTTATATTTTTTTCAAGCTCCTGTCTCCGGGTTATCGCTTCTTTTGCTCTTTTCTCTTCTCTTTCTGATTTTTCTCTGAGCTGTTCTTTCTCTTTTTCCGCCTTTTCCAGCCTATCTTCTAGCTCTTCTATCTTCTTCTCTAGCCTTTTCTTTCCGAAGAGGTCCATGTCTTATCTTTCCTTACCCAGGTTTTTGATTTTTTCCTACAGATAAAAGAAAAAGAAGAGGGGATTAGTCGTGGTCTTCGAACTCCCTGTCCTGCTGCGGGTCGTTCTCTCTTATCCACTCCATAAGCATCGCTACGTGCTCCTTCTCCTCGTCGCGGTTGTGTTCAAGTATATCTTTCAGTTCCTCGTCTTCGACGTTTTCAACCCTTTCCTGGTACCAGTTTACCGCTTCAAGCTCTTCTATTAAGGATTGTCTCGCTCTCTCTAGAGTTTTTGTCTCCTCAGAAAGATTTTCACGTCCTTCATGTTCTCCTGTCATGGCTACCAGGAGGGTCTTATCGACCAAACGATTTAACTGTTTCCCAACTTTCTAGTTCTTCACTAGGTAGAGGTCTCCGCAGCTTTTGTTTTCCTCTTTAACGGTTTCAAACCTTCCCTTGAGAATTTCTTTTACCTTTTTCTGGATGCTTTCGCTATGGCATTCTACGACTATTTTTTCGACTCTGTCAAGCAAGTCTTCGCTTTCTTTCAGGATATCGTATTCCATACCTTCCACATCAAGCTTTAGAATATCGATTTTCTCTATCCCTTCCTCTTCCAGAAGCTGTTCAAGAGTTACGGTCTCTACCTTGACCTGGTTTACCATCTCCTTGTCCACCCAGTCCCGGTCAACTGTATCAAGGTTCTTTGCTCCTACCGCAGTGGATTGGGTTACGAACTCGAATTCTTGGGTATCTTTCTCAGGGCCTACGGCCTTGTCTACAAGTTTTACGTTGCTAATCTTGTTGGACTCTACATTTTTCTCCAGTATTTCATATGCGAGAGGATTAGGTTCCGCCGCGACAATCTTGGCTTCAGGGTTGTTTTCCTTTACTTTGAGGAGATAGTATCCTTCGTTGGCTCCAAGGTCTACTATAACATCTGCACCTTCACCTGAGAAACCTTCTGCTTTAAAGTGATCGTTGTCCTTCATTATCTCGGTAAGTATGTCTACAGAAGAATAGGCGGAGGCCTTTCTGAGCCAGATAGTCCTTCCATCCAGATCAATGGAGAAGAGCTCCTCGCTATCGATAAATTCGCCTTCGAACGCTTTTTCATGCCATTCCTGGATCATCTCAACCCATTTTCTGCTTTCTTCGTTGTCGGTATTTGCTTTAAGCCAGCTGAAATCCGCGGATCCGGGCATTGTATCCTCCTCTTGAGAGAATGAGATGTAACCTTTATAAAGACTTTCTCATTTGTTCCTCTCCTTGTACTGGTACAATCCTTCTAGCGCCTTTACAGCTCTCTTAGGCGTCCTGAAGGTCGGGACCTGGTTGTGCTCGAGGTTCTGGAGATGCAAATTTGTGTAGTCTCCTCCCACCATCGAAGCGGCGAGAGGCTTGTCTAGTTCGTTGTTAAACTCTTTCAAAACTTCTACTATCCCCGAGTCCATGGTTATGGTCTGAAGCAAAACTATAGGCATAAGCATGTCTACGTTAGGATCTTCTGAAACTATCTCAAGAGCTTTCTCGTACCTTTCTGCGTCTGCATCCCCTATAACGTCTATAGGGTTGTTTGGTGAGCCGTAGTCGGGAAGTATGTCTTTAAGCTTTTCTTTGGTTTCCTCTGTGAACTCTGCTACTTCTAAGTCAGACTCGTCTATATGGTCTGCGGCAGATACTCCGTAACCTCCTCCGTTGGTTATAACAGCGACTTTGTTACCTTCTGGAGGGTTTTCATAAGCTAGCTCTCGCGTGATGTCGAAAAACTCTTCCACATCCCCTGCTTCAACCACTCCGGACTGCTTGAACGCGCCCTGATACACTTGGTAGCTTCCTGCAAGCGAACCTGTATGCGAGCTTGCCGCGTCTGAACCGCTTTCCGATTTCCCTGCCTTGAAGACTATTATAGGCTTTTCTTCCGCTAACTCTTTCGCTTTCTCGTAGAACTTTCTACCGTCTTTTACACCTTCTATATATGCGGCTATCGCCTCAGTCTCCTCGTCCTCTGCAAGCCATTCCAGTAGGTCGGTTTCGGTTATATCTGCCTGGTTACCGTAGCTAACGAACCTTGAAACCCCTATACCGATCTCTGCCGCTTTGTCCAGCGTAGAGCTTCCGAACGAACCGCTCTGCGAGATTATCGCTATAGAACCTTTTGGAGGTCTTTCTAGCTTGTAGTCCGGGAGGAAGAGCGTATCGACCTTGGAATACGCGTCCCACACTCCTAGGCAGTTAGGTCCGAGTAGCCTAGTGTCTTCTCCTTCAAGTTTTTCCTTGAGCTCTTCTTCTCTCTTCTCTCCTTTTTCTCCTATTTCTTTGTAGCCTGCGGTTATGAGGGTTACGAAAGGTATTTCTTCCTTTACGGCTTGCTCTACTACCTTGTTAGCGACTTTAGGTGGAACTGATATTATCGCGTGATCTATTTTCTCTGGAATATCTTTTATAGAGTCGTAGCATTTTTTGCCGAGTACTTTGTCGGCTTTAGGGTTTACCGCGTATACTTCACCGCTAAAACCCCCTTCTACAAAGTTTCTTAGTACTGTATGACCTACCTTACCTTCTTCTCTCGAAGCTCCTATTATAGCGACTGTCTCGGGGTTGAAAAGCTTATCTATGCTCATTCTTCTTCCTCCAGTGTTATTAAAGCGTCTCCTATCTTTATCTGGTCGCCTTTTATGAATATAGGGTTTATATCCAAGCTATTCAGGTCTCCGTATTTTTCTCCTATTTTGGACAGCTTTCTCAAGGTCTCTACGAGTTTTTCCATGTCAGCCTTTTCCTGCCCTCTTACTCCTTCAAGCAGAGGCCTGGATTCCAGCTCGTCTACCATTGAAACGATGTCTTTCTCTTCTGCTGGTATAACTCTAAAAGAGACGTCTTTGAAAACTTCTACGTATATACCTCCTAGACCAAACATTAGGACCTTTCCAAATTGTGGATCGGTGTTTATCCCTGCGATAAATTCCTGCCCTTCTATTTTTTCCTCTACGATTATACCTCGGATATCTACATCTTCTTTCTCTTCTTTTACGTTTTCTCTTATCTCTCTGAACGCCTCGCCTATTTTTTCTTCTCTGTTAACTATCTTTAGCCCACCTATGTCGGTCTTGTGATGTATGTCTTTTGAATCTACTTTGAGAACTACAGGCGTTCCTATCTTTTCTGCTGCTTTTTCCGCTTCTTCTTCTGTCTCTGCTAGGCGGTTCTCTACTACGTCCAGCCCTTCTTTTTGCAATAGATGCTTTGCCTGGTGTTCTGTAACGTTCGCCTTTCCAAACTTTTCTCTGAGCTTCATGGTTAAACCTTGGTCTTTCTCGGATATAAACTCTTTGAGTTTAGGTCTTGAGTCCGTGTCCTGTAACTACTAGGACGATGACTTCTCCTTTATCAAACTTCTCAAGGTTGTTTCTCAGGCCTGCGAGAACTGTTCCGCACGATTCTTCCGCGTAGATCCCTTCTTTCTCGGCAAGCATGTCTACCCCTTCCTTGATTTCCTTGTCGCTCACCGTGTCTGCAAAACCTTCTGACTCTCTTATCGCCTCAAGAGCGAACTTTCCATCTAGTGGATCGGCGCATGCTATTGCTCCTGCAACTGTGTCGACTTCTTCCGCTTCAGGAACTTCGCTTAAGCCTTCTTTGTACGCTTTTGCTACTGTGTTACAGTCTTCTGCCTGTATTCCTATCATTTCTGGAACCCGATTAACCATCCCCAACCTTTCCAGCTCCTTTATCCCTTTATACGTTCCGTGCATAAGTGTTCCGTTCCCTACGGGAAGGATTACCTTGTCTGCTTCGATCTCGTCGACTATCTCGAAGCCTACAGATTTCTCTCCTTCGCCTCGGTAGGGATAGTCTCCCATGAGATACCAGTCGTTGTTTTTCGAGGCTTTTTTGGCTTTTTTTGCGGCTTTGGCGTAGTCTCCGTCCACCTGGTGTATCTCTGCTCCGTGTTTCTTCATCTGTCTGAACTTTATGTCGGGTACCTGGTTTGGGATGAAAATGTTCGCCTTTATTCCGGCTTTTGCCGCGTATGCGGAGATCGATGCGCCCATGTTCCCTGTAGAAGCTACGATTATCTCTTCAGCCCCGAATTCCAAAGCTTTTCCTATCTCTACAGCGGTTCCGCGGTCCTTGAAGCTTCCTGTAGGGTTCATGCCTTCGAATTTTATGTATAGGTTGTTCAGTCCTAGCTCCTCGCCTAGTTTTTCCGCTCTTATCAGTGGTGTGCCTCCTTCTCCAAGGGTTATGAGGTGTTCTTTTTCTACTACTGGGAAGAGTTCTCTGTACCGGTTGTGGTCGAAGTTTCTTTTGTCTAGGGTTTCCCAGTCTATCCTGTCCTGTACCGCTTTATAGTCGTACTTTACGTCTAATGCTCCTCCGCACTCGCACCGGAACCTTGGTTTGTCAGGACTGTATTCTTTATCGCATTCCACGCACTTTAGGCTTTCCTCGAACATCCTATCACAGCTTCCAGAATATAACGCCTATTATTCCTAGCGCTACGAGGTTTTCAATTATTGGAAGGTTTGTGAAGACTCCTATGGCTGCTAGTGCATAGATAAAAACCGCAAAAAGGACTCCTATATATGATTTCCACCCGTCTATCTCTTTTTCCTGAATTTTGTCTTCTTTTTTCTTGTAGAGGCCGTAACCTAAAATCCCTAGGATCGATGCGATTCCTATGATTTTTTCTCCGGATATATAGGTTAAAATCCCTCCTACTACTGCTCCGTAGGTTATATGTCTCTGAAAATTAGGTATAGTGGATTCTATGCTTGTTTTAAGCATGTTAATCCATCTGCCGCTTTCTGGATTTTTCTTATAGGCAGTGAACCCTAGGAGGATTAGTATTAGGAATTTCGAGGTTGTGGTGAGTAGCTGCCATATATGCTCCAGTATCTCTGTTACCGGTATCGCTGCCATGTTTTAGTCTTTGTCTCTGGAGGTTATTAATCCCACCGCCTGCTTTAAATCCTTCCGGAACTATCTTTGGTTATGGAAGAGAAAGCTGTAGAGAAGGTGCAGGACGAGATGCGGAGGGAGGATATTCCTACGCTTGTGGTCTCTAAACAGTCTAATATTGAATATCTGACAGGTATAACCGAGTTGTCTGGCGTGGTTGTGTTGCACCAGGATTCTTTTGATATCCTGGCCTCGAAGTTTTCCCGCTACTCTACTAGAGAACTATCCAACATTGAAGTGTACACTGGAGGAGATGAGAAGGAGGAGCTTCTCAAGGAAGCTGGTCTTGGACAGGATGGCTTTGCGGACGCTCCTGGAAGGTTTGAAAATTTTGATTTGAATGGTTCTGAAGTTTTGGAGGAGGCGAGAAAGTACAAGGAAGGCTATGAGGTTAAGAGAATAAGGAGAGGTTGCGAAATCCTTTCTAAGTCGTTTAGAAACCTCTTGTCCAACTTTTCTCCTGGGATGTCTGAATGGGAGGCGGTGAACCAGGTAGACAAGACTTTTAGGGAGGAGGGGGTCTACCACGCGTTCAATCCTCTTGTCCATTCCAATGTTAAAGAACCGCACCGCCATCCTTCGCACGAGGAGATAGAGAAAGGAGACCTTTTTCTTGTCGACCAGGGCTGTAGAGTTGATAATTACTGTTCTGATATGACTAGGATGGTTCCTAACCACGTTGAAGGTGAGAGGAAGGATTTGATTGATACGGTATCACGTATACAGAAGAAGCTTATAGCCTATGTGGAGCCAGGTATTGAAGCGTCCGAGTTAGCGGAGTATGCGAGGTCTATGGTTGAGGAGCAGGGCTTTTCTGTTGAGAAGCATTTCTTGCACGGGGTTGGCCACGGTGTTGGTATTGATATTCACGAGTATCCGTCTATCGAGGCGGAGTCTGATGATTTGCTTGAGGAAGGTATGGTTTTTACTATCGAACCAGGTCTTTACGTTCCTGGGGTAGGAGGGGTGAGAATAGAGGATAGCTTGGTTATGAAGAAAGAGGAAGCGGTAAGACTAACAGGGGAGAAGAGGATTTATGAGCGCTAGATTACTCTTCTAGCTCCTCTCCTTCCTCTGGTCCTTCTTCAGTGCCTACTGCCTGGCCTGAGAAGTGCTTGATCATTACTACGTCTGATACTGCGTTGACCATGTTGTATGGTACGATTACTGGTTTCTTTCCTCCTACCTTGTTGGCTAGATAAGAGCCTTTTGCTGCCTCGACGACTACTGCCTGTACTTTGAAGTTGGGTAGGTTGAGTTCTATGTCTCTTGCTTTTCCGCAGTATGCTCCTTTCGAAGTGAATACGTCCTTGTCGACTAGGTCCTGCATGTCTAATACGTTTTGGGAAGGCATGTCTATCACACGAAAAGTTTGGCGTGGAAAGTTTAAATAAATTTATCTCGTGTCCGCTGTTTTTCGTTGCCTGAACGTTGAGAAAGGGTTATAAAAATCTATGTTTCAGGTTTTACTAGCGAAAAGTCGGGGTCGCATAGCCTGGCCATTGCGGTGGCTTGCTAGCTAACTAGGAAGCCCTTCCCAGTTAGAAGGTAAGGTTCCACCTTCGCCTTCGGCTCAGGTCCTTTTACCCTTCCTTGAGGCCAAATAGCCACTGGGCGTTTAGCCCTCGCGGGTTCAAATCCCGCCCCCGACGCTAAATTTCTATAGTCAGCTACTTTGTCAACTTAGAATAGAATCTTTGCTTTAGGATCCTCAGTAAATCCTGTAGTTTTATCCGAGAGGAGCTTGACTACTTTTTCCCAGTCGTCTCCTGGATAGGGTAGTTTTCCTTCTCCTTCTACTTTCACGATGTTCTCGTGTTCTTCGTAGTCTTGTGTCCAGTATCTGTCGAGGAGGAAGACTTTGATATCTTCCTTTGCAAGCTCTAAAGCTTCTTCAGCGTTGTCTTCGATAACTTTATCGATTCCTTCTTTCTTGCATACCTCTGTTTTGCTAAGTTCTCCAGCTGTATAGTATATTCTATCTTCTGAAAGGATATTGCCTAGTTTTCCAGCTCCTAAATTCTTTGAATGTCTTGAAAACGCTTCAGGAATCTTACTGGTGTTTTTACTCATCACGTCTATCCTGTTCGTTATAAGATAGGCTTTGTAGTTTTCTTCCAGTTCAGCCAGTCCTTGTATAGCTCCTGGGACGGATTTTACCTGGTAAAAGTCTAGCTTGTCTTCCTTAGTCCTGAACTGCTTCGCGTAGTTTTCCATCTCCTTGTAACTCTGTTTATTTGTTGTGTCAAGAACTTTCCACCAGCGGTAGCTGTTGAAATCTTCTAATCGGTGTTTTGTACCGTACTTGCTGTTGTAGTAGTGCAGGAAGTCTGGTAGAAGCTGGACAAGAGTCTCGTCCACGTCCAGACCTATCTTTTCTTTTTCTCGAAGTCTTTCTGTGTATTCTGCAATCCCTTTCTGTTCCATACAAAGGAGTAAAGAAACAAGATTTTTGAATATTTATGACGGCAGGGTAGATATACACTTTCCGAAGCTTCTATAACTCTTTCTTCTCTATTAACTGGTAAACATGTCTGAAAAAGAAGGCAGTATAACCTCGGCGTTCTTCTGGATGCTGGGTCTAAACATCCTGCTTTTCTGGATGCCTGTAGTAGGACCTTTTATCGCTGGATTCGTAGGTGGAAGAAACGCTGGAGGAGTTAAGAACGCATTTATAGCTGCACTATTGCCTGCTATCATTATAGGAATATTTATAGCTGTTTTCGGATCGGCTATAACAGGTATGCCTGTGCTAGGATCTATGTTTGGGCCTTTTGCAACCATAATAGCGGCTATAGACTCTCTTATACTTCTTTCAGGCGCTATGATAGGTGCGGGTATATAGCTCTACCTGTATCAACAGTTTTTTTAACCTAGCCAACCGATTCCAGCCTATGTCCATATTTACAGCGATTCAGTCTTTAACAGGAAACGCTATAGTCGACGAACTTATGATAATCTGCGCGGAATATCTTGTATTCCTGGTTCCAGCGGCTCTAGTCTTTTTATGGCTATTCAGGGGTGAGGAAGGAAAGTCTGATTCTTTTTTCGGATTTTCATCCGTAATTATAGGTCTGGCTGTTGCTTATGCTTTAGGAATGATCTATTCCCATCCTACACCTTACATGCAGGGGTTTGAAACCATTCTAACCGAGGCTCCGGAGAACTCGTTCCCAAGCCAGCACACTGCTGTAATCTTCTCGCTGGTATGGCCTCTGGTGTATAGAAAAAGAAAGAAGCTTTCCGCAGTTGTAGGAATAGGTGCGGTATTAACCGGGTTTGCAAGAATCTACACAGGCCTACATTTTCCTTTAGACATACTTGGAGGAGTAATCGCTTCTCTTGTAGGCTTCGGAATAACTTTTCTCCTAGAAGAATATATAGATAGGATTGGAGAGGAGTTTAAGATGCTGGAGGAACGTTTCTACAACCTTCTAACCTAGTTCCAGAAACTGCTGGCCAGGTTTTTCCAGATTCCCTTCCGAGAATTGAAAACCTTCCTGTTAGACCCTGAGATTTAAAAATTTTACGGAGTTAAACGCGCTTATGCCTATTATACAAGCAGAAGGCCTGAACAAGAAGTTTAAGGTCTACAAGAAGGGAGAAGGGATAACCGGATACCTGAAGTCTTTCATCCACAGAGACTACGAAGAGATCCATGCAGTCGCGGATTTAGATTTGGAGATAGAAAAAGGCGAGATAGTAGGCTACATAGGAGCGAACGGAGCAGGAAAGTCTACAACAGTCAAGATGCTGACAGGTATACTTGAACCTACCTCCGGGAAGGTAACAGTGAACGGTAGAGACCCTCATAAGAACCGTATAAAGAACGCGATGAATATAGGCGTGGTTTTCGGCCAGAAAACCCAGCTATGGTGGGATCTACCTGTAAAAGAGTCGTTCAAGCTTCTGAAGGAGATATACGAGGTACCAGATGAGAAGTACGAGGACAGAATCCAACGCTTTACAGAGGTACTTGACCTTGAGGAGTTTATGGAAAAGCCGGTAAGAAAGCTTTCGCTGGGTCAAAAGATGAGATGCGAGCTCGCCGCAGCCTTCCTCCACATGCCTCCGGTAGTCTACCTGGACGAGCCTACTATAGGCTTGGACGTTTCTGTAAAAGAGAAGATACGCGAGTTCATAAAGGAGATAAACCAGGAGAAGGATATAGCAGTGATGGTCACCTCGCACGATTTAGGTGACATAGAAGACCTTTGTGAGAGGATAATCGTACTGGATGAGGGTAAAAAGATATTTGACGGCAGTATTGAAGAGCTTATGTCCCGTTTCTCAGAGAGGAGGATAGTTCTAGATGTGAAAGGGACTCAGGAGGTTATACAGCTCAACAACCCGGGCATAATAGATATAGAGCTCCAGGATGGCCAGGTAGAAGTGGTATTCGACAAGGAACGAACCAATGCTGCAGAATTGATTTCTGAGATACTTGGGAAGTACGATGTGGCGGATTTCCAGATAAAGGAGCCGGATATAAAGGAAGTAGTCAAACGCATCTATAAGGAAGGAATAGAAGGCTAGGGCTATGTATCTCAAAAAATACTACCAGCTCATGCACAAAGGGTTTTCCAAGTACTCTCAGTACCGATTCAACGCTCTTGCAAGGTTTTTATCCGCTTTTATCTTTTTAGCGGTACTCTACTACCTTTGGAAAGCTATAGCGGCTAGTGGTTCGCTTGAAAGGTCGTTCATGGAGATATTTACATATCTTGTGATGGCTCGGATAGTGGCTTCTACAGTATCTATAAGCGTAGAAAACCGTATAGGAACTCTTGTAAGGCGGGGAAACGTTGTAAACGAGCTCAAGAGACCGGTCTCACTTAGAACACAGATGTTTTTCGGGGAACTAGGTGTATCAGTCTTTAAGACTTTGACAAGATCTATCCCTGTATTCTTAGTTATGCTCTTCTTTATAGAAATACCTCTACCTGGTTCCTTACGATTTCTAGGATTTCTTTTTAGCCTAGGCCTAGCTTACTGTCTTGTATTCCTATTCTCATACTCTATGGCGATGTTTGTGTTCTGGACAAAGGTCGGATGGAGCCTCGCCTTTATACGGGACTTCCTCACCAGATTCTTCGGTGGTGGACTGTTTCCTCTCTATATCCTACCGCCTTTCCTCCAGAACGCTTTTTCCTTCCTTCCGTTCAAGAGCATGATATACACTCCTGCCTCTATCTTTGTAGGAGAAGTTGCTTTATCAAACATCCCTAACATACTTTTCAAACAGCTTGTATGGCTGGGAATTCTATTCCTAGCCAGCAGTCTTATCTGGAGACGGGCAAAGGAGAAGCTAACCGTGCAAGGAGGCTAAACATGATAAAAAGAGCTAAGCGCTACCTTACAATCTACTGGAGATACTTCAAGCAGTACTGGAAGTCCCGTCTGGTCTACAAAGGAGACTTTGTAACAGGTCTTATTGCTCAGACCATAGCTACAGCGACAAGCATCGCATTTATTTCCATCATCTACTCTCAAACCCGTACTGTAGCAGGATGGTCGTACTATGAAGTTCTGTTCCTCCTGGGCTATGGAGGAATAATATTCCAGCTCCATAACATTTTCTTCTTCGGAACCCATTTTTTAGGCGACCATATAAGAACTGGGAGGTTCGACCGCCTCTTACTACGGCCTTTAGACGTTTTGTTCCAGCTCTATTCGCAACACTTATCGGACGACGACGTTTCAAGCCTTTTCATACAGACTGCACTTCTTATCTGGGCTGGTTCAAGGTTAGGTATTACTTTATCTCCTATAACCTTAGCTTATGGAATTCTATCTATATTAAGTGGTGTAATGGTTCTATGCGGGCTTTTCCTAGCCTTTGTAACCGTTTCCTTCTGGTCAGGGAGGTCTGACGCGATGACCCGCATAATCTTCGAGTTCTCCAACTTCAGGAAGTATCCTCTCTCGATCTATGCTGGAGGGATAAAAATCCTCCTAACCACCTTGATCCCTATAGCCTTTGCCTCTTTCTTCCCCGCAACCTATCTGCTACAAAAGCCCGGCTACTCCCAAATGAAGACTTTAACCCTGGTTATAGGTCCTGTAATATTCTTCCTAGCCTACAGATTCTGGAAGTTCGGCCTCCAGCACTACAGCTCGACAGGAAGCTGATCACTCGTCTTCTTCGTCCATTCTTTCGAGTATCTTGCGGAAGTAGTTTGGGCAAACTACTCCCGCAAACCCAGTATCCCGGACTTTTATGCTATCTTACTCGTCTTCTTCGTCCATTCTTTCGAGTATCTTGCGGAAGTAGTTTGGACTGAACCAGGTCTGCTGGCGGTTCTCTAGTACCATCTTCTTCCCGTTGTCCGTATCGACTACACGAACTTTAGTCTCATTCTGGTCTTCGAGTTTGGATATGCGGCTCTCCAGCTCCTGCATCCTTTCGTCCATACTCTTCAACTGGTCTTCGAGGTTCTTGTCTCCCATATTTTTCACCTAGCAAACTCTTATCCTTCAACTGTTTAAAGTGTTCCAGTTTTTAAAGAAAAAAGAAGAAATGGAAAGAGGTCTAAGCGGACGCATCTTCTTCTAAACCTTTACCTTTTTCTCTATAGATCCTTTCCAGCTCAAGCTGGTCTCTTAAGTCTTCCAGGTCTCTCTTGAGCTCCAGCATCATTGAGAGAATCACTTTTTCTCCAGGTCTTTCTGCTCCAAAGCCTAGTTTAGGCCTGTTTCTCTGTACCTGGCTTACAAGCTGGTTGAACATCATCCTCTTGTCCTTGTTAAGGTTTGCTTGGAAGTTTGACCAGTCCTTTACCTTCTGATTTACCTCCTGGGTTGTGACTCTAGTCATTTTACCACCTGTATTATCCTTGCTCACGCTCCCTTTATAGGCTGATAGACAGAGTTCCGGAATTCCGGCAATTTAAGCTTTAAACCTTGGAAATTTCCTCTCAAGAGAGAAGGTTTTTAACCGGAATACTACGCTACCGGAAACAGCCAAGTTCCTTTAAATATCTCCAGTAACAATAGATAGACGAGATGGTTATCCAAGACGCAAGAGTGCTTCGGGACGAGTTCATCCCTAAGGAAGTTGTTCATCGAGATGCGGAAGTCCAAAGGCTAGCAGAGACTCTGGAACCTATAACCCAGGGAGATAAAGCGGATAATTCCTTGTTATTTGGGCCGCCAGGTACGGGAAAGACCTGTATAGCTCAGCATACTTTGGAGAAACTGGAAAAAGAGCAGCTTGATGTCAAGTACCACTACATAAACTGCTGGGAGAACTACAACCGTTTCAAAGTCCTATACAAAGCTTTGGAGGGTATAGGAAAGACTTTGAACGTCCACAGGCAGTCTACCCCTACCGATGAGCTGCTTAAACGATTGAGGGACTACGATCAGTTGCCCTATGTTTTGATTCTGGATGAAGTAGACCAGCTTGAGGATGAGAAGGTTCTTTACGATCTCTACTCCGCGCCTAACATAACCATGATAATGATTACCAACAGCGAGTCCGAGTTCTTCAATATGGACCAGAGAGTTCGCTCAAGGCTTATGGACTCTGAGAGGATAGAGTTTTCGAAATACTCCGCGGATGAGCTTACCGATATCCTCAGCGACAGAGTGGAATGGGGTCTGTATAGAGATGCGATAGACCGATCGAGGCTTAGGAAGGTTGCTTTGTCGGCTGATGGTGACGCTAGGATAGCTATAGGGATACTGAGATCTGCGGCCAGGAAGGCTGAGAAGGAGAGTAAAGAAGAGATCACCCGTGAGATGATACAGGAATCAGTTCCTGACGCTAAGGAGAACCAGAAGCAGAAGAATGTGGAAAAGCTCAACAAGCACCAGAAAGCTTTGTATGATATTGTAAACGAGGAAGGGAAGATAAAGCCCGGCGAGCTCTACGAAAAATACGGGAAAAAGGTTGACGAGCCTAGGACGAAGAGGATGTTGAGGAAATACCTCAACAAGATGGAACACTACCGACTGATAGATTCGGAGGGAGAAGGAAGGTGGAGGGTCTATAAGTCCAAAGGATGATTTTTCTCCGAGCGTTCGGACCAGCTGTTTTAAGTCTCCGACCCGAATAACTTGATAGATGAGAGACATTCTGCAGTTTCTAAATCTTAGGAGAAGAGAGGCTAAGGAGC
>JALIDQ010000004.1 GCA_022865275.1 Candidatus Nanohalarchaeota archaeon QJJ-9 | reverse complement strand
CCTTTTAGCAGGCCAGCGGAGGTTGTACTGGTTCTCATCCCTCAGCTTATTCGCCTTCTCCACTATATCCCTAGTAAGGGCCATACCCTCCTCTATCTCCTCGTTAATCATCTCCTCATCCTCTTCCGGATAGCTTTCCATATGTACAGAAAGCTTTTCACCCCCCAGATCCTGATAGACCTTTTCAGTAATATAGGGAACAAAAGGAGCTAATGCACGGTTAGCTTTACTTATGACCTTTTCAAGAGTCCAGTTAGCCGCAAGGTCTTCCTCTTTTATCCTTGAACGTACCGACTTGACATACCAGCGGGAAAGGTCCTGAACAACGAACTCCTCAAGGCTTCTAGTGTACTCATGGAAAAGACCGTTCTCAATCTTCTCCTCCACCTCGCTTAACAGCGTGTTAAGCCTTGAAAGAATCCAAAGATCCTCGATTTCAAGATCCTCCTTATCCAAGCCCTCATCTACCAGCTTCCCATGGGTCTCAAAGAACTCCTTAGTATTCCAGTAGACGTTGAACAGGCGGTAGATCTCGTTCTCAATCTCCTCCTCATCATACTTAGTCTGCTCCCATGGAGCCGCGACTCTCAGGGAATAGAAACGAGGCAAATCCGCACCATACTCCTCAACCTGCTCCACAGGATCGACCACGTTGCCCAAGGACTTAGACATTTTCTTTCCTTCCGCATCCAGCACATGTCCCTGAAACAGTATTTTCTCATAGGGTGCTTCGTCGAATCCCAGGATTCCACAGAAAAGAAGGTGGTAGAACCAACCTCTTATCTGGTCCGAAGCCTCGGTTATAAAGTCCATAGGAAACATCGACCCAAAAGGCTCCTTATCAAAAGGATAGTGTAGAGAAGCGAAAGGTGCAGAACCAGAATCGAACCATACATCCATAATATCAGGTACACGTTCCATATTACCTCCGCACTCGGCACAGTTCCAACTAATATCGTCCACAACGTGTTTATGAGGGTCAAAGTCGTCGGATAAGCCTCCAGCTTTTTCCTCCAGATCTTCAAAGCTTCCTACTACTTCTTTCTCACCACAGGAATCACATACCCATATCGGAAGAGGTACACCCCAGTAGCTCTGCCTAGAAATACACCAGTCCGGGCTATCCTCAACAAACTTCCTGAAACGCTTCTGTGCATGTGGAGGAAGCCAGTCAACCAGCTCATTCTCCTCAAGCATCCTACGCTTAACCTCATCGTTCTCGATAAACCACTGATCAGCCGCACGCATAAGCAGCTGATTCTTACAGCGCCAGCAGTGCGGATACTCGTGCTCGAAATGGTGCGAGTGGAAGAGAACACCTTTCTTCTCAAGCTCATCGACTATCCTCTCATCGACATCTAAGACATACTCACCTTCAAACTTACCAGCTTCCTCAGTGTAATAGCCTTCTTTGTCTATCGGAGAAAAGACAGGCAGATCTATCTGCCTAGTAACCTCATAATCCTCCTGTCCATGGCCTGTCGCAGCGTGGACCAGACCTGTTCCCTCTTCAAGAGACACAAGCTCGTCAGACGTGTGGACTCTGTGGACCGAATCGTCCTCCTCTTCCAGTTCCTCCTGCCTTGGAACCTCTTCAAGGAAAGGATGCTCGTACCTCTTCCCTTTAAGCTCTACTCCAGTAAAGCTGTTCAAGACCTCGTAATCCTCCTCTTCATAGCCTGCCTTCTCCATAACCTTATCAACAAGCTGGTCCGCGATTATAAGTATCTCATCGTCCAGTTTAACCCTTGCATAACGGAACTCAGGGTGGACATATATCGCCATGTTGCTAGGAATGGTCCATGGAGTAGTAGTCCATATCAGAAGCTTTTCATCGCGGTTCTCTATCGGGAACTTAACGAAAATCGATATATCCTCGATCTCCTGATACTCATCAGTTACCTCGTAGCCAGACAATGAGGTCTGGCAGCGGGGGCACCAGTGTATAGGCTTCTTAGCCCTATATATCAGATCCTCTTCCCAAGTCTTCTTTACAAGCCACCACTCGCTCTCGATATAGTCCGGATCATAGGTCATGTAAGGGTCTTCAAAGTCCTGCCACACCGCCAAATCCTCCATAACCCCCTTCCAGAGATCCTGGGCGGAAGTAGCTCTCTCCCTACACTCTTTTATAAACTTAGAAGCAGAGATAGATTTTCCAATTTCATTCTTATTCTCTATACCAAGCTCTTCCTCAGTCGCGAGTTCGTTAGGAAGTCCATGCGTATCAAAACCTGCCTGATCCCAGACATCGAATCCCTGCATCTGCTTATACCTCAACATAACATCCTTCAGAACCTTGCCCTGCATATGGCCCACGTGAGGAGCTCCATTGAGATAAGGAGGGCCATCTATCATAAAGAAGGGTTCATTACCCTCAGTAGACTCTCTAACCTTCCTCTTAACATCATTATTCTTCCAGAATTTCTTCACTTCCTCCTCAAGCTCCTTTGGATTGTATGACATAGGACACCAGCTACTTTGGTAAATTGCCGGAAAAGCTTTAAGTTTTTACCGTAGAGCTCTACATCACAATCACAAGATAAGCGCCGACAATCATCACGATACACGCCACTACCTTATGCAACAACCTATCCTCCCTGAAAAGTTCTCCGCCGATAACCGTTGCTATAAGAGTACTAAGCCTCTTTATAGGAACTACAAGAGAAACCATCGCCATCGAGAAAGCCTGCATCTGTAGAAGGCGGTAGGAAGTCGTTAAAAGAGCGGCAACCAAAACCCAGTGCCATTCAACAGAAGCCTCGTGCTCAACAAATCTCAAACGATCAAAAATACTTCCTCGAGCTCTGAAAAGCATCATACACAAAAAATTAAACGCCACCATTGCCTGAAGCAATATAAGGACAGTAATAGAGTCCGTAAACCCTAGTACATACTTGTTCAGGATAGAAGCCGCCGCATAAAGGCCAGTAGCAGCTAACATCAGCTTCTCCGTATGATGGGTAAAAAGCCTTTTCAGAGGACCTAAAAGGTGCTTAAAACCTCCATCAGACTCCAGTACATAGGAACCCACTACCGTAAGGCCTATACCCATATACTGCATCTTTGAAAGACTCTCCCCCAGGAAAACCATTGCAAGAACAGCCACAAAGACCGGGTTGATGTTCAAAAGAGGGGAAACCTTTGAAATCTCACCGGACTTTAACGCCTTAGCTATAAGGTAGAAACCTGCAGTACTACCTATAACAGAACATAGATACAACGCAGCGTAAGCAGTTAAAGGAAACGAAAAGTCAGCAAGCGGTAAGAGAACAAATGACAAAGCCGCGTTTATCACACCGAAAGTAGTAGCGTACTGTATAGGAGACTCATCCTTAAAGCTTAAAGTCCTCTTCTCCACTATAGAAGCGAAAGCCGCTAAAAACGCAGTTGCCAGAGCGAAAAAATACCAGGGAAGCATTTATATCACACAAAATCCGCTCTCTTAGAAGAATCAAAGTTACTGTTTTCCTGGGAACTTTTCTCCTCTTCCTGAGACCTTTCCCCATCCGTATTATTTCCTTCCTTAGCTTTCTCGTAGACCGTTTTAACCTCCTTAGAAAAATCTTCAAAAGAAGCGTCCTCCATCTTACCGTGAATCTCCTCCAAATCAGACTTTTCCAGCTCCTCCGGCCTAAACACAGCTCCAGCAGGAGTTCCCTCATTCTCCTCCCCTTCAAATCGTGGAAATACAAGCATGTAGACGTGGCTTATTCTTTGGCCCGCGACCTCCCCATCGTTAAACACAATAGAATAACCTTCCGCACCTAATCCCGACTTAGCCTTCTCCCCAGCTATTCTAGCGACATCAAACATTTCAAGAAAGTCTTCACCAAGTTCATCGTACGACTCAACGTGTTCCTTTGGAACTACTACAGTATGGCCTCTCGCACGGGGATTTACATCCAGCCAAGCCCTAAATTTCTCAGTCTCATGGACGATAAAAGTCTGCTCCGGGTTTTCCAGTAGTTGACAAAAAGGGCACTGCTGTCTTTGGGGCATACCAAACTATCCGTCTAGAGGATATAAAAAATCGTTCCACGATTTTTATCGCTACAGGACAAGCAGCGGTTTTATAAATATTCTTTACGATTGTTTAACTGTAAGGTGTTCAAATATGCCAGATAACGACGATTCCTATCCTACAAAACCTGTAGAAGAAGGCGAAACCACTGTACTAAATATAGAGGACATAGGGTCAAAAGGTGACGGTATAGCAAGAGTAGATGGATTTATCGTCTTCGTACCAGATACAGAAGTCAGTGAAACTGTCAAAGCAGAGATAACATCAGTAGGGAGGAAATTTGCGTTCGCAGAAGTTCAAGAGAGAGGAGTAGAACCAGAAGGAGAAAAACAAGAAGTCAAGGAAGAACCTAAAGAACCCGAAGAAGAATCAAGCGACCTAGAAACCGAAGAAATAGACTCAGAAGACATAGAAGAAGAGCTTTGATCTCTTCCACTTCTTTTTTCCTTACCAAACCTATCAACCTATAAAAAGATTGGAAACTCCTTTTCCACAAGTGAGAACAATGCGATTCAAAGCAACAGGAAAAGCCAAGATGGGAGACCACACCCAGCCTTTCGAAAAAGAGATAGAAGCGGAGACAGAAAAATACGCCAGAGAGAAACTATACTCCACAATCGGGAGCAAACACCAGATTAACAGGACCAAAATCGAGATAGAAAAACTGGAGGAAGCTTAAGATGCCTGAACAAGATCAGAAAGAGATGCAGCAGAAGGTGCAGAAATACCAGCAGCTACAGCAGCAGATGCAGACATTTGAACAGTACAAAGAACAGATAGAAGCAGAGAGAGAAAAACTAGAAGAGACAAAAAAATCTCTAGAAGAACTAGAAAACACAGAAAAAGGGCAGGAAATGCTTTTCTCACTAGGTTCTGGAGCACACGTTATAGGCGAGCTAAAGGACGATTCAAAAGTCCTAGTCGACCTAGGTGCAGACGTCCACGCCAAGAAAGAGGTTAGTGAGGCGCAGAGACTTATAGACAATAGAATAGACAAGATAGACGATACAAAGCAGGAAATCAACGAGAACATAGATAAAGCTCAGGAAGAGATGCAGGACATAGTTCCCGAGATCCAAAAAATGCAGCAAATGCAAAACACCGATCAGTGATGTTCGACCAGCTCAAAGACTCTATAAAAGACTTCTCAGACAAGGCAAAGTCAGCAGTAGCAGAGAAAGAGCTGGAGGAAGAAGAACTAGACGAACTTCTCTGGGATCTTGAACTTTCTCTACTGAAAAACAACGTCGCAGAAGAAGTAGTAGACCGTCTAAAAAAAGACCTGAAAGAAGAACTGGCAGGAGAAAAAGTTTCAAGAAGAAAAGCTGGAGAAGAAGTCAAGAAAGCGCTTGAAAAATCAGTAAAAGACATATTAAAACAGGGAAAAAGAGATATAAGAGAACTGTGCGAGGAAGAAGAGCCAAAAACTGTTTTATTCATGGGATTCAACGGTTCAGGGAAAACCACCACCATAGCAAAAGTTGCATCGATGCTTAAAGAGGATTATAAAGTCTTACTCGCGGCAGGAGATACGTTCAGGTCCGCAGCGATAGACCAGCTCGAAGAGCACGCCAAAAACCTTGATCTAAAGCTGATAAAACACGAATACGGAGCTGATTCCGCAGCAGTAATCTACGACGCAAAAGAGCACGCGGAAAAGAAAGGCTACGACATGGTTCTTGCGGACACAGCAGGAAGGTCGCACGAGGATAGGAACCTCATGGACGAGCTGGAAAAGATATGCCGTGTAAACGATCCGGAATATAAGATACTAGTCGTAGACGCATTGTCCGGGAACGATGTAGTAGAGCAGGCAGAGAAATACGAAGAAATGGGATTCGACTCAATAATCCTTACCAAAGCAGACGTCGACAAGAAAGGAGGAGCCGCACTAAGCCTGGGTTACGTTACAGGCAAGCCCATCCTCTACCTCGGAACCGGTCAGGACTACGAGGATTTAGACAGGTTCGAACCTGAAAAAATCGCTGAACAGCTTCTCAAAGACTAGCCAACCAAAACTAGTTTAACTGTTACCCTATAGTGATAATCCATGCAGTCGCTCAAGAAAGTGGGCAAAATTCTAGAAGACGTAGGTAAAGAGATGGACGAAACTATCAAAAAATACCTCGCCGAAGAAAAAGAAATCTTCAGAGAAAACCCAGAGAAATGCATCCAGATGATAAAAGAGCTAGAAAAACCCAGAGTAAAGGTAAAAAGAGAATATACAGAAAAGCCAGGCGAAACACCGCTTAAAAAAGAAAAAGAAGAATACTTCAGCGATATAGAAAAAGCATACGAATGGTCCAAGGACGTATTGACAGAAATGTACGATGCGGAACCGGAAGAAATTCCCGCAAAGGTGTTAAAGTGGGACAATACTGTGAAAGTGAAATTCAGAACCACAGCAGGGTTCAAATACCAGATAGAATATAACGGTGTAAAAGAAGACGTTGAACTCCCTGGTGGAGAGATATACAATCCCGAACTAGAAAAATAAAGGATTAAAACCTAGCCCAGTAAAACCACCCTATGGACATAGAAAACCTTTCTGAAGGAGCAGGAGAATTCACCTCGCACTCGTATCTTGTAGAAGGAAAAGCGTTGATCGATGCGGGAAAAGACTATATAGTTCTTAACAGGCTGGAAGGAATAAATTTAGAAAAAATCATCGTCACACACAGCCATCACGACCATATAGAAAATCTAGAACTCATTCTCAACAAACACAATCCTAAAATCTACGCGTTCGCTCCAGATAAGATAGAAATAGAAACAAAGGAGCTTAAAGACGGAGAAAAAGTTATGCTGGGAGAAAAAGAGTTTGAGGTCATACATACGCCCGGCCACACCGAAGACTCGATATGCTTGTATAACAAGGAAGAAAAGATTCTATTCTCAGGAGACACCGTCTTCCCAAATGGAATCTTCGGAAGAACAGACCTCAAGGATGGAGACAATGACAAAATCGTTAGATCGGTGGAAAAACTGGCAGAACTGGACGTAAAGAAGATATTTCCAGGTCACGGGCACTACGGAGAAGAAAACGGGAACCAGCATATCCTAGAAGCTCTAGAAAAAGCAAAAGAGGAGCTGAAAGAAAAAAGATAACGGAAATAAAGGAAACGTCTCTCAAACCCTTTTCAACCTGTTCTAAGAAAACTTCTGTATGGGAAAAGCAGGCATACAGGAGGAAGTAGAGGGAAGTATAGAAATCCCTGAAGAAAAGATAGACACAGTCGCAGATCTCGCAAAAAAGGTGAGAAACGCCATAGAAAAACCTCAGCTCCAGGCCGCCCATGTGATCGGCGAAGTAACCAACTCAAGAGAATGGAAAGGAAACCAGTTCTTTACACTAAAAGACAAGAACGCAAAGATACAGTGCATAATATTCGAAAAACATATCCAAGACTACAGACCCCAGGAAGGAGACAGGATAGTTGCGAGAGGAAAAGTAGACTTCTACCAGGAACAGGGAAAGCTCTCCTTGAAAGCGAACCTTGTAGAGCCAGTCGGAGAGGGAAAATACTACAAAAAGCTCAGGAAGGTTAAGAAAGAGCTTAAAGAAAAAGGACTGTTTGACAGAGAAAAACAACCGGATAAAATACCAGAAAAAGTCGGGATAGTCACAGCAGAGACAGGAGACGCTCTAAAGGATGTTAGAAGAGCAATAGAAAACCGTATGCCAGGAACAGATATCCTACTAGCCCCAGCCTCTGTACAGGGAGAGAAAGCGGAAGAAGAGATAATCAAGGCTATAGAAAAACTCGAAGAATCAGAAGTAGATACGATAATAATCGCGAGAGGTGGAGGGGATATAGAAGCTCTCCAGCCTTTCAACTCAAAGAGAGTCGCTAAAGCTATCTATTCATGCGAAAAGCCGATAATAAGCGGTATAGGCCATAAAGAAGACGAGACCGTAGCAGGACTTGTAGCAGACGTGAGAGGGATAACACCAACCGATGCAGGAAGAAAAGCAGTAGCCGAAAAACAAAAACTGGTTGAAAAACTCGAAGAAAAAGAAAGAAAGCTGGGAAAAACCTTTGAAAACTATAAGGCTAAGAAAAAGCAGGAAAGACGTGAAAAACTCTATAAAGCCGCTATAATTCTGCTATTAGGGGTTATAGCTGCTCTTACAGTGTTAGCTCTATGAGCATGGACAGAGAGTTTTACAAAAAACTGGATAGAGTGGAGAAAGCCACAGAAAAACTTAGAGAATTTAAAACAGAAACCGGAAAAAAAGAGTTCAGAGAGGCGATGGAAGTAGTAGAAAAGGCTAGAAAAGCAATCGAAAGAGAAAAAGGCAAGCTAGAAACCCTGGATTAAAGACCTTCCTCAGGCACAAGCACTCCTTTATCCACACATCCATCATTCGAGTAAAGCTTAGCAGTTATCGCAGCTAAAACCGCGTTGAACTCTCTAACGTTACTAACAGGCGAAGGATCAAAACCGCGGTCCTCCAGTTCAGCATCGCTCTTTACCTTAAGTATCTCCGATGTAAGCTCAGGCCTACATTCGACCAGTTCAGGCATAAACTCCATTCGCTTGATCGAATTCTTGAGGAACACAGCCCTCTCAAGCTTCATATCATCGTGCACCGCTGGGGGAAGGAAACTGTATCCCTCATCAACCAAATCCTCCTCATCCTCTCTAAAACCCTCAGTTTTTCCTGGGCCGGTAAGAGGAACATTAAACGCGATAACATCCGGCTTATGTTTATCCATAAGAGTAAGAATCTCCTCATCCTCCGTAACAGAAAAACTCTCCAAATCATCGTTTAAAAAAGCTACTCCACACGGTTTCTCCTTCTCTCCCGTAATCACCAAGCCACAAAAAACCTCGTCTGTCATCATAGAAAAATCCGATTAAGAACTTTAAAAGGATGTTCCAGAGGTAGAACCAATTTAAACCTGGAAAGCGAAAAACAGAACATGCGGCTACTGGAACCTCTTAAAGAAGAACTTGCAGAAAACTTCGAAGCAGCAAAGTCAGCAGAGAACCTTATTACAAAAGAAAGAGACATGCTACAGGGAAACAGCCAGGAAAGAGTCTTGCTATACACATTATCGACCGATGTATGGGACTCAGTAACTAGTTCAGGAGAACTTAAGAACCTGGAAGAATCAGCAGGCGAAGTCGCAAAAGCTTACAGGCATATAGAAGAGCTCAACACCGCTATAGAAAAATTCAACCAGTTCGGAAACAAGATAATGTACTCTCCCCTCCTAAAAAAGACCACAGAGCAGTACAACAGAAAAGAGCTTCTGGACATAATAGCAGAAATCTGCTCAGAAGCCTCCGTTAAAATAATGAACGCGAAAGAAGAGCTAGAAGAAGTTATAAGAACAGAATGTCCAGCCTGCGGTAGGAGGTTTCCAAACAGGAAAGCAATGAAATCACATGTTACACAGAAACAGGATCCGGAACACCAAGAAATAAAGAACAAAATAATCTAATCCTCGCCTAAACGCGACAATATAACCTCCACTATCTCATCAGGCCCTTTATAATCAGTATCTACAACCAGATCAGCCTCCTCCTTCTGATTCCGGTAATCAAAACCATAAATATCCTGGAAATTCTCCAAATCCTTCCTCTCACGTGCCTTTACAGTCTTCCTAGCCTCCTCTAAAGAAAGATCATCCCTTTCAGCCGTACGCCTAGCCCGTTCCTCAAGAGAAGCTGTAAGCCAGACCGCTAGATCCGCATACTCTCCCGCCATCCTTATAGCAAGCTTTCCGTCAAGGACTACATCACCTCTCTTAGCCTTAAGAGCCTGTCTCCTATCCAAATCAGAATGGAAATCCTTACTGCCCAACTCCTCATCTTCCCAGGCCTTCTCAACTCCTACAGAACCTTCGCCAGGGGATTCCTCCTTAAAAAACTTCCCTGCAGACCAGTAATCCAAACCTATCTCCTCCGCAACCTTTTTCGCAGCAGTAGAAGAACCTGCACCAGGAGGACCAGAGACGATCACAACCGTCATCTAACTCCCCTCCGCGTCAGCAACGCTAAGGATAGTTTCAAGCGCTACATCGGGAGAGACAGATATCGCATCTATACCCGACTCAACCAGAAACTCCGCGTATCCTTCATGAGTAGAAGGCGCATCTCCACATATACCTACATGGTTACCATGATCATGCGCACGCTCGATAAGCTTTCTAACCGAGCGCTTGACCGCTGCATTCCTCTCATCGAAAAGCTTAGACAGCTTATCCGAATTCCTATCCACACCCAAAGTCAACTGAGTCAGATCGTTCGTACCAATTGAAAAACCATCAAAAACCCCGGCAAACTCCTCCGCTAAGACAATATTGCTCGGAACCTCGGCCATAACATAGACCTCCAGATCGCCTTTATCCAGGCCATAATCCCGCATAGCCTCCCGCACCTTCTCACCTTCCTCAACAGTCCTACAGAACGGCACCATAACCGTAATATTATCCAGACCAAGCTCGTCTATCGCCCCACGTAAAGCCTTGCACTCCAGATCAAACGCCTTAGAGAACCCCTCATCGTAGTAGCGGGAAGCTCCTCTGAAACCTAGCATAGGGTTGGCTTCCTCCGGTTCAAAGTTTCCTCCGCCATCAAGCTCCGCATACTCGTCCGACTTGAAGTCAGAGAGTCTTACAACAACCTGTTCGGGATAAAATGCGGCGCCAATCTTCCCTATACCTTCCCTTAGCGCTTCAACATATTTTTCTTCCTCATTATCCTCTATAAGCTTTAATGGATGCTTTCCTACGTGGGAGGAAATAATAAACTCCTCTCTCGCAAGTCCAACCCCCTCCACAGGGAGCTGTGCTATATCAAAGACCTCACTAGGCTCCCCTATATTCACCTGGACCTTGGTGTCAGTCTCAGGGATCTCATCAAGCCTGTGCTCCTCCACATCAAACTCAAGACTTCCTAGCCAGACCTTACCATCCGAAGAAGAACAGTCCACCGTGACAGTTTCTCCAGTATCTAAAACCTTCCTTGCACCTTCAGCTCCAATAACAGCAGGAACTCCTAGCTCCCGAGAAACTATCGCAGCATGGGAAGTTCTTCCACCCCGTTCAGTTACGATAGCTCCAGCTTTCTTCATTATAGGCTCCCAGTCCGGATCGGTCATATCCGTAACAAGGACCTCGCCCTCCTCAAACTTATCAATCTCGTCAGGAGAGTCTAGAAGCTTGGCATCGCCTGAAGCGATCTTTGATTCTATAGCCACCCCCTCAAGCAGAACCTCAGACTCTTCCTCCAAGCTATACTCTCTTATAATATTCTCCTTTTTTTCGCTCTGCACAGTCTCAGGCCTTGCCTGGATAACGTATAACTGTTCAACCTGACCGTCGTAGAGCCACTCGATATCCATCGGCTTACCGTAATGATCCTCTATCCTTTTCGCATAACCAGCAAGCTCCTTTGCCTGCTCATCAGTTATACTTAGCTCATTTCTCTCCCCTTCTGGAACTTCTACCTCCTCGTTACCGTCCTCAACCCTTATAAGCTTCTTCTCCTTGTCTCCCAGCGTCTTCTCGATGATTCCAAAGTTCTCTTTGAAAACCACAAACTCGTCAGGGTTGACCTCACCCTGTACAACCGTTTCGCCCAAACCGTACGCGGAGTTGATTACTATAGCATTCTCAAATCCCGAATCAGGGTCAATAGTAAACATCACACCCGAAGCACCGATATCCGAACGGCCCATCTTCTGTACCGCAGCAGAAAGCTTGACCTTGAAATGGTCAAAACCCTTATCCTCCCTATAGGAAATCGCTCGATCGGTAAAAAGCGAAGCAAAACAATCTTTAATCCTCTTTACCAACTCTTCCTCTCCGGAAACATTAAGGTAAGTCTCCTGCTGTCCCGCAAAGGATGCGCCAGGCAGATCTTCTGCGGTAGCCGAGGACCTCACAGCGACCTTGGGTTCCTCAACACCTAAAAGATCGGAAAAACTTCTATAAGACTCTATAAATTCCTTCCTAAGCTCTTTAGGCATCTCAGCCCCCTTTATAAGAGAGCGAATCCTTTCGCCTTTTTCCTTGAGGTCATTAACATCTTCCACATCCAAACCCTCTAGTAAATCCCTTATTTCCGACTTTAGACCGGTCTCCTCCATAAACTTATCGTAGGCCTTACTAGTGGTAGCGAAACCAGGTAAAACCGGAACATCGATATTATTAGCCATCTCACCGAGGTTTGCACTCTTACCTCCCACTCTAGAAGTGTCTTCAGAGCCGATATCTTCAAATCTGAGAACATAGTCAGACATGATGATCACAGTCAAAAATTAGCGAACAGTCTTTTTGAAATTTGGCAGTGAAAGGAAGCTATTTAAGTTTCAGTAAAACAAGTAATACCAGAATGGGAGAAAACATCCGTTCCATAAAAAACGTAGACGAGAAGACCTGGAAGACATTTAAAGCAGAAGCAACCAAGCACGGAATGACGATGGGAGAATTCCTAACCAGACTGGTCAGCGAGCATAGGAAGAGAGAAAAGAGGAACAACTGGGACGAGATCCTTTCCTACAAAGAGAGTATAACCAAAAAAGAAGCAGAAGAAATCAAAAGAAAGGCAGAAAAACTGCGCAAAGACTTCAAGACGAGAGAATATGACCCTGATGCTTGATACCTCCGTTCTAATCGACCTCTACCAAGGAAAAGAAGAGACAGTCAAGAAGCTCGAAGAAAAATCAGATCTCCATCCAGAAAACCCTACAATAACCTTTGCAAACTTCGCAGAATTCTACCAAGGCTTCGAAGAAAAGGATAAAAAGGAAAAACAGAGAGCAGAAGAGTTTCTCAACAAATTCACCTACCTTAAGAGCTCACCTCGTACAGCAAAGAGATTCAGCGAGTTAAAGCATCGATTGGAGGAGGAAGGAAAGAAAATACCGCTTCTTGACATCTATATAGCATCCATCGCAATAGAAAACCGGATAACCGTGATAACCAGAGACAAGCACTTCAAGGAGATCGAAGAGTTAGAAACCATACTCGTCTAGAGGTTTTTTATCTTAGGAAAAGGAAGAAATAGATGGAGATAGCTGATGCCGCGCGAGACAAAATACCACGGAGAAATAGAACACCTTCAAGTCATGGACAAAGACGGAAAAATCGACGAAGAAGAAAAGCCGGCGATAAGCGAAGGAGAACTAAAAGAAATGTACTGGTACATGATTCTAACGCGCAAATTTGACGAAAAAGCGCTAAAACTCCAGAGGCAGGGAAAGCTAGGAACCTACGCCTCATCCAAAGGGCAGGAAGCCGCTCAAGTTGGTCCGGCACTAGCTATGGACGAGAAAGATTGGTTGTTCCCTTCGTTTAGAGAGCAGGGAGCCTATTTCGTGCGTGGAAAATCAATGATAGAGTTCATACAGTACTGGAGAGGGGACGAACGTGGTACAGCAAACGAAGACAGGCCTGAAAACTTCGTAATCTCAGTTCCCGTAGGAAGCCAGATACCGCACGCCGTAGGGGCGGCATGGGCTGCGAAAAAACAGGGGGATAATGTTGCGAGCCTAGTATTCTTCGGAGACGGCGCTACTAGCGAAGGAGACTTTCACGAAGGGATGAACTTTGCAGGAACGTTTAACATTCCTACAGTCTTCCTCTGCCAGAACAACCAGTACGCTATATCCATGCCAAGAAAAGACCAGACCGGATCTGATACTCTCGCTCAGAAAGCTCTCGCGTACGGCTTTGAAGGTATTCAGGTCGACGGAAACGATGTATTAGCTACTTACAAAGCTACAAAAGACGCTTTAGAAAAAGCACGTGAGGAAAACAAGCCCACAATGATTGAAGCGGTTACATACAGGAGAGAGGACCATACAACCGCAGATGATGCATCTCGCTACAGAGACAAGGAAGAAGTAGAGCGCTGGAAGGAAAAAGACCCTATAAAACGGCTAAAAGCCTACATGATGGAGAAAAAAATCGTAGAAAAGTCCTGGTTCAAAGAAAAGGCAAAAGAAGCGGAGGAAAAAGTCGAAGAAGCGGTAGATAAGGCTGACAAGGTAGAAGATCAGGATATAGAAGACATATTCCAGCACCATTACAAAGAGATGCCAGAAGAGCACAAGAAGCAGTTAGAGGAGCTCAAGTCCGGGAAACGAGGTGGTAAGTGATGGGAGAGAAGCTCAATATAGTCAAAGCGTTGAACAAAGCTCTAGAAGAAGAGCTGGAAAGAGACGAAGACGTTCTAGTTATGGGGGAAGACGTTGGTGTGGATGGTGGTGTGTTCCGAGTTACTGAAGGATTATACGATAAATTTGGAGAGGAAAGAGTAATAGACACTCCTCTAAGCGAGTCGGGTATAGTCTCGACCGCCTACGGAATGGCGGTCTACGGAATGAAGCCTGTCGCGGAGATCCAGTTCATGGGTTTCAGCTATCCAGCGTTCGACCAGATAATCTCGCATATTTCACGCATAAGAAACCGTTCAAGAGAGGTATACAACGCAGGAATGGTGATTCGAATGCCTTATGGAGGTGGCATACAGGCTCCAGAACACCATTCAGAGTCCACAGAAGCACTATACGCGCATACCCCAGGACTGAAGGTAGTAATACCTTCAAATCCCGACGACGCGTACAGACTTCTAAAAGCCTCGATAAGGGACGAAGACCCAGTAATATTCCTCGAACCCAAAAAAATCTACCGCTCCTTCAAGCAGGAAGTCGAGGTAGGTGAAGTAGGGGAGCTAGAAAAGGCTAGGATAGCAAAAGAAGGTGAAGACGTTACCGTAGTCTCCTACGGCGCTTCCTTCCGCGAAGCAAAGAAAGCAGCAGAAGATTTGGATAGTATTGACGTGGAACTTATCGACCTGAGAACAATAAAGCCTATGGACTTTGAAACGATAAAAGAATCTGTTGACAAGACTGGAAGATGCATAATCGTTCATGAAGCCCCACAGACCTGTGGAGTCGGAGCTGAAATCTCAGCAAGGCTAACAGAGGACGATATCCTACATCTAAAAGCTCCTGTGAAAAGAGTGACCGGATTCGATACAATAATACCAATGTACCAGATGGAAGACAAATACCTTCCAGACAAGTCCAAAGTAAAGGACGCAGTAAAGAAAGTCTACGAATTCTGATTAAAGCACGTTAACAAAAACTGATTTAACAGTTCTCCCTTCAAATAGAACCGATGGCCCACACATTCCACGATCTCAACATCCACTCCAAAGCAGGAGAGGGAAAGAACTCGGTAGAGGAGATAGCAGAAAGAGCCGAACTGCTTGACATAGATCGCATAGCAATATGTAATACTTTAAACGGCTACCATGAGGTCGAAGAACTAAAAAACTCTATAGGAGAGCTGGATACAACTGTAAACGTACATCCTGGGGTTAGAATCAAAGCCGAGGATACCAAGGAACTCAAAGACCAGCTATCAGCCTATCGAGACTCTGTGGACGTTATAGTCGTAGACGGAGGAGATGAAGACATAAACAGAGCAGCATGCGAGGACTCTAGAGTCGATATACTCTCCCATCCGGAGTACAAGAGAAAAGACCAGGGTATAGACCATGTAATAGCAAAAAAAGCAGCGAAAAACCGCGTAGCCATCGAGATAAACTTCAGAACCGTTCTAAATACCTACAGAAAGGTACGCTCACAGATAATGCATCACATGAAACAGAACGTAAAGCTTGCTAGGAAGTATCACGCCCCCTTGATACTCAACTCAGGGGCTAAAAGGATAGAGGAGTTAAGAAAGCCGCGGGATACTGTAGGTTTCGCATGTAGTCTAGGTTTGAACCTTAGCGAGGCTTTCAAGCTTGTAGAAGGCAATCCAGCTCAGATAATACAGAGAGCCACAGAAACACATTCAGAAAACCAAGTCAGGCCGGGAATAGAGGTGGAAAAAGATGAGTCTTAAACCCCTACCCTCAAGCCTGCGAGGTAAAGAACGTTATCTCATCTTCAAGATAGAATCAGATACAAAGTTCGGGCTTGGAGAGGTAGTAAAAGCAGTATGGAGGTCTTTTATCAACTTTCTAGGAGAACAGACCGTATCCGGAGTTAATCCGTGGATAATGGGAGATCTTTTCAATAGAGATAAACAAGTAGGAGCTGTAAGAGTCTCTAAAGATTATGTAGAAGATGCAAGAGCCGCACTAGCATTGACAAGACAGGTAAACAACCATGATGTCTGTTTCCACGTTCTCGGTGTCACCGGAACTATAGAATCAGCGAGGAGCAAGTACATAAGAGCAATCGACTGACCCAAAAAATAAAACTAGTGGTGTAAGAAAACTTCTACATGGTACTTGGACTAGGATTTACACAGCAGTTAGTACTAGCGATTTTATCCCTTGGCGCGCTGGTCTACGGAGCAGAGAAAGCTGTAGATAAGATGGAAGGTATAGCCGCTTATCTAGGTATACCGGACGTATTAATCGCAATGTCCGTAATTTCTATAGGAACCAGCCTTCCAGAGCTTGCATCTCATATAATAGCCTCAACAGGAATTTTAACCGGTTCTTTAAGCTACGAAGTGGCTTCTGCAGCGGTTCTAGGTGGAAACATAGGTTCAGACGTTATACAGCAGACCCTAGTCATCGGAGTAGTAGTGATAGGTGTAGGAGGTCTACAGTTCAAGAAAAGCTTTCTAAAGAAAGACTACCTTCCCATGATAGGCACCACACTCATGACGATGATACTGGCATGGGATGGAGTTTTATCGCGTATAGACGGCCTAGTTTTGTTTGGAAGCTTTGTAACATACATGGCATACCTTTACTACTCCAAGCACGAAAGACTAAACCATGAAGCTACTCCGAGCCAGAACATAAAACTCGATAGCCTTATAGGAGTTACAGCCTTATCGGTAGTCCTCGTCAGCGCCCATATAATACTAGACACAACCAGCCTCCTGATAGACAAGATCGGTCTTGGAGGCTCCGCTATCGGTGTAATCACCATAGGCCTTGCAGCAGCACTCCCAGAACTTTTTACCGCGATTGAAGGATTGAGACAGGACGCGGAAGGGATCTCACTCGGAACCTTGATAGGAAGCAATATAACCAATCCCCTACTAGGCATAGGTCTGGGAAGCATAATGTCCACCTACTGGGTTCCCCGACCCCTAGTCCTTTGGGACCTTCCGATGGAAACTGTAACCGCAGCTCTTCTACTAGCCTACCTACTATTCGTATCGGACAGAAAACTAGGTTGGAAGGGTGGAGTATACCTCATATGCCTTTACGTGTTCTATCTAGTAATAAGGTTTGGTTTCTTCGCGGTAGACTAGTCTCTAGCCTTAGAAAAAGCGTAAACAAACACTAAAGAAACAGCAGAAGTCACTACAACCGCCGCCAAAGGATTATCAACCCTTGGATCACGAGGCCCTATATCTCGGAGAAACTCAGGTTCGCTGGAGTTGATAAGCCTCTCACCCCTTTCCTCATCTAGAGAAGTTGCAAAGCTAGAAAGAATGAGTACAATAAACAAAAGACAGACTAGTTTTCTCATACCCAGAAATTGGGAATAGCCAGTTTTAATCTTTACCCTAGACCTCCTCAAGGATTATCGCAGGAAAGACTTTCTTCACACCTTCTATCTCCCCTATCTCCTCCGAAATAATGCGAGAAAGCTCTTCTCCAGACTTAGCCCAGATATTAGCCATTAAAGTATGGTCTCCACTAGTTATCTTAACGTCACGGACCTCTTTTAGCCTCTTAACGTCTTCAGCTATACTTAAAAAGTTTTCAGGCTCCGTATTTATCCCTGTAATGGATACTACATCATAACCGAGCTTTGAAGGATCGACATCGATAGTATAGTTCTTTATAACCCCTTCATCCTCCAGATTGGATATACGTTTCCTCACAGCAGTCTCGCTTATGCCGATCTCCTCAGCGATCTTTGTATAAGCCATCCGAGAGTTCTCTGAAAGCAAGTCAATTATCTTACGGTCTTTCTCGTCCATCCTAAAAACAAGTTTCTCATTCAGATTTAAAAGCTTTTAGTTTGTTTTTCAAAAAATATACTTGGATAAGGTTTGATATTCTAACGAAAAAGAATAAAAAGATAGAGGATAATACAACTATGTGATAGAAATGATAGACATAGACGAAAAAGCGCCAGAGTTTAAAGCAAAGGCATACAAACCGGATAAGGGAAAAATCGAGGAACTCAGCCTTAAAGAGTTGAAAGGCCAATGGGTCATAATAACTTTCCATCCAGGAGACTTCACCTTCGTCTGCGCGACAGATCTGGCAGAATTCGCAGACAGATACGAAGACTTCAAGGAAGAGAACGCTGAAATTCTCGCTGTAAGCACGGACACGGTCTTTAGCCACAAAATGTGGCACGAGACCTCAGAGAGAGTAGGAAAGGTGGACTACCCTATGGTAGAGGACATAGACAAGGACATCTCAACCTCCTACGGATTCCTGGACGAATCAGGGATGGCTAAGCGTGGAATAGCTATAATAGACCCCGAAGGAGTCGTAAAGTACATATCAAAGTTCGAATCAAGGCTAGGAAAAGACGTGGACCATATATACGACGCGTTCAAGGGACTAAAGCACCTTTACAACAACCCAGGAAACGACACAGATTTTGATATAGTTCCCGCGTGCTGGAGTGCAGGAGATGAAACCATGCACATAAACGTGCCGGACGACGTAGGAAGGCTTTGACTTTTCAAACTTGGAAACAAATACAACAAGGTGAAAATCATGGAACTAGACGAATATCTTGAAGAATGGTTCGAAGACGAAACCGAGGAAGCAGGCTTGTACATGGCGATGGCCCGCCAAGCCGAACGGGAAGGATACCCAGGGATAGCAAGACAGTTCAGAGAGACAGCCATCCAGGAAGCAGAGCATGCAGGAATAGCAGCAGAACTAGCAGGGAAAATCGGCTCTACAAAAGAAAACCTGGAAAAGATGATCGGTGGAGAAGACAACGCAAACAAGGACAGGATAAACATAGCAGACAAAGCAGACGAGCCAGCTAAGTCGCACCTGATAACCACTGCAGAAGACGAATCCAGGCACAAGAAAGCACTGAAAGGTCTGAAGGAGAGGCTATAAACCCTCTTCCCTTCTTTTTTCTTTCATCCTCCCGACCTTTTGATTTATAAAATTGTGCTGTAAAAACTTAGTTGTTCTACCAGGTGAATACTAATGCAATTAGGAGGAAACCAGAATATGCAGTACGACAGGGCGAAAACAATATTCAGCCCAGATGGACGGCTTTTCCAGGTCGAATACGCTAGAGAAGCTGTAACTAAGGGATCAACCTCTTTAGGAATAGTTTATGACGGAGGAGTATTGCTTTCAGCGGTAAGACAGGTGCCTCAGCTCCGATCACGTAATCCTGAAAAGGTATTTAAGGTTGATACCCATGCGGGAGTAGCTACAGCTGGTTTAGTCGCGGACGGCCGTGTACTAGTCGATGAAGCAAGGGAAAGAGCCCAGCAGAATCAGGTAACATATGGAGAACCGATTCCTACCAATGTCTTAGCGAAATTCCTAGCGGACAGAGAGCAGATGTTTACGCAGTACGGTGGTGTCCGACCGTTCGGACTCGCTATGCTCGTAGGAGGAGTCAGAGACAATCAGCCTGAGCTGTATCAGACAGATCCATCAGGGATACTGAAGGAATGGCACGCAGTATCTATCGGAAGAGGTGGGGAAGAAGCCACAGAGATTCTGCAGGATGAGTACGATGAGGAGATGGCGGAAGACGAGGCGGTCGAGCTTGCAGTAAAAATCCTAGGAAAAGTAGAAGACGATATAGACCTCGAGAACATCGAGCTAACCCTTATTAACTCGGAAGAGAAGTTCCACAGGGTTATGCCGGAGGATCTTGAGGATAGAGGGCTGGAGATATAGTTTTTCTCCTACTCTTTTTTTCTTATCTCTAGTTCTATTTCTTTGACCATAGTCTCTGCAAAAAAATAAAAAGCTCTCTGAACAGTTTCTGGACATGGACTCTGACCAAGCTATACGGGTTGAATACAAAGGCGATCCAGACTTTGAAATTCTAGTAAAGCCCGATGAGGCATTGGACTACAGACAGGGAAAAATGGATAATTTTGAAAAAGTTCTATTCGTAAGAGAGGTTTTCAACGACGCCAGAGCAGCGGAAAAAGCCTCTGCGAATGAAATAGAAGATGAGTTTGGAACTAAGCGGATTGTTGAAGCTGCAAAAAAGCTCTTTAAGGATGGACGGATGGCTCTCACAACCGAACAGAAAAACCAGCTTAGGAAAGAGAAGAAGAAACAAGTAGTCTCCAAAATTTCAAAGAAGGCAATGAACCCTCAAACCAACTCCCCACACCCTCCAGAACGAATAGAGAACGCTATGGAAGAATCAGGGGTTCATATAGACCCTATGAAGCCTATAGATAGTCAAATGCAGGATACAGTAGACGCAATAAAGTCCAAGCTCCCTATTACAATGGAAAAGAAAGAAATAGCTGTAAAAATACCTAATAAGTACGCTGGAAAATGTTACAGCAAGATGAAGAATATAGCCACAGTAAAAGATGAGGAATGGGGTGACGAGGCTTTCATGGCTAAAGTAACTATACCTGCAGGGATGATTGACAAGCTGGAGACGGAATTGAACTCAGTATGCCACGGAGACCTTGACATAAAGGATATATAGAGATGGAAGAAGTTGAAGTAGAGCTGGAAGAAAGAAGTCTGCGGTTTGGAGAGGTTGAGTTACAGCTTTCTAACTACGACATAAAACATCTTGGAGAGCTAGTTGAAGGAAGGCTCGACGGTCAGAAAGTCGAAAACGCGGTATCGGAGGTCTTGGAGGAGCAGATAGTTCCCTTTCTTGAAGATACGGATAGACTTCCTAACCAACCAAACGTTGAGAAAGAGATAGAAGAAGCTTTTTCTACCCACCTTTACAGCTACGTGGAGCCTGAATAGCTCTACCGGAAATCGGGGAAAGTACGCCCAGCTCTTTTTATTCAACCAGCCCTTACTTGCGTGTATGAGCCTCAAAACCAGTCAGGTAACGGTTGAAAACTCTGTAAAGGAGGCTGGTATAGCTTACCTGCAGTCCCGTAGCAGAAAGTTACGCCATATTTTTCTAGCCCGTTCGATTGCTAATTCTGGGAGTAGAGGCTCTGTACTCCTCCTTAGTTTCACCGACCCAAGGGAAGGTTACTGGAGCTTTGACCTGGAGAGTACAATCAACCTGTGCAGTATCTACCTGGATGTGGAGAAGGTAAAGGAAAAGCTTGAGATCGAAAGGATTACTCCTAGCGGAACTCCTGCAGGAAAGGACTGGAAAGATTTATGGGAGAAAGATTATACTCAGGTAGTGGGTTATGGAATAACCAACCTTGGAAAAGGGATAAACAACCACGAATATTCAGCCCTAGAAAGAGCGGCAGAGGAACTATCACGCGTTAAAGAAGATTATCCAGTGGTTATTATCGACAAGAGAAAGCCATATAAAAGATTAGCTGATCTAGCGCGTTCGATAGCTGAAGTAGGGAGAAAAGGTGATCAAATATATAAACAGACATACAAACCAGTAGCTAAAAGGTTCAAAGCCATGAAAAGCAGGAAAAAAGTTCAGAGCAGCCTAAAAAGCTATAGAACGAAAGCTAGAGCCTGACTAAAATTTCTCCGCCCTCTTTACCATGTATTTGCCGTTTCTTGCGAACTCGTTGTGCTTGCCGAGGTCGACGATCTTGACCAGTTCCCTATCCTCATTTATCCTGAAGACAGCTTCGTAGGACCTATCGACCAGTTTCTTTCTCAATCCACCGGAGAGATTTCTTTTTGCATCCGGTCTTTTTCCTATAACATCCAGCGAACTCTGTATGCTCTCGCGTACGCTCTTATCTAACTTCTCGAGTTTATGCCTGACTTCAGGAGCTAGCTCAACATCGTAGCTCTTCTCCAGAGAACTCGTATTTTCCTGAGAGCCAGAAAGATTCTTTGCTACACCTCGCCAGCCGGGAGCATCGGTAACAGCCTGATATATAGCATCCACAAACTCCTCTCCCACAGCTCCATCAATCTCATCAACCTCGCCAGGGATATGTGAAGCAGTGTTATCGAACTCATCCTTGACTAGAACACCGCCTTTTCCCCTCCCGTTACTATAACCAATCGCTAAGAACTCTATGGACTGACGGAAGTTTTCACATCCCTCTCCTAAACACTCACCAGTATTACAGTATTTATCCTTCCATTCTTTACAGCTCTCTTTAGAGTATACAAGCTCTCCTAGACCGGTGTGTGGATCAAATAAAACATTTTTATTGTCCTTATAGTAGGCCTCATAACCATATACAGTCTTAAATTCTTTTCCCACGCTTTCTTTAAGCTTATCAAAGTTCTCCCGCTCTAAAAGATTCCATAGCTTTCCTACATTTATACCATCGTAATCAAAATCTATAGCCCCATTACATACCTCATCAACTTTACCAGAGAGCATATATTGTTACTACCTTATGACACATAAAAAAGTTTAGGCCAGATAGCCCATCCTAAAAAATCTTCGGGAGAAAACCCAAACGATGACAGAAGACCCACCAGAGGACATCTACAAGCAATCAGAGCAAGTAAATAAAAGAGAAGATATCGAAGGATATAGTTTCCGCGGAGAGTTAGACTTCAATAAGATGCTTGAAAAGTACAAAACAACAGGATTCCAGGCCTCAGAGCTGTACGAGGCTATAGAACTCATAAAAGAGATGCAGAAAGAAGAGGCGAAAATATACCTCACCTTTACCTCTAACATAATCTCTTCCGGGCTTCGAGAGGCTGTAGCCTTCCTTGCAAGGGAAGAACTAGTCGACGTGATGATAACCACCTCAGGCTCGGTAACAGAAGACATAATAAAGACAAAAAAACCGTTCAAAAAAGGTGAATGGGAGGTAGACGAGGCTGAGATGCGTGAAAGAGGTGTAAACCGGTTAGGAAATATCTTCGTCCCTTCAGATCGGTACATATGGCTTGAAGACTTTTTGAGAGAAGATTTCTTCCCAGAATTTTTCGAAGAAGAGAAAATTCGTACCCCTACAGAGTTCTCCGAAGAAGTTGGGGAGATGCTTGAAGACGAGGACTCGTTCCTCAAACACGCTTCAAAGAACGATATACCCATATTCTGTCCCGCTTTGATAGACGCAGAGGTCGGAAACTTCCTTTACTACTATAGAAAAGAGGAAGACAAGGACGTAGGGATAGAGATACTGGAAGACTACGACAGGCTCATCCAAGAAGGTTTGGATGCGGAAAAGACCGGTCTTATCGTAGTTGGAGGAGGAGTACCTAAACACCAGGCGATTATGACCAACCTTTTCCGAGGCGGAGCTGACTACGCGGTATACATCTCTACAGGGATGGAAGGGGACGGAAGTCTATCCGGTGCCCCGCCCGAAGAAGCGGTTTCCTGGGGTAAGATAAAGGAGAAGTCGAAGAATTATGCAGAAGTGGAGGCGGAAGCCACTCTTGTACTGCCTCTGATAATCGCGGGGGCTTTCAAGGACTGACTCCATTTAATCTTCTTGCATATGGATATCTCTCTGCGGGAACGGTATCCCTATACCTCGACTGTTGAGTTCTCTGTAGATTTCTCGATTAAGCCTATCCCTTACCTTAACATCCTTCATAGGCTCATCCACCCAGCAGAGGACTCTGAAGTTAAGAGCAGAGTCTCCGAAGTTATCAAAGAATATTTTTGGTCCAGGTTCCCCAAGAACCTCTTCCTCCTCGCTGACTACCTTATCAAGCGCTTCCTCTACCTCTTCTATATCCGCACCGTATTCCACTCCGATAGGCACTTCTATACGCCTTTTAGGATCAGGTGAAGAGTGGTTTGTAACTTTTGAAGAATTGAGCAAGGAATTAGGCACGGTAATAATCTCATTATTCCTTGTCCTCAGAGTAGTGCTACGGACTCCTAGGTCCTCTACAGTCCCTTCTTCTCCCGATTCAAGCCGTATATAGTCGCCCACGTTATAGGTATGATCAAAATACAGCGAAAGGCCTCCGAAGAAGTTGGCTATAGTTTCCTGCGCGGCAAATCCAATAGCCAGTCCTGCTATTCCAGCGGAGGCAAGTAAAGGAGTTATATCCACGTTCCAGACTGATAAAAGGCTAAAAACCGCTCCTATAACTACCAAAAGAGTCCATAGATTGGCTATAACCGGAGAGAACTTATAGTCATCTTCCCCCGAGATAGCTCCTTTACCCATCCGAGAAAGGTATTTAGCCCATACAGCGATCATAGCTGTTAAAAATACACTTTTAATATAGAACACATAGCTCACAGCGTTGGGAAGATACATCACCGCTTTGTAGAGCCCTGATAGAGCTAAAGTGGCGTAAAGAGGAACGGAGAGGTTTTTAAAAATCGCTTTAACTTTGGGATTATCCGTTCTATCGAAAACAACCTTTAAGATTTTTACAACGACGAACTCTACTATCTTAGCGCCTACTATAGATATAACCGCCAGTAATACAAAACTTCTCCATGGGTTTGCAGAAGTTAGCTCCAAAAAGTTCTGGGCGGGTAAACTGGGGACCATGTATAAGAATGGTATCTCTAGCGATAAAAAAACCTTACGTTGATTTTCCAATAAGTCTAGAATACATATAGAAAACGTTCTAAATACTAGGAATCTACCGCCCGTGCAAATCGGTTCTTTTTTATACTTTATCTACTAATCCGTAACATCGGTCGGTAACATGCAAAAACACGACGATATATCGAAATACGGCAATGAGGCGATGAAAGTCCTCGAAGAAACTGATTCACATAAAACTCTGACAACTCCAGAACTCCTTACAAAGGTTGGGGAAAGACATAGCGACTTTGACTATAAAGAAGACTGGGAGAAGCTGAGAAAAGACCTTAAAACACTTGATGCAACCAACAGAGTGCAAGCATATCCAGTAAAATCAGGAGACTTCAACGTCTTTAGATTAGGACGCGCAATCCCTGCAAACGGACACGGAGTAACTAGGGAAGAGCTGAACTTCAATCCTGAATCCTACAAAATAATGGAAGAACTGGAAAACGAGCTAGAAAGCATGCTTCAGGAAAACGGAGAAGTACAGGGCTATGGAGAAGTCTGTAGTGTGGAGGAGCCTATAAAGGAGAAAAACCATCTTATAAGAGAAACTTACAGCAGAGACAATCCTGATGCAGAAGTACCAGTACAGATACCACATATCGCCGCCACAGTAACCGACCAAGGAGAAAAGGATAAGATGGTTGTAACACCAAAATCAAAGACAGGGATCAAAGCTGTAGAAACCCTGGACAATCATGAACTGCTTGAAGTCGAAAAAATTGACGTGGAAGCGGACTACTGGGGCTAGCTAGCTTTCTCGAAAAGCTCCACTGCTTTTTCCTTCTCTTCTTTGTGAGCGACTACCGGTTCCGGATAATCTTCTCCTATCCTACAGCCCGATTCTTCCTGAACATCCTCTGGCATCTTATAGGGTCTATGTATGTACTGTTCAGGGACTTTATCCAGCTCAGGTATCCATTCTCGGATATACTTTCCATCAGGATCATGCTTCTCACCCTGAGTCCAAGGATTGAACACGCGGAAGTAGGGCTGTGCGTCTGTCCCTACCGAATAAGCCCACTGGATTCCTCCAAGCATAGAAGCGATCTCCGCGTCGACAAGCCTCTCGCTCATAACCTTATGTAGTTTTCTCCAGTCCACGTGTAAGTCCTTCGCCGCAAAGCTCGCTACAACCATCCTAGGACGGTTGTGCATCCAGCCTGTCTCGTTCATCTGGCGGATAGCCGCGTCAACGAACGGAAAGCCAGTCCTTCCCTTCTTGAACTTCTTCCAAAGTTCCTTATGCTTATCGTCCCAGTGCCAGTCTATTCCGCGATACTTCTCCAGAAACGCTTTTTCCGCTTCCTCAGGCCAGTTCCATAGGACTTGGAAGTAGAAATCTCTCCATGCAAGCTCTTCCTCCCAAGTATCTATCCCGGACTCGTCTCCTGTTTTTTTCCTAGCCTCCTCTGCAGCCCAATAAGCTTCGCGGATAGAGATGGTACCGAACTTTAGATGAGGCGATAGCTTCGAAGTCGAGCTTTCTGCAGGAAAGTCACGCTTGTCCTCGTAGTTGAAAATCTGGTTTTCCACAAATTTTTCCAGCTTCTTCTTGCCTGACTTCCTTCCACCTCTCCAGGGCCAGTCTCCTTCCCATTTAAAGCCTAGCTCTTCTAGACTAGGAACGTTATCAGACTCAAGTTTCGGTACTTCATAGTTTTCAGGCTCTTGAGGCTTTCTCTTCTCCTTCTTGAACCATTTGTCTCGGTAGTAGCTGTAGACTTTGTACGGCTCTCCTTTGTTGGTGAGGATTTCCCTCTTCTCGTGGAGCACTACGTCTTTAAACGTCTTTACAGAGATATCAAGCTCCTGGCTTACCTTTTCGTCTCTCTCCCTCGCGTAGGGCTCGTAGTCCCTGTTGTGGTAGACCTCATCCGCATCGACCTCGTCTACAACCTTTTTCAGCTCTTTTAGAGGTTTTCCTTTCCGGATTACCAGGTCTTTTCCTTTCTCCTGAAGCTTCTCTTTCAAATCCGCTAGCGAGTCCCTCCAGAACCGCACTCTTGGGTAGCCCAGGTCGTGGCTGGCGAAGTATTCGTCATCCACCACGTAGAAAGGAACGATTTTATCGTGATTTTTCGAGGCTCGAACTATTGCGGTGTTGTCGTATTCCCGCATACTTCTCCTCAGCCAGACAATCGCGACCATGGTTGGATATATGTGACGAGATTTTTCAACCTTTTCTATAAGAAGAAAAAAAGAGTGAAAGAGGAGCTTGAAAACCTAGCTATGGAGCTCCTCGTTTATCTTGTCCTGTACGATGTAGATCGCTGCTGGGAAGATTACTACAAACAGCAGGAAGATCACCAGACTATCGTCCGTTCCTAACGCTTTATCATAGGTCTTGGAGTACTTCCAAAAGACGATAAAGTTCACAAGTGGTACAAATAGACCTATTAGCCATAGTGCTGGTGAAGAATCCTCTCCTGCTTCATTGATCAGCTCTTTGCTGGTCGAGTAGAACCAGTACAGAGCATAAATTCCTAAAGTTATCACTGAAAGGACAATAGCTGCCAGAGGACTTCTTTTTTCTGCCATAAGCATATTTACTCGAGCAGATAATTTAAATCAAAGGGTTGAAACCCTGCAATAACAATAAAAGGATAACCATTTCTAACTTGTCCGCTATGGTGGAACCCGCAGAAATATACGTGCATCCTTATCCGGTCTACGACCAGGGACTGCTTGAAGACGAGTTCGAAAAAGCTCTGGAGAAAGATTCAGGAGACAAAATCCTCGTGATGCTAAAAGGTAGCGAGGATGAACGACAGCCCTACGGCGGGTTCGAGAGCTATGATATGATTATACCAGACCAGCGCTACCAGCCTTCAAGAGGAAAAGGATTTATAGAAGAGCAGCACTCAGCAGTGATAGTAGAAGATTACGATAGTATAGACCTCTGCGGGGGGAATGTCGAAGCTTGCCTCTACAACACCTATCAAAGCATAAAAGAGGGAGAAGAAACAACAGGAAAAAAGGTGGAAACAAACATCGTTCCAGAACTTACGTTTGGAAGGAGGAACAGCGGGTTCAACTCAAGGTTCGTTTTAAAGAGAATTTTAGAAGAAGGAAACCATAAAACAGAGAAATGGGAAAAAACAGCCAGGCTCGGGGACTATGACTGGGAAGATGTTGGATTAAAAGAAATAATCAGTGAAGGAAGCCGTTACCAAGAGGTCTTGGAAGAGCTCAGAGAATTGTAAAAGTATAAAAATTTTGAGTAGTAGGTAGTAAATATGAAATATGAGAAAGAAGAGATTCTCAAAGGTATCGAACTATCCGACAGCAACAAAGCGGAGATAGCCTACATAGGCGAAGACGATTCTAAGCATCTTTTCCAAGTAAAATACGATGCACCTCTATCTAAAAAAGCAGAAGAAGCAGGATGGTCAGGATCCCAGTTGGATTCTGCTATGAAAAAGTATATAGACAGACACGACAATCTTAGCTTCTACATAGAGACTCCGCAAGAAATCTTCATAGGACTGGACGGAGAAAAAAGACTGGAAGACTCTCTTGAGAACATGATAGACCTCCTGGATTCAATGGACGAGAAATACGCGGAATGGTGGGAGATAGAGAAAGAAGAAAGTATTGAAGAAAGAAACCCTGACCTAGAGGACAAGCTTTACCGAGTAGTGAAGAGGAACGCGGGATACTGGTAGCTACCGTTCCTCATCCAAGTTTTCCACCGCTTTGAACAGTTCCTGGTCAAGCGGTTTCCCTTCCTCCACGAATTCCTCCTTGAACTCCTGCATATTCAGCTCCGAGTCCTCGAAAGCCTTTACAAGATTGAGCAAGTGGTACTTAGCCTGCTTCCACTCTTCAACAGCTCCTGCAAGCTCTTCTACGTTTCCTGACAAGCTAATCCCTCTAAATCAAGCTCCGGAGACAAAAGGAAGCTTTTTAAGCAAATCGATGAGTTCTTTAACAGTTTCAGCCGAGTCTCCAAGGTCCTCAACTCCTTCTTCAAGAGTCTCAGCTGCTTCATCAAGTTTGTCAAGGGTTACTATAGCTCTGTACAGCAGATATACCGTCAGTAGCAGAAGCGGTACTAGTACAATCCTAAGAACCACATCAAGGTAGCTGTTCACAAGTTCTATTCCACACATTTTCAAAGCACCAACGGAATATTGTAGAAGCGGACTTAAATGTCTTTTAGCAGGAGGAAAAATTTCCTCCACCAAAAATTAAATCCCTGAAGAATAAAGCGGGTTTATGGAGGAAAAACTGAAAGCACTCGCGAAAAAACTTTACGGAGAGAAACCAGAGCTGGAGAAGCTACCCAGCGAGCACAATCAGGTCTACCGGATCGAACTAGGCGGAGAAACCAAGATAGCTAAGATATCACCGGAAGAAGGGGAATGGAAGCTGGACAAGGAAGTATACCTTCTTGAAAAGCTGTCGAACACCGAAATCCCGGTTCCAGAAATAGAGTACCAGGACCTTGAGGGGAAAAGGCTGGGAAACCATTTCTACATAATGGAAGACCTGGGAAAGAAGAATCTAGAAGGTATAGAAGAAAACAGAGAAGAGCTACTGGAGGAGGCGGGGAGAATCCTTGCAAAAGTGCATAGTATAGAGTACAATAAGCAGGGAACTATCCTGTACAAAGACATTGAAAGGGAATCGTTTATAGATTATGCGGAAAGGATTGTAAAAAACAACCTAGAAAAGCTTGAGGGCAAGTTAACAGATAAAGAGACGGAAAAAGCCAGAAAGATCCTAGAAAAAATCCCTGAAGACTCTGAGAGAAGGCTCTGCCATAACGATTTTGGTCTCTGGCAGGTAATGGTCGATGACGGAGAAATCTCGGGAATAATCGACTGGGAATACGCGATGTCGCTCTCGACTTCCTACGACCTAGCAAAGGCGGAAGTATCGACTAACATTTTTTCAGAAGGATTTGAATCGATTATAAGAGGTTATAAACGTAAAAGAAATCTGCCAGAGAACTATAAAAACCATAAAAATGTTTTAAAACTCATACCTGCGCTAGAGCTTATGGGATTCTTCAAGAACCAGGAGGAAAACTACCAGAAAGCGAAAAAGGTGTTTGATAAGGTAGTAGAACCTAAGGTTTAGCTCCTCAGCTAGACTCAATCCTTAGTCTCCACGTCTCTGTATGGTTCCCTGGGTTCCATGTCTCTCAACTGCTCGCCTAGCTTCTTTGCAGAATCAGTCTTTAGCAACTCCATAGACCTATCGAAGTAGACTTCCAGCTTTTCATAGCCCTGGGAAATGTATTCTTTAGAGGTCATCGCGTAGGTTAGATGGTCCGCATCCTTTACGATTTTAGCTATCTCTGAATCCCGTTCCTCGTACTCGTCGAAATAATCGTTGATATCCTCTTCTATCGGTTCAGCTCTCTCCGCTATGTCACGGAAAGCTTCTTCCTCCGCTTCATCTGTATCAAAGTACTTCTGGGCGATCCAGTGCATGTCAAAAATCCTTGCCTCTCCTAGATCGTGGAACAACGCGATGGAAGCAGCTTTCTGAGGGTCTTCCCCCTCCATCTTCGCTATAAGGTAGGCTAGGACCGCGACCTGGTAGGAGTGTTCCGCAACAGAAGGAGGATCGTCTATACCCATATGTAGCCATCCAGTCCTAGGAACCTTCTCAAGCTGGTTTATCTCCGAGAGGAAGTATGCAAGGTCCATCGTAGAGAAGGGTTAAAACTCCAGATTTTTAAATCAAAAGACTAGCGCCCAGGGCAGGATTTGATACGAGGCTTCTCGGAGAGAAGACGAGTGTTTAAATAATCGCTGGAAGGAACGAAGTGACGCCCAGGGCAGGATTTGAACCTGCGAGGGCTTGCGCCCACCGGATATCTCGTCATCTCAAACAACCTTTAGGGGTCCTGACTCGAACGAAGTGAGAGTGGAACCGTAGTGACTTAGAGGGAAGGGCTCGCATCTAAGCTCGAATCCGGCGCAATGAACCAGACTCTGCCACCTGGGCTTTCACACAAACATTACCCGCAAATGTTTTTTAATCCCTAGTAGGGACTAGAAGAAACCTAAAAAACCAATCAAAAACGAAGACTAGATCGACTCGAGCACATCTTCGCGAGACCAGCCCTCGTCTAAAAGCCTTTCATAGGATTCTACAGCGGACTTGTACCCGTCAAGGAAAACCAGTAAATCCCCGTACATCTCAGAGATATCAGACTCCTCCAACTGGTCGACAAGAACTTCTTCAGGATCTCTTTCAGCTTCTTTCCTGACTTCCTCAGAGTTGAGGATCCCTGTCACATTCTGTAGGTCTCTAGTATACTCCTTCAAATCATTAATTTCATCGTATACCTCTTTAAAGTCTCTGTCCAGGATATAGAAGAAATCTTTCATAGCCGCAACATGTTCTGCTTCCTCTTCACTGTACTGCATGGATACCACAGTATGTTATTACCCTCAAGTCTTTAAAAACTAACCATTCCAGGACCACCTTTTTAAAAGCTGGCAGGGAACGCTTGATAGTGATACTATGCCAGAAGGAAATATCCAAGGCGGACAAGGCAATCAGCAGCAGCTGATGCAGGTCATTCAGCAGAAGATGGGGAACATGGAAATCTCCCTAAACGCATTGATCGAAACACTAGTAGAAAAAGAAATCGTAGAAGAAGAAGAGATCAACGAGAAAGCACAGGAAATAGTGCAGAACATCCAAGATCAGCAGGAGCAGATGCAACAGGCTCAGGAAGAGGAGTAAAATCCTTCTTCCATTCCAATATTTTCTTAAAAAACCTCATCACAGACTATTTCTATTCAAAGACCTCAGTAACCTCAAAGTCAAAGCTCTCCAGCGCTCGGAAAAAATCATCCCTTCCAAGCTTAACAACCCTTCCAGACTCTCCAGCCTCAAAATACAGTACTTCCTTTTTCAAAAGCTCAAGATCAACAAGTTTCCTCATACCAGAATAGAACGGATGTAGGCCCTCAGGTTCAAACCCAGTAACCTGCTCAACCTCCACAGGAGAAACAAGCTTAACCGCTGCAGGTAAAGCCTCTTCATCGACATTAGATGAACTGGGAAGAAGACAGTGTAGATAACCTTCCTGCCTCTTAAGAACCAGGCTCCTCACCAGTTTAGATTCATCCAGTTCAGGAGCAGTATCCAGGCTTCCAGAAAAATCATCAAACACCTCAAAACTTATATCCTTCTCATCGAAAAAACTATCCAGCTTCATAAATAAGTCCTGCCAGGATAGCCATAAAAAACTGTCGAAAAACATCGGGTAAAAAACATGTTTCACAAAACAAGGTTTAGAGTCGAACAATATTAATAAATGGTTACAAAGAATTAAAACATAGTAATCACTATATCCGAGTTCAGTTTCGTCTCGTGTCTGGGCAACACGAGTCAAGACAAGCTTTCGGGCAAAAGCTTGGAACTCATTTAGGCAACTCGGCTGAATTTTGGGCAAAACTCAGACGAATTCTTGGGCAACTAGTTTTATGTAGGCATTTCTCTCGGTCGAAGTTGAATATCCAACCGATCTTTCTCAGTTACTAAGAAAGTATTGCATCGCGCTTTTAAAAAAAGTTTCGATGTTACACCAAAAACCATACAAGGAGATGAAGATGGAATCCATAATCGAGAACGCGGCCGAGGAAGAAAATCCAAACACAAACAACCAGAACAGTCCGGACCCTTCAGGAATGGAGGGGCTAGACGACGTAAAAGATGCAAAGATACTAGTCGTCGGAATAGGGGGAGCAGGTAACAACATGGTCACAAGAATGCAGACCAAAGGAGTAGACGGAGCAGAGACCATAGCAGTCAACACCGATAAACAGCACCTAAAAATCTCTAAAGCTGACAGAAAAATCCTAATCGGAAAAGACCTCACAAACGGACTAGGAGCAGGAGGACACCCTAAACAGGGAGCAAGAGCAGCAGAAGAAAACCGCTCCGAATTGAGAAGCCTGTTTGACGAAGCCGACATGGTATTCCTCACATGTGGACTTGGAGGAGGAACCGGTACAGGAGCAATCCCCGTACTAGCCGACATCGCAAAAGACGAAGACTGCATAGTAATCGGAACCGTAACACTACCGTTCGAAATAGAAGGAGCAAGGAAGGAAAAAGCAGAAGACGGACTTTATAGACTTAGGCAACACGTAGACACCGCAATCGTAATCGAAAACGACAAGCTGATAGATATTGCAGGAGACATGCCTCTTGACCAGGCATTCGGAGTAGCGGACGAGCTTATAACAACCATGATAAAAGGTGTCACGGAAACAATCTCCAAGCCTTCCCTAGTCAACCTGGACTACGCAGACGTCAAGTCTATCATGCATTCAGGAGGAGTTGCAGTAGTCGGATACGGAGAATCAGACACTAGAAACAAAGGAAAAGAAGCTATTGCAGAGGCACTGAGTAACCCCCTCCTTGACGTGGAATTCGATGGTGCAAGTGGAGCTCTACTACACGTAGAAGGCGGAAACGACCTATCGCTCAACGAAATCAACGATATAGGACAGACCGTGATGGAAAAGCTAGATCCTCAGGCACAGGTCATCTGGGGAGCAAGGCTTAACGAGGAACTAAAAGGCAAGGTCCAGGTTATCTCAATCATCACCGGTGTAGAATCCCCTTACGTCCTCGGCCCTGTAGAACAGGAACAGAAAGAGGCTGAAGAAGAGATGGAAGAGCTTGGACTGAAAGTTATCCAACAGCAGTAACCTAAACCCCTGACATCCCCCAGGTACGTCCCAAAACTATACAGGCCGAGACCTTCCCCAAGGTCGAAGAGCCTAACAAACGTGCCAAAACCTTTCCCCCACACCATATGGCACACCGCGTTCGGGCTCAAAGGCCTGGGACGTACCTCTTTCTACTTCTTCTTGAAAAACCCCACAAGACTAGAACAATTTTAAAAGCATAGTCAAACCTTATTCCAGTGAGGTATCAATAATGAAACATCAGATAGAAGCTAAAAGCGTAAGCAAGGGAGACTACGTAATGATAGACGATGAACCATGTGAGGTAAGAAAAGTAAACAAATCAGCACCAGGTAAACACGGACACGCGAAGTTCAGAATACAGGCAGAAGGAATATTCGATGAAAAAGTCAGAAACGTCACAAAAAGCGGTGAAAAAAAGCTTCTATCCCCTTCAACCGAGAAGAAAGTAGGTCAGATCGTCTCAAAGGACGGAGATATCTCCCAGGTAATGGACATGGATACCTACGAGACAGAAGAGATGAAGATGCCAGAAGAAATGGACGTCTCGGAAGGAGAAGAAATCCGCTTCCAGATAATCGGTGACCGTAAGAAAATCCTAGGGAAGAACGACTAGCCTCCCCAACTTATTTTTATCCGGAGAACCAAGCCTTATTCTAGATGAACTCAATCGAAGAAAAGGTTCTAAAAAAAACCTGGCCAGACCAGGCGGAAGTTAAAGCAGTACAGAAGCAGTTCCAGGACATAAAGCAGTTTGTAAAAGAAGAATTCGGAAAAAAAGCCGGACTAATGGGTTCAACCGCAAAAAGGACATTCATAACCGGGGACAAGGACCTGGACATATTCGTATACTTCTCAAAAGACAAAGAAGAAGACTTCCTCGAAGAAAAAGGACTCGAGATAGGGAAAGCGGTTTTTCAGGAATTCAACGGAGACCATAAAGTAGACTACGCAGAACATCCGTATACAAAGGGGAGAATAAACGGCTTCGAGGTAGAGATAATCCCAGTTTACGAGATAGAAGAAATAGACGAGCTCAAGTCCTCGGTTGATAGAACTCCCTTCCACACCGAGTGGGTGAACGAGAATCTGAGCGAGGAAGAGAAGAAACAGGTCGTACTCCTCAAACAGTTCCTCAAAGGCACAGACCTCTACGGATCATCGCTTAAAACAGAAGGATTCTCAGGGCTGCTATGCGAAATACTGATAGCGGAATACGGAAGCTTCCAGAACCTGCTGAAAAAAGCGAAGAACTGGAGTAAAAACCAGATAATCGACGTAGAAGAACACCACAAAGAACTGCCAGAAAGGCTTAAGGAAAAATTCATGGAAGACAATCTTATAGTCATCGACCCCACTGATCCGGAGAGAAACGTAGCCTCAGTACTAAGCCAGGAAAACTATGCAAAATTCGTATACAATGCATGGAGATACCTGGAACAACCTGAAGAAGAATACTTCTTCCCCGAAGAAAAAGAAACAGACAAGGAAGCGATCGGAGAAGAAATAGAATCACGCGGGGAGTTATATATAGTCGAGTTTGACAGACCCGATCTTATCGAAGACATCATGTGGCCCCAGCTAAGAAAACTCATGAGAAGAGCGAGAAAAGAGCTTAGGAAAAACGAGTTCAAACTCTTCGAATCCGACTTCTACGTTGGAGAAGAGACCATAAAACTAGTATTCGACTTCCAAGTCGCCAATCTACCCGGCAAAATCAAACATTGGGGTCCTGAAGTCTTCCACAACGAAAAACATCTCAGGCAGTTCAGGAAAAAATACGAAAACGTCTGGGTAGAAGACAGCAGGGTTACTACAATAGTAGAAAGAGAGCATACAGACGCAAAAAAGCTCCTGGAAGAGTTTTTCCAAGACGATATGAAAGAAAAAGGAGTTCCAGAAAACCTTGTAGAACCTTTAAAGAACAGAAAAATCAAGAAACCAGAGCTAAAAGGAGAAGACTGGCTTAAATATCTTATGGACTTCCTGGAAATAGGTGATTAAGCTGTACAAAAAAATAGCGCTTATAGGACCTCCTGCCTCAGGAAAGACAACTCAGGCAGAAAGGATAGAACAGAAGTTTAACCTGCCAAGGCTTACAACCGGTCAGATCCTAAGGCAGAACAAGAACCAGAAGACCGAGTACGGCAAGCCTAGAAACTATATAGAAAAAGGCAAGCTTGTACCAGATCCTCTTATAGTCCAGATAGTAAAACAGCACCTAAGCCAGCCTGAGTTCAGTGAAGGGTTTGTACTCGACGGTTATCCTAGGACAATAAAACAAGCAGAAGCCCTACACGACTTTAAACCCCTAGATATAGTCTTAATGCTCCAGTTAGAAGACGCAAAAATCCAGGAAAGAGCAAGCGAGAGAATGTACTGCCCAGAATGCGGTGAAACATACCACTTAAGGCTGAAACCTCCTAAAAGATACGGTATATGCGACCGATGTGGTTCAAAACTAAAAGCAAGAGAAGACAACTCTCGAACAGCTCTAAAAGGCCAGATAAAAGAGTACCGGAACAAGACAAAGAAACTCGTCGACTTCTACGAAGCATACAGTAAACTGGAAAAAATAGATGCAAACGGAACGATAGAAAACACATGGAACCAGGTAAAAACAAGAATAAAAAGAGATGGAGACAATGTCTAAAAACATAATCGTTCTCGGACCGCCTGGGGCTGGAAAAGGCACACAGGCAGAAAAGATAACAGAAAACTTTGGTATACCACTTATAGATATAGGAGAAATCCTAAGGCACCATAAAGATATAGAAGTCGACCACAAGACCGTCAGAGAATACCTAAAGAACGGTGAGCTTCTACCTGATGAAGTAGTAATGGACCTGTTTGAGAAAAGGTTAAGGAAGCCGGATACCGCCCAAGGATTTGTGTTAGACGATGCTCCAAGAGATAAGGTACAAGCTCAAGAACTGGAAGAAATAATCGAGATAGGCCTTGTGCTCCATATAAACGCGAGTAAGGAAAACATAAAAGAAAGGATTACCGGTAGAAGAATCTGCAAAGAATGTGGAGAAATATACCACACCAAGTACAACCCGCCAGATCAGGAAGGAACCTGCGATAAATGCGGTGGAAAGCTAATACAGAGAGATGATGATACAGAAGAAGTTCTCGAAGAAAGACTAGAAGTCTACAGAGAGAAAACAAAGCCACTGGTAGAATACTACAGGAAAAAAGGTCTGCTAGAAGAAATCGACGGAAACCGCCCGATAGAACAGGTCTGGAAAGATGTAAAAAAGGAAGTGGAAAAGATAGAGTGATAGTATGGAAATAGAAAAACTGGAATGGGAGCACTTTGTTCTCCTCGGAATAATCGGTATCGCAATAGTAGGTGTGATAGGGTTAAACTCAAGCGTAAACAACATATCAAGTAAGGGAAAAACTGCAGAGATAAAGATTAACGGAATCATAGGAGCTGAAAGCCAGCTAGGCTCCAGTTCAACCTCACCAGAGCAGATAAGGCAGCTCATACAGGAAGCTGAAAAAGACAGCGTAGAAGCGTTTATTTTCGAAATCAACTCTCCTGGAGGCGGTGCAGTAGCTTCAAAAGATATGGCGGAGTATATAGGCGAGATAGAAAAACCCACCGCCTGTCTGTTAGGCGAAGTTGCTGCCTCAGGAGGATACTGGGCATCAAGCGACTGCGACCATATAATAGCGGACGAGTTAACCCTTACAGGCAGCATAGGTGTAAAATCATCCTACCTCGAGTACACAGGCCTTCTAGAAAAGTTAGGAATCCAGTACGTGAACATAACAGCGGGAAGATACAAAGACATAGGTTCTCCCTTTGAAAACATCACAGAAAAGGAAAAAAAGATGCTCAAAGAGCAGATAGAGAAGATACACTCCAAATTCATAGAATCAGTAGCAGAGAACAGGAACATGAGTAAAGAAAAAGTAAAGAAATACGCCAAGGGTCAGACCTTTCTGGGAGAAAAAGCAGACGAGATAGGACTGATAGACGAGACAGGAGGAAGAAAAGAAGTGATGGAATATCTGGAGAACCGTACAGAACAGGAACTTAAGACAAAGGAATACCAACCTGAAAAGACCTTCAACTTCCTCTCACTTATTTCACAGCAGATAGGGGTAGGGATAGGGAAAGCGCTGACTTCTGTAGAAAAGAACAGAGGAATAGAAGCATTATATAGATAGAAGAAAGAAGAGAAATTAAAGCTCCCTAGACTTGTTCCAGAGAACCTCAAAAAGAGGTCCCACCGCCTCAGAAGCAGCGTGATTCGACTTCGACCAGAAAGCAGTGTCCTGTGTAGGATGTGTGTCCTCATGCGTCAGTGAGAATGTCATCTCCTCATCATCAACTATAGCAAACCTACCTTCAGGAACCTCTTCTATATCTTCCTCAGACAGGTGTCTTACTTCAGCTAGCTCATCAACCTTCTCATACGCGTCCTGGTTACTGTCCGTGATAGGTGCTATAATCCTTATGTTTACACCAGCATCCTCTGACTCCTCAAGAAGATCCATATGGTTCTCCACCAGATCATTAAGACCTTCCTCAGTAGTAAGAAGTTTTATCTCACTTTCAGCAGACTGGATCATATTACCCATCCGCTTGTGAATGTTATGCCTACCTTTTACCGCGCCAGTCATCTCTCCAGGCTCAACTCTCTCAATACCTTCGTCATAAAGCTCTCTAAGCTCTCTTATAGCCTCGCTTTCCTTAAACTTATCGAGCTTATCCATCTTCTTCTGTATCTCCTCCTTATGTATTTCCTTAGCGTTTTCAAGCGCTTCTCCAGGAGGAACTGATACATATTTCATAGGCTTAGAAGGCTTAATTACAGCAAAACCCTTCTCAGCTAGAGACTCAAGAACATCATAGGTCCTTGAACGAGGTACACCAGTCATCTTAGACAGCTCTCCAGCAGTAGAAACTCCCCTTGAGATTAGCGCAGAATATATCTTACGTTCGTACATGTTAAGGCCTAATTCTTCCAAAGCATCCAGAGTTTCTTGACTAGCAACCATTATTTTAGCACCCTTTACTCAATATATTTTTTCCACCTTATCGTTTATATAACTAAACCTCAAAACCCTTGTTATCACTTCAAAGCCACTACTTATATATAGGCATCAAACTTATATAAACCTTTCCTCTACTGACTCTCATACAAATCACTAACCTTTGAAAGAGTATCAGCGCCTTCAACGCCCAAGTCCTCCCGTATCTGGACAAGCCTTGGAAACCTTAAAGCATAACCCGAAGAATACTGCGGAGACTTCTGCAACTCCTCGTAAGAGACCTCAACAACCAGATCAGGCTTCACATCAACCTCTCTACCCTCTTCCTTAGTGATCAGAGGCTTTATCTTCTCAGTCATCTCCTCAAGCTGCTCGTCTGTAAAACCGGTAGCCATCTTTCCTACAACCTTAAACTCGCCCAAATCCTCGTCTCTACATGCAAGACGATAAGATCCTAGCCAGTCGCTCCTTCTACCCTCCCCCCATTCCGCTCCAACAACTACAAGGTCAAGAGTCTCCATTACAGGCTTCAGCTTAACCATATAGCCGACACGAGACCCAGGCTTGAACTCAGCATCAGGATTCTTCATCATTATACCCTCAGCATCTGACTGGAGCGCTTCCTGGTAGAAAGAGTTTGCATCCTCGATACTTGAAGTCTCAAGATGCTTTGCCAGGTCTAAGTCATATTCAGCCTCCTCTACAACCTCCTTAAGCTTACTCCAACGCTTTTCAAGGGGTTTGCTTATAAAAGAATCTCCCTCCAGATAGAGAACATCAAACAGATGTACAACCACAGGAATCTCTTCCACCATCTCCTCTATACCATACTTCCTCTTTATACGCTTTGAAAGCTTCTGGAAAGGAATATTAGACATATCTTCCGGATTATAGGCGACAGCTTCACCGTCCAAAACACATTCCTGAGCATCAACGTTTTTTCGAACAGCGTCAACTATATCCGGAAACTGCTCAGTAACATCTTCAAGCCTTCTCGTAAAAACCTTAACCTCATCACCCTTCTTATGAATCTGTACACGCATCCCATCGTATTTATACTCCAGAACAGCGCCCTCCTCACCTCCTACAGATTCAAAACCATCCTCCATATCCTCCGCTTTCTGCGCAAGCATCATCTGTATAGGCCTGAAAAGCTCCATCTCAACCTCTTCAAGACCCGAAAAACCCTCCTCCTTTGCAGTCCTTGCAACAACCGAGAAATCGTTAGCCATATCGTACGCATGCTGAATTTTGGATTTAACCTCTTCCTTCTCTTCTTCAGGAAAGAAAGCCTCAGCTATAGCATCCCTTACCGTTCCCTCACCGACACCTACCCTCATATCACCTATTATAGTCCTCGTAATATATCTCGCTTCTCGTGGTTCCGCGGAAGACAGAAGCTCCGCCGCTTTATCCAACTTCTTCTCCTGGCTCCCCGAACCTTCATACGTAGCCATCTCCTGGAGAGTCATGAAGACCTTTTCCACAGTTAGCTCCTGCTTCGCAAGAGTCTGTTGCTTCTTATCCTTTACAAGCCTCTCCGCGGTAAGGCCTAGATCACCAGTCTCTCGCCATAAATCCTCTATATCAGATTCTTTTTCCCCAGTAGCCTTAGATATCGCCTTCACCATCAGCTTTGATGATATACCTATCTCCTTATCCTTCCACGCCGCAAACACCCTGCCCATAGAAAGCCTAACAACCTTCTCAAGCTCTTCTTTATCCAAGGAAGAGAACGCCTTGGCCAATATACTGGTCTTTTCAAGGTTGGACTGCGTGGATTCCAAAGACTCGTATACATCCGCCAGTTCAGAATAATCCATCGGTAAAAGATTGCCGTGCCAAAGTTAAAACTCTTTTCTCTCCCACAAACACAGGCTATGATCCCAGTCTAACAGTGATAACATCTAGACCATACACCACCAAAAAAAAACATTTTATACCTTCAGGGGAAAAAGTTAGTATGTCCCAGGCAAAATCTATACTGCTGGCATCAGTAGTATTCCTACTCTCGTACATATTTCTAAGCCATGTCCTGGCAACTCTACCAGGAGGACCAGGAGTAAACAACCAGGAGAACGAAATAACCAACGCATCAGGGACTTCGGAAAAAATAGGTCTGGGCTCAGATATCTCTGTAACTGTAGAGAGAAATACGTTGCTTGGATATACCAGAGTAAGAAAAGGTTACTCGCTTTACCTCGGAGGGCTAATATCACTACCTGATAATGTCCTTGGAGCCGACTTCAAGGACAGTGGAGTGCATTCTATAGCTCTATACGGTTCGGTGGTTTTAATAATCTCAAGCATCATATTTGAAATAAGAGAGGAAGAGGTTGATTTTGTATGGAAATAAACATCAGGAAACTCCTTAAAGAAGTCGGGATAGCTGTAGGACTCGGAAGCGCATCCTGGCTTTTAGGTGGAACTTTTGGAACTCCTTTCATACTTTACCTAGCTATAATATATCTCTCAAACAGAGAACAGTCCGATAAAGGAGAAAATTTTAAATAAAAAGCTAAAAGACTTATGAAATGATACTATGAAAGAAACAAATTTAGGTATACCAATCCTACTAGCAATTTCGATTGCAGGGATCTTTGCATTGCCAATAGCAGATACTCCTACCTCTGGGAAGGAAGAAAGTCTTAATTACCATTCTCAGGTAAACATCTACAAGAACGGAGACCTGGTCGAATCAACCCATAACCTGTTGACAGACGATGGGAAGGATTGGCTGACCAATACCCAGCTAGATCCAGACGGCGGTAGTGACCCCGGTCTGGAATTCATGGTCCTCGGTAACGGGAGTATCCCTGAAGCAGATGATACATCTCATCCCAGTAAAATCACTAGTTGCGGTCTTTCGGGAGCTGATATAACGTGGGGTTCAGCCGGAACC
>JALIDQ010000003.1 GCA_022865275.1 Candidatus Nanohalarchaeota archaeon QJJ-9 | reverse complement strand
CTCCCGCGTGAAGTATGATACCTCCACTCCTTCATCCTCTGCTAGGTCATCCATCTCCTTTTTTTCTTCTTCGCTAGGCTCTAAATCGGTAAAAACTAGTTTCTTTCCTTCTATTTCCTTTTTGCCTATCTCTTTAACTCTTTCCTCCAGCTCGTGCGTTCCTTTACCTTTTTCGATAAAGATGGCGAGCTTTTCCTCTCCTTTTTCCGCTAAAAGGTCGCAGCTGTCTCCTTTTTCAACTTCGAACTTCTGGTGCTCGAAGAGTTTCCTGACTTCTTCGCGGTATCCCATGGGAGAGTTTTCGCGGTAAAACTTGAAAAAACCAACCTGAAGTTAGTTATAAAAAGTCTGGATAGGAATGGTTCTACAGTGGTATCTATGAAAAAGTTAATCGTCGCGATAGTGTTCGCGGCTCTTATAGGCTCTTTAGCGGTCTCTGCAGCGGAAACGAACGAATCAGTGGACAAAGTAGTCCTCGCCTCGACTGCGAACTATCCTGATGCTCTAGTCTCTTCGGCTCCAGCGGGAAAGCTCGGGATGCCTATCCTTCTTACTAACAAGAACGAGGTTCCTGAGGATACGCTGGGATCCATTGAGGATTTCAGCCCTGAAGAAGTCGTTATGGTCGGTGGACCGGAGGTAATCTCTGAAGAAGTGGAGCAGAAGCTCTCTTCGGAGGGATACAATGTAACAAGGCTCTGGGGCGCTACGAGATACGGTACTGCGAACGAGGTAGCTGACTATTTCTGGCCTACAGGGAGCGAGAAAGCACTGATAATAGAGAACACGTTTACTGATAGAAACGGTAAGGTTCTCGCAGCGGGAAAGGAAGTTGCTAGGGATGAAGGCCTTCCTATCTTCCTCACACCGAAAGAAAGCATTCCTGCCTCGACTCTGAACAAGCTTCAAGAGCTTGAGGTAGACGAAGTAACCTACATAGGCTCAGGACTGTCTGAAAACGCTTCAGAGCAGCTTGAAGAACTCCAAATTGATGTTGAAGAAGAAGTGACTGGAGAAAACGATACAGAAATCGCGGAAAGGATCAGAAACAAGACTAGAAAGCGCATAAACAGTACAAAGCCTCTCAAAGTTGTTGCAGCACCGAATTTCAACTATACGTTTGCCTCAGTAAACTCTGTTTCCCCTAACAACTATCTAGTCGGTTCTGAAGAGGAGATAGACCAGCTTGTAGAAATCATACAGGAAGAGGGGATCGGAACGATAAGAGTGGTAGGAGAACCAGATCTGTCGGGAGTAATCGCTTCGGAAGTAAGGGAGCAGACTGATGCAGAGGTAGTTACCAGAGGAATCCAGGCAGGAAGGGTTCCTGAGTTTGCTGCGAATTTCTCCAGTGAAGAAAGGCAAGTATTATCTAGGCGGAACAATGAAGCTATGCGTAGGATGCAGCAGGCGATGGGACAGAGACAGGAATACGTTAGAAACCGGGTCAACCGCTCGCTAGATAAGGCAAGGGATATGATAGACGAAAACGCTTCTGAAGAAGCTAAAGAAGCTTTGGAAGAAGCGGAAAGGCTTTTCAACGAGAGCGATTACGAAAAAGCTAGGGAAGAGGCCCAAGAAGCTCTGAGCGAACACCAGGAGAATGAATGGCGGGAGATAGAAACTAACCGCACCAGGGTAAGGCGTAGAGTAAGAGGTGAAGCAGCTGGAATTGATGAAAAGATAAATGAGATACGGGAGATGAACAGAGAGTTTGCGGAAGAGATGAGAAACAATATGACTGTCGAGGAGCGCTTAAGTGTGATTGACCGGTTCAGGGACAAGAGGAGAAAGCATGTCAAGGATATAATTTCGAAAACTGCACCGATCGGTGAAGGTACGATCAAAGAAAGGTTGGATGACGCAGAGGAAACAATAGAGGAAAGAGGCCCGCGATGGACGCGGGACTAAGAGATAGACGAGACCGCATCTGAATAGGATCTTCCGGAGGAGTGGTTCTCCTCTTTTTTCTTTTTTCTATCCTGGAAAGGTTTTTAAGGATTCGAAACTTTTTCTTGGATAGGATGAGTTTTGAAAACGGGATAGATACATGGATGGTGTTTGAGGTTCTTGCGAAGGAAGAAGAAGCGGCTTCAGATTCTCTTGAAAGCCATGTTGAGGGCCTTGGAGCGCTTGAATCTGTTGAGATAGATGATAAAGATTTTGACGAGGTTAAGGAAGTGGAAAACCCTCATCCTTCTATCGAAAAAGGTTTTTCACAGGTCTGTGAGGTCAGGTGCTCTATTGACAGCTTTCCAAGTCTTATAGAGATAGTTATGAACTACGGGCCTACGATGATAGAGGTTGAAGGTCCGGACAAGCTGGAGCTGGATCTCTCCGAGACACAGGAGGCTGCTAATCTTGTTGCAGAGATGATGCAGAAGTTTATGAACGCGGGGATAGGCGGTATGATGGTTGCAGGACCGGACAAGAAGCAGCAGTGAAACTGTTAAGGTTTATATTCCTCCCTACCTAATCTTGGAACAATGACTTTTATCAGAGACCGTACAAGTTCCCGGCATATTTTTAGTTTCTCTAAGATATTTGTAGCTTTATTCTCTATTTTGCTGATTTCTACCGTGGTTTCATCCACCCAGATAACTTCTAAAAGCGAAAAAATAGTTTTAGGTAATCCTTCGAATGTTTCTATGCATTTGGAGTACGGCGAGTTTACTTCAAGGAATATTATTGTTGTAGTACCTAATACACATCAACCTCGGAAGGTTAAAGGCTACGGACCTGGAGGAAGGTTGCCCTGTAGATACGACGAGGTTGATGAAGCGGTTGTATGTGATCCTGGAGAACTAGAGGGAAACTTCTCCGTAAACATAACCTATCAAACCTCGGGTCTGATGGAAAATAAAGGAGAATATTTTTTGTTCGAGCATTCTAAAAGCGTTCTAATCCCTACCGACTATTATGAATTTGAGGTGGTTCTTCCTGAAGGATACGGTCTGGCGGAACTTAACAAGACAAGCATTGAACCACCTGATGGCACCACAGGGAGCAAGGGAAGGGAGATTTATGTGGACTGGACTGAGAAAGATCCTTCTCTGGGAGATAGGTTGAGCTATACTGTAAGATACCAGGATCTCGGTCCTTACAGTCTTGTAAAGGATCAGATAACCTTGTTAGCTATACTGGGTGTGCTGGTACTGAGCCTATTTGTCGTGTTTCTCTGGAAGAATAGGGATAGGAAAACCATCGCTTCAATCCTTCCTGTACTGAAGGACGATGAAAGAGAAACTCTTGAGCTAATAATCAAGGGAGAAGAGGGAGGTATGTATCAGAAAGACCTTGTGGAGGATCTTGAATACTCTAAGGCTAAGGTTTCAAGGCTTGTAAAGGATCTAGAGGAGAGAGGACTTATCAAAAAGGAGAAAAGAGGTAGGAAGAACTACATAACTCTTGGAAGAGAGATAGGGGACCTGGACGTTTCTAACCTGTCTGATTAATCCTAGCTGTCTCGTTACCAGTCATATTCATTCTTGTATCATTAACCTGCCAGATCGGAAAGATTATCTGCTGGTCGTCTATCTCACAGTCAAGTAGGAAGAGGTTGGAAACGTTCTTGACCTGTTCCGGAGCGTCTATTCTGTCTTTATAGTCGGTAGCAGGCTTGCAAGTACATTTTACTGATTCATACTGCTGGCTGAGATTGGATTCCACGCCTTTAGCCCACTCTTTACAGTAACCAGGTTTATCGGGCTGGCTTTCTAGTGATATACCGACTGCTAACGCTACCAGGATAGCTATTAGACCGAAAGCGACTATATCAGATCTTTCTATATCCATGATTAGCCACCTTTCATGAGTTCTCTGAGGAATACTGTAGCGTAACAGCCCTTGCCGAGGTTGAACTCAAGGTCTGCTGCGTTTTTGTTTATGTTTAGGTCGTCTTCGAACACTTCTTCAAGGCTTAACGATTTTATTGGTACAAAACATTCTCTGTACTCCCCTTCTGTGGATAGATGGGATATATCTCTGAGCTTAAAGTCGTCGAGCTCTATCTCTTCCTCTTCCAGTACCTGTTTTATCTTCTGGTCGCCTTTACTATCTCTTAAAGCTGTCTTATAGCCTACCAAAGGAAGTTCTCCATCTGTATCATTGTATCCGTCCTCTATCAAGGAACTAAGTGCTTTGTTAAATATATAGGACTGGAAAGCGTGTATGAAAAGATTCTGTAGTCCTTCGGGCAATCTCTTTATCGCTCCTGTGTAGTCATCGCCAGTCTTTACGAGATGATAAAGTAACATCTTCTCATACCTGTACCGCTTGGGGAACTTTTCCGCTCCTCTCTCCGGGTCGCGGGTCTCCCATAAATCTTCTCTTACCTTCCTTACCTTGTCATGCTCTTCGTCGTATGGCTTGGCTATATAGGTCCATACCGCCTCTTCGAACTTTCCTTGTAGAATTAGCTTCCCCACAAGATGGGTTATCGGTCTTACAGACCCAAATCTCTGGTTTCCGAAATAGTTAGGTATATAACCGTCTAGTTCATCTGTTATACCATCTATTCTGTCTCCTACAACTTCTTCAGGTAGGTTTATATTTCTTACAACTACTTCGAAACGGTTTCCTTCAAGGTTACCCAGTCCTATGCGGTCGTCTTTTCCAAGCACTTCCAGCTCGAGATTGGGTATAAATACTTGCTGAAGGTCTTCTTCGTCCATTCCCTCAACTGATATATATTGAGTCGTTACAGCCCGTTTATCCTTATTTCCAGCGTATCCAAACCTTTCTCTTGATATATGGAGGACGTTTGAAAGTTTTTTGATTGTTTCCATTGTAGTCATGTTGTGTTTCTTGATTCTGCAGATCACGTGGTTGCCTCCATCTGTTTCGTGTTCTGCTATCTCTTCTACTTTGAAGTCTTCTATCTGCTCTTTGATCTTACCTCCTAGGCCTCGTGTGTCGGAGTAGTAAGACCATTCTGGTATTTTTTCTTCCATTGTATCACACTGGTGAAAGTTCTCCGGTTATCTTATCTAAGTTTGAATCTGGTGCAGGACCTATCCCTATACAGGTCTTGGTTCCTGGCTCCAGTTCGGTCTCGCCTGCGTCCTTTACTATAAATGATGGGAAACCTTCTCTCTGAGCTCTTTTATAGAGATCCATAAGTTTTTCTAGGCCTTCCACTTCTAGCACCACTTTTTTCTGCCCCTGGCTTATCCATTCTTCTACCATACTCTCTTCAGCACGTCTATACGCACCTAATGATGCGTGGCAGGCTTGTGCAACATCCTTGCCTCTGCTCATTTCTATATCTGTTCTCAATACTACTGCCTGTTTGTATTCCATCGCCAACACCAAGTTTCGTAAGTTTTTAATAAAAAATTTGGGAAATCCGTGTAAAAGCTCTCTTCCCGTTCATTAAATAACTTTCTGCAGGCCGGGTTTAGAAATTGGTTCGCCATTCTTAAATAGGTTTTCATATGTTAAGTCCTTCCGGTAAAGAAAAAGTTTAGAGTTATAGGAAAAATTAAAGATTTTTCTCCGAGGTCCGAAACCAGACCACAAGGCGGTCCCCTCACTAGACTCCAGCTTCGCTGGAGTGGAACCGTAGTGACTTAGAGGGAAGGGCTCGCCTCTAAGTGGGTCGTGGAGGATTCGAACCTCCGATCTTCGCCACGTCAAGGCGACGTCCTAACCAACTAGACCAACGACCCCTGGATATCTGTAGATACCTCCTGCAGAGTTAAAAATCTTTCATACCTCCTTACCAAGGACTGCGTCGAATACTCTCTTGCCTGAGGTATAGTAGGGGTAGTATACTGTATCAACCTCTTTAGCTTCTTCGTCAAGGATTTCTTCAGCCACTTCTTCTGCCCTGTCCTCGCTTATCTCTGTATCTATTATAGTTCCTTCACCTACCTCTGTATCAATTACTTGTCTATCAAAAAGGTCTATATCTGTATAGACGAACTTTTTATCTCTTTCATCCGCGAGCCCTAGCTCTACAAGCCTTTCAAGGATATCCTCCACCTTTTCCTTGGAAAAGCCCAGCTCTTCTGCTACGGAGGTAGAGGTCCTTCTTTTTTCCTTAATGCTACTTATAACCTCTTCAGCCTCTTTTGTAAGGCTTAAATCCCTGCTTTTTACCTCTCCATCAGTTCCGTCTATAGCAAGGCTTCCTACCTCGGTTTCTACCAGGTATATGGGGTAGAAGGCTTTTACAGGGTTATCCAACTTCTCATCTATCTCCGAAAACTCCATTTCCGGCCTAAAGCAGCTCAAAGAAGCCTGGCTGCTTTCTTTCTCCTCATAGTCCCGCATATCGATCGAACCGGTTTCTTCCCGCTCTTTTTCTACCTCCATATCCCCTACTTCGGGCTCGGGAGCTTTCTTATCCGTATACTCCTCTTCCTCCGGCAGGCTTTCATCATCTTCCTCTACTTCTTCCATACTCAGATCCACTTCCTCCTCTTCTGCTTTATCTGTAAGGCTTTCCGCGACTTTTTTGGTATCCTCGCGCTTTTCCAGTCCTTGTTCCTCAGAGACTTCTTTTGTCTCTCCGCCGTGTTTGCTCTTTCTAGTCCTTATATCCGTCATGATAGGATACTCTTTTCCGAGGACTAGGCCAGTTCCTGGCGGAAGGCTGGTTATAGAGTCCTCTACCTCGCTTGTGACTCCTTCAAAGCTTCTTGATATAGCTGAAAGGTCGTTAGGGTTGGTTACACGCATGATAAGCTGGGTGTTACACTGTGAAAGGATGTTTTTCGCGACGTTTGCTGGTCTCTGGCTTATTACTCCTATTCCTAGGCCGAACTTCCTCCCTTCTGAAGCTATTTTTCTAAGAATATCGCTGCAGACTGCTTTACCCATGCCTTTCTCTGGTACGAAATTATGTGCTTCCTCTATAATCATGATAAACGGCTCAAGTTCTCCTTTCTTCCTTGCTTCGAAAAGCTCCTTGCTAAGCTGGTATACAACGGTTTCCTGTTTCTCAGGGTCGACTCCTCTCAAATTGACTATCGAAGCTCTTCCTTTCTCTAAAAGCTCTTCCTTAGGGGTAGGCTTTTCGGAAAAAATTCCTGAATCCCTTACCGTCTCCAGAAGATTTATCAGGTTCCATTTAGCCTTTGAGTCCTGGTCCATGCAGGTATCTATCACATCGTCCAACGAATACTCTTCCCGTTCCCTAAGGTCTTTTAGAGCGGTGTATAGAACACCTAGCTGGGAGTTGGTCAGGCTTGTAGGTATAACCTGCTGCAGCTCCTTCGCGTCCATGTTCCTGGAAGAAAAGCTTAACTCCTCCGCTTCTTCGTTCAGATCGGTGTTGGGGGAGTATTCTTTTGTGGGATATCCTTTCTCCTGTATCCCATAACATTCTTTTTCCTCCTTATCGAGAGAGTTTGGCTCTTTTAACGAGTGATATTCTCCGTGAGGATCTATAACAACTACAGGGTAATCCTTCTCGAGCAGCTCCTCTATCATGACTCCGGTAGCGTAAGATTTTCCGGCGCCCGTCTTTGCAAGGACTGCTATATGTTTATAAAGCTCTTCAGGATCCAAGCAGATGTTTATTCCTGGATTGGTTACTAGATTACCTACATAAAGCCCCTGATCGTCTAGTCCCAGAGTCTTGCTTATGGTTTCCTGATCCGCCTTGTAGACTATCGAGTCAGGCTCGATTACGGAGCGGGGTTTTTTGAGGAGACCGTTGACCCGGTATCCTATGATGTTGGCGGAGGCTATGGTCTTGTACGCTTTATCAACTTTTTCAGAGTCCTTTATAGGCTTTTTCTCAACCTCGTCTACCTGTGCTAACAGCCATTCTGCCTCGTCAGTATTGGCTTTGACTGTAACGAAGTCAAACTTCTCTATCTCTTTGTGAGCTTCAAATTTGAATTTTTCTGTGTTTACAGCGCCTTCTACCGTTCCTATTCTAGCCATTCATGTTCCTCCTGTTCTAGAACTTCGTTTTCTTAAAGTTAAGCTTACGGGAGGAGTACCTGCAAGGTTTTTTAACCTTTTATCCTCCAGTTATAGGTGATGGACGAAGACTTAAAATATTTGCTAATAACTCTGGGAATCGTTCTGGTTGTTGGAGCAGCCCACAATGTTACTACTAGTGAGTCAGACGCTATTAACTTCGGCTACTGTGACACTAGCCTTACCTGCCAGGGTTTCAACGTTGGAAACGCTTGTATAGGTATTGAAAAGTTTGAAACCGAGTGCTACGAGCCTGGAAACGCCACGGATTACCGCAGGGTGGAAGCGGAGTGCGGTCTGTTGGCGCAGAACTACTGCTATTCGAACGATAGCCAGGCTTACAAAGGTACGGAATGGGCTTCTGAGGCCAGTTATATGAACAAAACATGCGAACAGTGGAGTAAGGAAGAGGCTAAAGTCGATTTGATAGGCTGTAACCAGACGATGCCTCCTGTAAGATACTGGAAGAAGATAAAGTAGGTGTATGGAGATGGAAGGAAATCAACAGTTGGAGAGAACGTTCGTAGCGCTTAAACCTGATGCAGTTCAGAGAGGAATAACCGGCCAAATAATCCACAGGCTTGAACGGTCTGGCATGAGGCTTGCCGCCACAAAGATGGTGCAGGCTGATGACGATCTTCTGGAAGACCATTATTCTGAGCATGTGGGCAAGGATTTCTACAAGAATCTTGTAAACTTTATGAAGGAAGGTCCTGTAGTAGCGATGGTATGGGAAGGAGTAAATGCGGTAGAAAACGTCAGAAAGCTTGTAGGAGAGACTTCACCAAAAGAAGCTTCGCCTGGAACTATCAGAGGAGATTTCGCCCACGTATCATACGAACACGCAGATAGTAAGGATAAAGCGGTGAGGAATATAATCCACGCTTCTGGAGATCCGGAGGAAGCTGAGGAAGAGATATCTATCTGGTTCGATGAGGAAGAGATCCACGACTATAACCGTTCTGACGTTAAACACGTCAGATAGTTTTTCTATTATTCGTACCTTAGAGCATCCGCAGGGTCAAGCTTTGCTGCACTTCTTGCCGGGAAGACTCCTGAGAGAACTCCTACAAGGAAAGCAAAGCCCAATGAACCAGCGACTAGCATCGGGGATACATAGGCGGAGAAGGGTATAGATGTGTACTGCCTTATCGCGTAAGCAGCCCCGTAGCTTATCGTGCCTCCTATCCCAGCTCCAATAGCTCCTCCGACAAGCCCTATCATACCGGATTCGAGGATGAACAGGGTCAGTATATGCTTGTCCCTTGCTCCTACAGCCTTCATAACTCCAATTTCTCTAGTTCTCTCTGTTACAGATGTGTACATAGTGTTCATTATCCCTACACCCCCCACCAACAACGATATAGAAGCAAGGCCGACTACGAAATACTGAACAATGTTCAAAATATTCCTGAACGAGTCAAGAACGTCCTGGGCTGTAGAGACTGTAAAGTCTTCTTCTCCCTCATCTAATCCGCGGTGCTGCCTTAGATCTCTTTCCAGAATATCTCTAGCTTCTTCAGGAGTAAATCCCGGCCTTACCTGCGCGGTAATGTATTGGTAGTTGTCTTCGACACCGAAAAGATCCTCAGCGTGTTCTAGGGGTAAGAAGATTGAGTTGTCTATCCCAGGGTCTCCTACCGATCTCAGGGTTCCGACCACGCGGAATCCGCGTTTTTCGAAGTTTATTTTGCTTCTTACACCTATATCATTATCGAATATTCCGCTGGCTATGTTGCTACCTATCAAAACATTGGATCGGTCTGTTCTACGAAGAAATCGGCCGTCTTCAACCTCAAGCGACCATGAGTTCTTTATAAGCTCATCCCTTGCTCCTGTAGGTATGCCTATAACAGTTAAAAAATGTGATTCTCCCTTATACTCAACGCGAGAAGTTCTTGCAAACATCCCTGCTGCTTTTTCGATACCTCTTGAGCGCTTTATAACGTCAAGATCGTCTCCACCAAGTTTACTGGCGGACTGAGCGAACTGTGAGCCGGTAGAGACTAGTTCGCCTCCAGGGGTAATAAATAACTTATCAGCTCCCAGGCTTTCGAACTCTTCAGAGATAGAACGGTTAAGTCCTTGACCCAGGGATACAAGGGAGACTACCGCAGCTATTCCAATGAGTATTCCTATGATTGTAAGCCATGAACGTCTCTTCCTGTGAGTTATGTTCTTCAGCGCGAGGCGTAAAAAATCTAAAAACATAAGACATTTCTACCTCTTCTTCCAGTAAAATATCCCTCCTATGAGGGCTAGAGCGATAATTCCTGCTATCAAAAGAAAGCTCCTACCTTCCTGAAGGTTGTATTTGGAAATCTCATCCTGACCATATACCTGAAGATCTACATGCCGGGTATCCTCTATTTTTTCACCTGTATCATCTCTGTAATGCAGCTCTGCAGGCAAGGAAATGTCTGAGCCGTTCTCGACGTATAGATCAAACTCTGCTGTCTGGTAGTCGTCCGAGTCCATGTTTCCGAGGTAGATTTCACTGGTAGAAAGTACCTCATAACCTTCTCCCTCAGGAACTTTAAGCGATACAAACCTTGCTCTTCCGTCGCCCTGGTTTGTTATCCGCAGGGTTACGGAGCCTTTAGAACCTGGGAAAAGGTCATCTTTCTGGTTTACACCTACCTCAAGGTCCGAACTTCCTCCTACAACCAGTCCTGTTATAGGCTCGGTGGTGTGCTGGTTGCCTGCCTCATCTTCGTATTCCAAGGTTATAGGAATCTTATAAAGACCGTTCTCAGCGTCCTGGTCAGCACTTATATCGAAGGAAGTCTCAGCCGATTCTCCAGGCTCTATCTTCTCAATGCGGTTCATGCTCGTTCCACGGGTCGCAAAGGGTAGCTCCTCTGAAGCCAGTCCTAAAGAGACGTCTATATTTTTGAGCTGCGAGTCTGCAAGGTTTTTGATGGAAAGCCCCATAGAGTTAGAGGTCCCAGGACCTACCTTTTCTGGGAAGTCTATATTAGAGACTACTAGGGCCGCATCATCAGTCCTTATCTCCACAGGTACCTTTTCCTCAACCTCCACGCCGCTACTAGGTAGATAGGACTTAAAATTTAGGTAATTGGTGCCGTGCACTGCGTTCTCGTCCACTTTTACCTGCATATGTATCCTATACTCCTCTCCAGGGTACATAGTACCCAAATCCCAGGAAGTCTTTTCTCCTGGATCGGTCTCAAAGGGATAGGAGGGTATAAAGGTTACATTAGCGTTCTCTGCCTCCATGCTTCCCTGATTAACAACTTTTAGCCATACATCCGCATACTCTGAAGTCCGTAAAGGTGCAGGCTCTGTTTTTCTCTTTTTTATCTCAAAGTTTACAGTCGGGCCAGCAGCCTGTACAAGGCTTACCAACATTATAAACGATACGAATAGGATTGCTTTCTTTTTCATGATTGATCACCTTCTCTTCGTTCAGTAACTCCATCCTTAATATCTATTACGCGGTCCGCGTACTCTGCGTCGTGCGGATCGTGCGTGACGAGTATTATAGTCTTACCTTCGTCGTTCAGCTCGGTGAGGTAGTCCATTATCTTATCGCCTGTCTCGGTATCAAGATCTCCTGTAGGCTCGTCTGCAAGGATTATATCCGGATCGTTTGCTAACGCGCGAGCTATTGAAACTCTTTGCCTCTGGCCTCCTGAAAGCTTCGGAGGTCTGAAATCAAGCCTATCACTTAGTTCAACCCTTTCAAGCAGTTCTTCAGCCCTTTCTACCCTCTCCTTCTTAGATTTTCCTCTAAATATCATAGGAAGCTCAACGTTCTCCTTCGCGGTCATGCTTGAAATAAGATTAAACATCTGGAATACAAAACCCACTTTCTCGCTTCTAAAGGATGCAAGGCCTGAACGGGAAAATTTAGAGATGTCTTCTTCCTCTATGGTGACTTTTCCAGAGGTAGGCTTGTCCAGTGCGCCTAGCATGTTCAGTAACGTTGACTTGCCGGAACCTGAAGGCCCCATGACCGCTACGAACTCTCCTTCTTGAATAGATAGGCCTGCACCTCTCAGAGCTCTTACAACGTTCTCTCCGAGCTGGTAGTGTTTCTCAACATTATCAAGCTTTATCTGGGACATCTAGTTTCAGTTTATGATACGATATTTAAGTTGTTTGAGCTCTTAAGGAGAATTTTATGTAAAGGTTTATATACATTAGGTAGACTATACTTTACTAGTGGTTAAGATGGAAAAGTTTAGAACTCGAGAAACTCGAGAAACCCTTATGGTCTCTCTGGGAGCTTTGCTTATACTGACTGGGATATATGTGAATCTACAAAAGCCTTCCTGGGTTTTAAATGCGAATACTGCTTGGGCCGCCTTTATGGGAGCGGGTATAGCCGCGCTTCTGATAACAGCACTCAAAAAATATCAGAAAAAGAAGCCTGGAAACATAGAAGACGAGAGATCGTATAGAATAGCTGAGAAATCTGCTTACAGAACTTTCCAGCTGTTTTTTCCCATCCTAGGATTCTTGTTCGCTGGAGTCTCTATAACCAAGTTTAGCCCTGAAGCCGAGCCTATCCTATCGTTACTGTTCGGTTTTACAGGCGTAACCTACGCGGTAGCGTTCTTCTATTATAGGAGGAAGATTTAGTATGGAGAACGATCTGAAAGTTTACCGTGCTAAGAAAGACTTGACGCAGGAAGACCTTGCCGAAAAGTTAAGCGTTTCACGCCAGACCATCAACGCGATAGAGACTGGAAAATACGATCCTTCACTGGAACTCGCTTTCAAGATAGCAGATTTCTTTGAATCGAAGATAGAAGATATCTTCCAATCACCAGATTAAACCTAAGAAGCGCCGAGGGCCGGGTTCGAACCGGCGATCTCGTGGTTAACAGCCACGCGCTTTAGGCCAACTAAGCTACCTCGGCAACGCGTAGCATAAAGATACAACTGAAACCATCTTTAAAATAGTTTCTACTTGCTGCGAAACTTACTTCAACTTCGGGAAGAAAAACCTCCTTATGTTCAGAATAGGCGGTCATGTATCGATAAGTGGAGGATATCCGGAAGCTGTGAATAGACAAGGAAAAATAGGTGGAAACTGTGGACAGATCTTTCCAGGCTCTCCTAGAGGTTGGAAGGTAAGCAAGCCGAGCAAGAAAGAAGCGGAAGAGTTTAAGAACGCCTGCAAGGAGAATAATATCAAGCCCTGGGTAGTCCACGCAACTTATCTGATAAACCTGGCAACGCCAAAGGATGATTTGGCTAAGAAGTCGGTTAAAGCGGTTCAGGAAGAGATCAACGCCGCGGCGAAGCTGGGGATAGAATATTACGTATTTCACCCAGGCGCGCATACAGGCGCGGGAATAGAAGAAGGAATAGAAAACGTCGCCTCCCGCCTATCAAAGCTCGATATTCCGGAAAACGTAACTGTACTACTTGAAAACACTGCAGGCAAGGGAACAACCATCGGAAAAACTTTCGAATCGTTGGACAGGATGGTGCAGAAGTCAAGCTATGGTTACGACAAGCTAGGTATATGCTTGGATACCTGCCACATGTACGCAGCAGGCTACGATTTCTCAACAGAAAAAGAGCTCGAATCTCTTGTAGATAAGTTTGATTCAGAGATAGGGCTGAAAAACCTTCATGTGCTCCATCTCAACGATTCAAAGAATCCTCTTGAATCTGAAAAAGACGAGCACGCAGATATCGGAAAAGGATACATAGGGGAGAAATCTTTCAAGCTTTTGTTGAGCCATAAAAAGCTTAAAGACAAGCCAATGGTTCTAGAGACTCCTGATTCAGGGAAAGGCTACCAGTGGAACATAGAAAAATGCAGAGAGCTCAGAGAAAAATAGACCAGTGGGAACGCCCGGAACTATTAGGGGAGTCCTACCCTAAGAAGCTTGAAAAGGTTCCACTCTCGCCTATGGCTCGAGTCCAAGAAGACAATGGAAACCAAAAATGGGAACGCCGGGATTTGAACTTGAAAATCAGAGATTTTCTGCTTGTTCAAATCAGGGCTAGAGCATATCTTTGATATGGGAACGCCCGGATTTGAACCGGGGACAACGAGATCTTCAGTCTCGCGCTCTCCCAGGCTGAGCTACGTTCCCGAGTAACCGGGTAAAGATTGTTTCAGGAAGCACTTATATAAGTTTTTAGTCCGGGTTGATATCGTCCTTGTAAACCTTGTACTCCTCACCTTCAACCTCATAGAGGAAGAAACTTCCTTTATCGTCCTCTCCTCTATCCTTGTACTCCCCGTCTTTCACTCCTAAAGTGTTCTGGTAACTTCCAGCCTCTTCATCGTCTACCCTTCCCCATTCAAGTTTCTTAGTTTCCTCTAAACCCTTCTTTTCTGCTTCTACCTCACCTTTCTTTTCTATATTGAGGTTATTTGCTGTTTTCAAAGCTATTCACCTATGGAAGGAAATCTCCACGCTCGATTTTCTCAGGCAAGTAGGTCTCAGAAACGAACTGGAGGTTATTCGAGGCGAGAGCCTGCTGCTCTACACGTATACCCTTATCAAGCATAGTCTGGAGCTGATCCTGCCATTCATCCTGCTGGAACCATTCGTAGTCCATAAGATCTCGGGCTCGCTTGTAGTCCTTTGTAGGGCCGCCTTTCTTATCTTTAGGCTTCCCTTTAAGGTTCTCAGTAACGTTTTCCAGCCCGTACTCCTGTACATCGCTCATAGTCATACCTACCAAGTTAGCCTCAGGAGTCGCAAGCCTATCTGACTCGAAAGCAAGGTTCATAGAGCCCGCCCTCAGCACAGAATAGATATAGTAACCCCATGGATCCCCGTCAGTAAACACGTAGATAGGAAGGTCTAACTGGTTGGCAAACATATTAGTCAAACGCCTGGCTCCTCTTGAAGGCTGTCCCTGCGTGGATATAAGAATCGCGTTGTTTTCCTCATGAAAGTTTTCCTCCACAAGCCTGTTAACCATCGCAGCTGTCTCAACAACTAACACATAGTCTGCATCGTGCTCTACGAAGTTGTAGTCATCCACAATCGATGGGATAGCGATTCCTGAACGACCCATCTTCATCGCGTCCATAACATCGCCCTGCTGCTCGATCTTTATAGGGCCGAACAAAGTTCCTCTTGGGTCAGCTATAAGATGCATCTGCTCTCTTATCGCGTCAAGAGCTGTTTCAAGGTCTACAATAACTGGGTCAGACTCTTCCTGATCCTCTAAAGTGTTCTCATCCAGCCCGGGGATAGTATGCTTCAGTTGGTAGTACAGTTCTCGTACAGAAGCGGTTCTACCCTCTTCTATAAGCTCTTTACACTTTGAAGCTATCATCATCGTCTGCATGAACTTTCTCGCATGCCCTATATTCATGAACTCCCTACTGGATTTTTTATCGCCGAGTGTGAGAACTTTCTCCTCTTCATCGTATTCCACATTCGAGCGGGACCTCACAGGTTTCTCAAACTCCGGATTCTCACCTTCCTCTATCTGTTTCAGTATCCTATGCCCCAGTTTCTGGAGTTTCTCCTTAGTTACCTCATCCCTCTCAAGTTCTGTCATTCTTTATCACCTGGCTCTCCACCTTTTCTTGGGAAGTTTCACCGTATCTGTCGTTTAGTATCTCCATAAGCTGCTCCTTTACCCTTTCATCCTCCGCGCCCGCTAAATCAGCTATTGAAGGGGATACAACCTTTCCATAGGCTGTAAGCTGTTTTTTCTTCTTTTTCCTAGCCTTAGCCTTTCTTTTCTTGCTCAGATAAGTTTTGGTCTTTCTTCCTACCTCCTGGAGAGCAAGTTTCATCTCCTTAACGATTTCAGGGTAGTTAGCCACAGCCTCCTTACCCTCAGATGTGAAAGGCACCCACACAGAGGCCATATGGACAAGTATATATACCGGACCTTTAGGCCTCTCTCCCTTCTGCTTGAGACCGTAGCGCGACCAGTCGGTCTCTCTTACCGCCTTAGTCGTAGCGCAGCTTGATTTCTTGTACAGAAGAGGGACTTTATTCGCGTATCTTAGCATTTTGTAGGTGCCCTTAGATTTTATATCGCCGCCAAAGGCAATAGCAGCCTCTATCTGGTAAGGGTTTCCTCTATAAACCGACGGACTACGGGTAACTGATGCAACAAACTCTGGGTTAAGCTCCTTCTCCAAACCTTCATCGATCAGCCGTTCTCCTATAGGGGAAAGACAGTTGGTAGGTGGGTTTTGGAGGTTTACATTCTGCATAGCGTCCAGCAAGTCCTCCATATCGGCTTTTTCAAGGGTTGGAGGTCTCTTTTTCTTGTTTATCCCTGCTTTCTCGAGAATGTTTTCGGCAGAAGTCCTTCCTACCCGGGTAAATTCTGACTTGAGGAAGCTTGAAACAGTTCTAGCGTTCGTATTTTCAACCATACGCATAAGAATTCCGAGCTCGACACCGTGTGGATGGGGCTTGATTTCCTTAGGCCTTGGAGGCAAGTCCTTAGACACGCGTGGATACTCTATCTTGTTACCATCCGGCTCGTTGAGCACAAGCTTCGCATAAGGATTCATTATAGCAGTATGTTTCAGGTAAGTAGGTACCGAGTGGTGACCATGCGTGTACTTACCCTCTATCTCCATATCAATGCTTGTACCATGATCAAAGTCATAGTCATCGACTATCCTATCCTCCACGATCTCCGGCTCGTTTTCCTGCGTATCTATATGAACTTTGAACATGTGTGTGTCTTCGTTACCCTTCTTCTTCGAATAGATCTTTACCGGCTTTCCAGTAGTAAGCTGTGCGTAAAGGCCTGAAGCGGAAATACCTATACCCTGCTGGCCTCGGGTCTGCTGGAGTTTGTGGAACTTTGAACCGTAGAGAAGCTTTCCAAAAATCTTCGGAATCTTCGAGCGGTCTATTCCTACAGCGTTATCCTTTACCTGAAGCCTTAGTCTTTCATCTCCTGTCTCTTCTACGTTCACATGGATCTCAGGAAGTATCTTCTCCTCCTCACAGGCGTCAAGAGAATTGTCTACCGCCTCTTTTACACATGTTATAATCGCTTTCTGAGGGTTGTTGAACCCTAAAAGATGTCTGTTTTTCTCGAAAAACTCCGCAACTGATATCTCTCTGTGATCCGCCATTTTTACACCTCTAAATAAGTTTTTGTCTGTTCTTATCGATGACTTGATAAGCCGTACCGTGAGACCTTCCTTCCAAAAGCTTCTCAACCGCTTTCTTAGCTATATGGACGTTTTTGACTTCTCCAAGTATAGACACAGTCTTCCCATAGACAGATATCTCCGTATCCGTCTCGTTCTCTATGTGTTCCTTTGCTTCGCCGTCCCTTCCTATAACCCGGCCTTTTATGCGCTCTTTTCCGTTCTTTGTCTCCTCGTAGTCGGTGACATCGATTATAGCAATATCCGAGTTGTCTTCCAAAAGCCTAAAAGCTTTTTCAGGCGAAAAACCTCTTCCTATAGCCTTTACTATCCTCTGAGCCCGTATTTCCTCCATGGGATCTTCTCCTTCTACATTTATCTCTCCTTCATCTACCTCTATCTCTGTATTGGTGAGCTCCTTCAGTTCTTCGACAGTTTCACCGTCCTCACCTATCAGAACACCAACTCTCTCGTCCGGAATTCTTTCTACTCTCACGGATTAAAACACCTTTCCAACATTTAAATGTTTTATGGCTTAAAAAAGGTTTTTAAACGGAGGTTTTAGTCCTTCTCAGACCTTACAAAGCTTATAACTTCTTTTAAATCCTTGCTAAGACTATATTCTTTGTTAAAATGTTCCACAAGGTTTTTTAAATCTCTTTCAAGCAGGTCATCTGCAAGGGGGTGGGACGATAATACTGCCTGGCTAAAGTCGATGAGATATGGTTTTCTGTGCCATAAAATATTGTAAGGACTCATATCCCCATGTACCAAATTTTCTTCAGCGTATAGTTTCTTTAACTGATCTATAAGAAATTTAAATTCTCTTTCAGGCTCCTCCAGCCTGACTTCGTTGAGCTTGGGAGCGGGTTTAAACCCTTCGCCTATAAAATCCATCATAAGAACGTTTCGATTGAATGCAACGGGATTAGGAGCGTTTAAACCAATCCTATTTGCTTTTTTGAGGTTCTTGAACTCTTTCTTGCACCATGCAAAGATTATATCCCTTTTCTTATCGCTTATCCCTTCGAAACGCGGGTCGTTGAACAAGTATTTGGTCATCTCGTCGTAGTTGCTCGCTTCTATGGTATATATCTTAACCGCAAGTTTTTCGCCATCCGAATCCTCTGCAACAAATATCTTAGACTCTTTTCCATCCTTTACCGCACCATGCAACACGTCAAAGAACCCTTTATCCGAAAGATCGTAGAGAGACTTCAGTGTAGTCTTGTTAAAAACGTTTTCGAAGTTTTTCTTTAGCTCTGGATCTGACCAAAACTCGGACATATTTACGTCTTGGCGTTCAACACTTAAAATAGGAATGAGGAAAAAAGTCTGCCCCAACTGCGGTTCGGAGAACATACAGAACAACTCAAGCCTTATCTCAGCGGTAGGGCTGGACTACCGTTACGAATGCCAGGAATGCGGCTATGAGGGGAAGCTTTTTCCAGAGGTGGAGAAAGAAAGACTGGGAGAATACCAGGAAAGCCTTGAACCAGAGGACTCAGCAGTAAAAATTCGCGAAAAAAAGCCAAAAAAATCTAGGATACTGTTAGGTGCGGGAATAACCGTGTTAAGCCTAGGCTCTCTCGCCTATGCGCTAAAGGATCCGCAGGGTATATGGGGAGCATTACTAATCATTCCCGGTATAAAGCTGGTATACGAAGAATTCGAAAAGTTCTAGAGAAACTCTTTTAGCTCGTCAAGGAAACCTTTGTTTTCCAGCCAGTCTTTTTGTGCGTTAGAGTAATGAAAAACTATCTCACCTTTCTCATCGCCCTGAATGTCCCAGGGCTCAATCAAGACTACGTCATCAGCTTTTACCCACATAGAACGTCTCTTGCTACCTGGAATCCTCGCAGTTCGTTCATTCCCGTCGCTACAGTATACTTTAAACCTTCCGTAGCCAAGCTTGGTAAGTACTACTCCTAAAACCTCGTCATCGTCAGGTGTTCTTACCCTTCCTATCTCCTCTTTCTCTTCTTCAGCCATATTCTTACCTAACTATGCCTATACTTTTAACTCTTTTTATACCCTTCTATCCGGGCAGAAATAGTGGACTTGTAAACCTTCTGTCCGTCCTCTTTTCCTACCAGCTTCTTGGAACGTTTTACTTCCATCTCAAACTTTTCTTTTAGAATATTTACAAGATTCTCTGCCATAGACCTTGTACTAGTATAGATATCGTATCCGCCATGTTTTTCCACCACATCCGCTACAAAATCATTCCTATCTTCGTTTGTCAGATCTGAAGCGCGGTCCATGAGCTCTCCAAGCGAATCCTCGGTTATGTTCCCCCTTAACTGCAGTAAAGCGTTGTAGTAACCGCCACGAAACTTTGAACACTTATCACATTGCGTCTTCTCTGGCTTGAGAACGACTTCCTTAGTCTGCTTTAGTTCTTTCTCGTCTACCTCCTTGACCATCATAACATTAACAACGTATTTTTCTCCCTTCTTTCTATATGAGGCGGACATATCAACATTATCTTTCTCGTACTGGCTTATCAGGTCATAGACTAGGTTCTGGTCGGTTTTGTATTCCTTCCATACATTACCTAGTTTATAGTCCTTACATACAGAACACTGCCTGAACTCTATCTCATCAGGAATCTCTACAAACTCCTCTTTATCAATAAAGCAGTCTTTACATAGCCCTTTATTCCCGTAAACCTTCTCTACTTCCTCTCCACATCTTGGACAGAACTTTTGCATAGTCTACCTCACAAAGAAGAGCTGTACGTGCGGTACTCCTTCCACGGTTTTGACCTCTTTTTCTTTTACCAGTCCTTCATCCAGAAGCTCGGATACGAGTTCTTCACCAGCTATGTTTGCGGTCACGCATTCTTTAAGCGCTTCCAAAAGCTCCAAAAAACCGCCTTCCTCCTTCCCGTAGAAATCTTCCTCGAGGGCAAGCTTTGTGTCTCCTTCCTGGTAAGCTTCTCCGAGGATATCCTTGTCACAGGCTGCAACTACTTTCCCGTCCTCTGTATCGTGAATTTTTAGGTGAAAAGACATTTTACTCCTCTACGCTCTTCCTGGCTCCACAGGCTTCGCATTTGAGAATCGTAACTCCTTTCTCTTTCACCAGCCTTGTATCAGGCCTGCTGCACTCGTCGCATATAACGTATTCCTCACAGTAGTCCTCGATCTTACCATTTATCTTCCCTCTCCTGAACTTTCCTTGGAGGATTAACTCTTTTCCTTCTCTATGGCCTGCGGTTCCAAGCTCTTTCAGAAGATATTTTGTAAGATGTTTTTTGTCCCTACCTAGATTGTCCGCGATATCTCCAAAGTTGTTTATGACAGTCTTGTTCCCGCTTTTTTGAGTATCCGCCTCAGGTATAGTAAACCTTGCCGACTCGAATACCTCTTCGGGCAGGTCTTCTCTCGCGTCTTCAAGCATCTTTTCGTAATCTTCTTCCATCGGTATCACCTAAAGTTTCTTTATCTTCCCTGGCTTAGGTTCATAACACGTACCGTCACTTAAAAGATTGTTTATCGCGGACTCTATCTCGTCCTCGTTATAGTCTGCCGCTTCGATTATCTCGGAGTAGTCCGCTCCCTCTCCCTCATCAAGCTCCTCTATCCTCTCAAGCACCGCCTTCTCAACCTTCCCTACTTCCTCTTCTTCGTCTTCCGGTCCATCATGCTCTTCAGGTGTTTTATCCTCTTGTTTTCCCTTGCTTTCGACTTCTTCAGCCTTTTCAAACTGTTCTTCAGGGTTCAAGTACTCTATTACCGCATTAGCCTCTTTTTCGTTCAGTCCCTCCCCTTTAAGCTCTTCTTTTATATCCTCATCAGACCTGTCTTCCTTTTCAAATTTCTGAGCTTTCTCAACTAGTTTCTTAAACCTCCTACGGGTCTGTTCCATCTCGAGGTTATGCAGTAGCTCGTATTTTATACTTCTTTCCTTCATCAGTTCGGGCTGTATGTACCTCTCTCCATCGTATTCTTTGACTTTTCCAATGACTTCAAGGAGCTGGCCTTCCTCTATATCATCCATATCGCTTAGGTCCTGAAAAAACTTCGCTCTTAAAGTCGAGCTACTATCGTCCAGAGTTATAGCTCCATAGGTTTCCTCATCGTTCTGAAAAGTATCAACTACAGTAGCTACCACGCATGCTCTGGACACAGCTACCCCTATCGGGGTTATAACGTAGTTAGGTTCGTATCCCTCTTTTTTGTGGTAGTTTCCCTTCTCTATAGCTTCCAGCTGAACTCTTCTAGCAGTCATCCTTTGTCGGTTTCCTGGCATATTTTTTACCTCATATAGTTCCTATATGGCCGTTTTTAGGCTCGTATATCTCTCCTTCACGTTTGAGCTTGTCTATAATTTCCTCTGCTTTTTCCTCACCTATACCTTCCTCCTCCGCCTGCGCATAGACGTCTTCTATCGGCACGGCTTCGCCCGAACCACCGCTGAGCTCTTTTACAAGGTTCATGATCACCTGTATATTGTTCCTACTCTCTGAGGACATTCCGGTCTCGAGCTTGTCTATATCGAACTCACCGGATTCGTCAACAACCCCTATCTCCTTTAACGAATGAGTTAAAAGGTCTATAGCTCTCTGTGCATCTTTTTCCTCCACTTTATCACTAAGCCTCAGCCTTGCCGACGCTTCGGAAAGCCTTATCAACGCTTCAAGCTGGCGGGCAGTAATAGGGACTTTGGACTGTTCTCCATCAGAGCTACCCTGCATCCTTGTATCGACATAGAAATCTTTTATCTTCTTCTGCGCCTCCTCGGTAAGGTCGGGTCTTACATTCTTCTTCGCGTAGGCTATATATTTCCTAAGCTTCTCAGTCTCTATCGAACCTGAATGGTCTTCCGGATCGGTGTGCATGCTCATTATGTGATCTGAAAGCTTTTCATCCTTGGACTTGGAAGGCTCATCTTTTACAGGGAATAAAAGATCGAACCTGGAAAGTAGCGTATCTGAAAGGTTTATCTGTTCGCTTACGGGTTGGTAAGGGTCGAAACGTCCGAACTTAGGGTTTCCCGCCGCAAGTATACTTGTCCTACACTGGAGTGTAGCCTGTATATTAGCCTTTGAAACGGTTATAGTACCCTGCTCCATCGCCTCATGCATCGAGGAACGGTCCTCTGCTTCCATCTTATCTATCTCATCTACTGTAGCTAGTCCTTTGTTAGCAAGAACCAACGCTCCTGCTTCTAACGCATAATCGCCGGTTATCTCGTCTTTTACTACTGTAGCAGTTATTCCTGCAGCGGTAGCGCCTTTACCTGCAACATACTTGCCTTTAGGAGCTAGATCGCCAGCAAACTTAAGCAACTGAGATTTGCCGGTACCTGGTTCTCCTATAAGGAGAACGTGGATGTCTCCGCGTGTTTCTGTACCGTCAGGCCTGGATTTCTGCACGCCCGAAAACATCTGGAGTGCAATAGCCTTCTTTAGTTCTCTGTGACCGTAGATCGAAGGAGCGATAGAGTCAACTATCCTGTCGAAGATATCTTCCTCATCGCTCAGGTCCTGTATCTCTTCCTTGTCCTCAGGTTTTATCTTTATCTGCTCAAACTCTCTCTGAATAGGTTCGAGGTAGTTACCCTCCATATAAAGATCATAACGCTTAGAACTCTTGCTTTTAGGTTTTTCGCGGAGTATTCCTGATAGTATTACCTTATTTCCAGGCATTATCCTCGACTGGAAGTCAGGATCTACCAGGTCTTTCCTTAGATATACTCCTATCTTTCTCGGCTGTTCTGAACCCTTTATCTGCTGGGGGTCCTCTTCTATGGTTACAGCCTGGACGTCTTCCATAGTCTTGTCTACCGCTTCAAAGTTTCTGTTCCCGCAGTCGCATTTGTAAGGGGATTTAAGCTTTGCTGAATCCTGCTCTTTTTCGTACATATCGCCACAGTTTGTACATTCAAAAGTAGCGGATACTACTTCTGGTCTAACCTCTGAGGCGCGCTTTACTATGCCTCTTATACCAATCATCCTTCCTAAATGATCGCTCCTCAGGTTTCTTATCGCAACGTGTTCGGACTCTGGCAGATCGGTTATACGTGGATTGAGATCTTTGTCTACAAAACTAAGCTTTTCTAGGGAATCCTCCGCTGCGTCCAGCGTCTCTTCCGGCTCATCTAAAAAGCTTTCAGCAAGCTCTGGCTGTTGTTTCTCAAGTTCGTTGAAATCGATTACCGCTGCCTTTTCTCCTTCGGAAACAATCCGCCCAAGCTCCTCTTTCATAGCTTCTCTGAAGAACTGTTCAAATGCCGAGGTCTTGTCGCTGTATTCCACTTTAGGATACCTTCTGGAAAAATATGATAGGGTTTTTAGGGCCTACCCAAGAATAGAGAGATAAAATCTTAAATGGTTTCTTGATGTTAAGATAAAAAAAGAGAAAGGAAGTAGTAAACCTTGCCTAGCTTTCTGGAAGAGCACCTACTTCATTAAGCTTCCCTTGAAGCTTCTTTATGCCTTCTTCAACTTCCCCTATATTGTTTCCACCTGTGCAGACTATTTTACCGGAAGAAAACAGTAGAAAAGCTACTTTAGGCTCGTCTAACCGGTATACTAGACCTGGAAACTGCTCAGGCTCATACTCTGTACCTACAAGATCAAAAGCTATCCTGTTAAGGTTGAGCTCGTGGTTTAAGTGACTTGAAGCAACCATATTCTGTACCGTAATCTCCGGTTCTTCTTCTACAACTACTTCAGTCTCCTTGAGCTCCTCTATTATCTTTTTCACCGCTATCTTCGCCTTTTCCGGACTTTTAGTTCCCGTACACACGACTTTTCCGGATCCAAAGATTAGCGCAGCAGACTTAGGCTCGTCCAACCGGTATACTAGACCCGGAAACTGCTCAGGCTCATACTCTGTGTTCTTCAGGTTGATAGCTATCTTGTCCAAGGGCATCCTCCGTTTAAAATCTGTAGAAGCAACAACGTTCTCGATTTTTATCTCATCCATTATAAATCACCTCGCCTTACCGCTAATAAGGCGTTCTCAACAACCAGCACAAAATCCTTTTTAAATAACCTTTATAAAGGTAGGGAGCCTCTAGTCCAGCCTTTTACCCAGCTCCTCGTCAAGAATCCTGCTTACCAGAGAACCTTCTGCCTCGCCCTTGACCTCCTCCATGACAAGCCCCATCAAAGCTCCTTTAGCGTGCTCGCCCTGTGACTCTACAAGCTCCTTCTTATCCTCTAAAACTTCCTTCACAGCTTTTCGGACCTCTTCTTCACCAAGTGTACCCAGTCCTAACTCATCGACAACCTCTTGAGGGGATTTACTCTCCTCTACCACCTTTTCGACCACATCAGGTACTGCATCAGAGGTGATTTCTCCTCCCTCAATAAGATTAAGGGTTGCAACCAGGTCCTTTTCTCCCAACTGATCTGTATCTACTTCATACCTAGAGCTGATATCCTCTAGTTTGTTTACCAGAAAATTAGCTACCTCTCTTTCATCCATATCTACCTTATCCTTCACATTCTCGTAAAGTCTCAACTTCGAAGCGTTGTGGAGCTGCTCGGCGAGCTGTCTTCCAGCCTCCTCTTCCGCTTTCTCCTTTCTTTCTTCTAAAGTGTCGGGAAGGTTTTCTCTTATACTGGTTAAATAATCCTCGTCCACAACAAAAGGTGGAATATCAGTCTCAGGATACATCCTAGAAGAACCGGGAAGAGGTCGAGCATAAGAAGTAGTAAAGTCGTTGTTAGCGGTTCTAGTCTCCTCAGGAACTCCGTTCAACGCTTTTTCAGCTCTTTCTTTAACCGCTTCTATAGCTTTTTTAGGTTTTTCTCCTTCACCTGCAGCTATAACAACTGTTTCACCCTCTTCTTTGCCCATCCCAGTCCTAACCTTATCAAACTCTTTTTCAAGGTCGTATTTTCCTGTTTCCTCGTCAGTATGCATTATCCCTTTCAGACCGTAGGCTTTCGCATAATCAGCGAACTCTCTTCCTAGAGTCTTCCCACCACATAACTCCTTGTTCATGAGTCCTTCAAAAGAAATCTTTACCGCGAAGACAGAACCGTTATCTTCCAAGATAGAAGCGATTATCTGGTTCTCCGTACCCTCAAAAACCTCAGTAACATCCTTAACCTCCTCCTCTATCGATTCTATCCCTCTCTCCTCAAGCTCTTCTTTTATCTCCAAGAGGCTCTTCTGGCGCTTTACCTCGTTTTCAACAAGCTTATCTATCTGCTTGACCTCCTGAAAGCCTTTTATCTCGACTCTAGCTCCTTCATCTATAGAAACGTTGACGTCCTGTCTTATAGTTCCTAAACCACGCTTGACCTTTCCTGTAGACCTAAGAATCATCCCTAGTTTTAAAGCCGCCTGCTTAGCGTGCTCTGGGTCGTTGATATCAGGAGAGGTTCCTATCTCTATAAGAGGTATGCCTAGACGGTCGAGGTCAAATACCGAACGCTTATCTCCTTTCTGGTTTATACCTGCTGATTCCTCCTCTAAAGCTATGCTCTCGATTCCTACATTCCCTTTATCCAAGTTTATATCTCCTTTCCTACCTACTACAGCAGTTCTCTGGAATCCGGAGGTGTTTGAACCGTCTATAACTGTTTTACGCATCACATGTATCTCGTCAGGAACGTTACAGCTAAGCATCTCCGCGGAAGTTACTGCGATATCCATCGCTTCTCTATCTATAGGGTGTGGGGGCTCCTCGTCCAGCTCTACGAGGCAGTTATGGTCTTTGAAGCTGTGGTAGACGAACTCTTTGTCCCTAAGAAACTCGAACTTCGCCGCCCGATCAACCTCGCCTTCTTCCCCGGCAACCGGTCTGAGGGACCGTGAAACCTTTGAATCTGGGTTTACGTTTTCTAAATCAGTCCCACAGTTACAGAAAAGCTTTGTATCGGTACCAAGCTGCTGATGTATCTCTATACCGCATTTAAAACCTAATTCCTCATAATCTACCATATCAATCATCCTCAAGTATCTCCTCAACCTTTTCCTTAAGTTTTTGTTTGTCTATGCTGTAGTTCTTTATCAGATAGTCGCTCTTCGCCACAAGATCTCCCACACCGTTCTTAAGCTCTCTGTAGTCTCTTTCCGTGAAGCTCTGACCTTTCTCGTCCTCAGGCCTTCCTCTAGCTTTCCTCCTTTTCTTTCTGACTTTATCCGGAGCCCATATTGCTATAACATCTATGCCGTAATCGAACTCTTCCTCAAACTTTTCCTTCTCATCCAAGCTCCTCATACCGGTGATAACGACGTCTTGTTCTTCTTCAAAACAATCCTGGGCGTAAGGGACGGTTAAACGGGCTATAGCATCCATACCGTGCTTATCTCTCTGCTTGTTTACGAACTCTCCAGTCTTTTCTGGAGGAAGGTTTTTCTGCTCCATCTCCTCTCTTACCACATCTCCCATATCCACTTTCTGGTATCCTTTATCCTCTAGAATATCGGCGACGGTAGTCTTACCTGCGAGAGGCATCCCAGTTACTCCGTATACTTTAACCATCTGTTTAAACCTCCTTTTAATCCTTAACCGTCTCGCGGGACTGTATTTCCCCGGCAATATTTTCTTTAAAGAGTTTTTCAGCTTCTTGTTCTGTTTCAGCCTGACCAATACTCCACATAAGCTTTACATAAGCTACTCCAGGCACCATGTTTTCAGAAGAAACTACTCCAGCATCCTTCAACTTTATACCTGTATCGTAGACGTTCATGTTTATTCTTCCATGAATACACTGGCTTGAGATAGCTACCAGAGAGTCCTCAGCAACTTCTTCAAGCTCCTCAAGAACCTCCTTGTGTTTCTCGGTAGGCTCGTCGAAGCTGTTTACAGGCATGTGACCTAGCCCTGTTCCTTCGATAAGAAGGCCTTCAGAGCTTTTATAACGTTCTAAATCCAGCTTCTCCATCCCGGGAACAACTTTCATATAATCCACATCTTTTTCCATCCTTTCCTCAAGCTCGAACTCCTCTTTTCTCTCGTAGGAAGGAGGCTCGACTATCTCTACTTCTCCTTTCTCATAGTCAACCTCAGCGACAGGCTTTCTTCCTATGGACTTGAACGCGTCTCTTCTTGAGGTATGCATCTTCCTGGCTCTTGTTCCTAGATGTACCGCAGCTCTGTCATCGCTTGAGTTGGCGTGCATGCAGATGAATACCCCTGGAACTCCTTCCTTCACAAATTCCGCCGCAGAAATCAGGTTCATCGCCGCGTCTGAGCTAGGCCTGTCGCTTGATCTCTGGGAGCCTACGAGGACGATAGGAATATCTATACCTTGAAGCATGAAGCTTAGAGCTGCTGCAGAAAAATGCATCGTATCCGTGCCGTGGCTTATTATTATACCGTCCTTATCACGGTTTTCCGCTACTTTTTCCGCGATCTCCTGCCAGTGCTCAACCTCTATGTCCTCGGAAAACATTTGTGCAACGACTTCTGATTCAATATTCGCTTCTTCAAAGAGCTCTGGATACATATCCAGTAGGTCTTCGGGCTCGAAAGCGGGAGTCACTCCTCCTTCCTCGTAGCTGACCCTCGATGCGATGGTTCCGCCTGTATGGAGAATAAGTATGTCAGGCTTGTCCTCATCGTATCTCAGTTTTTCTTTTTGCATCTCCTTTGCCGGTTCCTTGCTCTTTTTTTCCAGTTTCTGAATTTTCTCTATGTTATGTATATTTATACCTATGTTGTAGCCGCTTTCCAGCTTTATAACAAGGCAATCATTATTTCCCTGTTCCGCTCTCGGCATCAAAACTCCCTTTTCCGTGTTTTCCCGGGTTTCTATGCTTACACGGTCCCCATGAGTTAGGCTTTTCTCGTCCAGAATTTCCTGTACCTCATCTGAATACATTGCGAGAAAATTCTTCTCTGAAGTTTAAGAAACTACCGTACAGAGACTGGGGAGATTAGGGAATAAAAAGAAAGAAAAAGTGGCGGGTTCTATTTCTACAGCTACTGGGTGATCTCAGTCTGCTCGTCCGTTACACCAGGACAGTCAGTAGACGTAGCTCTCACGCTTGACAAAGTACCCGAGAGATCTGTCAAGGTTATCTCCTGAACACCTCCTGTGGGCAGTGCGCCCATGTAAGTGTTGGTAAGAGATCCGTCCTCCATAAAAGCTGTTATGGAGACATTACTCATGTCCTGCGTCCCGGTATTAGCTACTGACACAGTAAGGTTTCCACTGTCGTTAACTGCGTCGTAGATCGATAATCCTGCGTAAGAACACTGGATTACCCTCTCTGACTCGTTTCCTACTGCTCCTGTGGTGTCCTGTGTGAACTGTGTTACCCATGCTGTAAGAATTGCTGCTACCGCCATAGTGAATGCGATCAAAAGCACTGCAGCAATCAACGGCGAAATACCTTTTCTTTTCATAGTTTTTCCTCCTTTAGATGTCACAAGAAAAACTTGTCTACAGCCTTATATAAAATTTTCTATCGATAACCCCTCTTTTCCAGCTGGTTACCTTCTTTTTATCAGATAAATACTGCGGTAACTGTATATCCGACAAGAAGAAGGATGCCAACATGTTTCGCTCCAGCTTTAAGCTCTCCCGCGCTCAGCTTTCCTATGACAAGTCCGGAAAAAATTGACTGAATTATCACTAGGTGCCTAAAAATAGGGCGGTACTGGTTAACCATCTCTTTTGCGCTCTGTCCTGAACCGGCAGACAGAGGTCCTATATCTCCTGTAAAGCCTAGGGACGGCACCAGATACTTTATAAGCATCACTATCACCGCTAGGAAAATAAAGTAGACTATATAACCCGTAACCATCTCTCCATACAGGCTGGACTCCCTCTCCCTTCTCAAATCCTTTATCTCTTTGATATTATTACTAACGGTTTCTAGGACTTCTGTAACATTACCACCAGACTGATAGGTCTGTATAATAGTATTCGAGGCACGCATTATAATCTTGGAATTAGTCTTGTTCCCAAAGCTCTTCAAAACTTTCTGAAACGGAATTCCCCAGTCAAGCTTTGCGTTCATCTGGCTCACGTAGGGATTCAGCTTCCCGTAGTCGTTGTCCTGGGCGTTTTCTATCGACTGAGGAAGAGTCATCCCTGATCTAGTACCTTCTACCACGTCACGTAAAAAGTCTGGAAATCTGTCCTCAATCTCTGACTTTTCCCTGTACTGGAAATATTTTATTATCAGGGTCGGTCCAAGAGTTATGATGATAGCGAGGAGGTTCAGTATGAAGAACAGATATCTCTGCATCTTTCCGTAACCTGTGACTTCTACAGAATTTACAGTAGCGCTTCCGGTTGAGGGAAACTCGCCCGAAATCTTAAGCCTGTTCCTCCGCTGGAGAATTTCTGTATCAGGAGTAAAGGTCTGGACTGAGCCGGGCAAAAGATTTGTAACCTCGCTATCTATAGTATCTCCGTTAAGGAAGATATCCAGGGTAGCAGTGCGGGACACATTCCCAAAGCCCACCTTTATAGTTACATAGCTAAGGCTTTCAGGGTCCCTTATAGGCATAGATACCTCAAACGCCTTATCGCGTCTCATAGTCTTGAATTCCTGTGAAATATCGTCCGAACCTATTTTATAGATGTTAGTGGACTGGTTATAGTTCCAGGAGTTGATTCCTGCAATTGCTACCCCTATAGAAGCTGTGATCAGGAAGATCAGTATTTCTCTCCTGTTCCTGTAGTAATACAACCTTAATCTGGTTACCAGTGACATCTATATCTCCCCCTGGACAATCTGTAGTACAGCTATAAACAAAAAGTTTATAACAGGGATAAAAGCATAAACACCAACCTTCATCAAAGTACCTATATCGTAGCCCATAAGCCCTCCTCCCACCATATTAAGTACAGACAGTATTGCAATGAGGAATAAAGGCGCTGCAACAAGGATAGCAGTATAGAAGCTGGCAAAAGTAGAAAGTTTTTCGATTTCCTTCCTTCTCCTCATCCGATAGTCATCAAGAGCTGACTCAGACTGTTCTTGGAGGAACTGATTCAGATTTCCTCCAGTCTCTATAGTAGAAATCATACCGTAAAGGACTTCTTTAAAGTCTTCAGAAGGTGTTTCAGAAGCCAATTCACGTAAAGCTGTTGTTATATCCTCTCCAAATACGTCTACTTTTTTAACCACCTTCTGAGCTTCTTCAGAGATTTCTTCGTATTCTTCGAAGTCTGTAAGAAGTTTAAACATCCTTGAAGGAGGTATACCTGATGATGCCACAGCCGCAATCTGGTTAAGCGCAAATGGAAGGTTGTTTTCTATGTTCCCTGCCCTAGAGCTAGCTTTATGTTGTGGATAGTAGTAAGAAAACATAAAAACTACTATTCCCACTATTATAGGTATGTTCACAACCATTAAGATCTGAAAAATCAAAGTGGAAGGTCTTAGAATCATTATAAGTGTGATTAACATTAAAAACGATGTCAGGGATGCTAGAACAGTATTGAGGAACACTTCAGAAACATAGGTCCTAAAAAGAACGTTGATATTTGCCTTTTCCAGATCTCCTCTGAGGTCTGAGAAATAGTCCATATAGCTGTCTACTAACTCTCCAAACAAAGTATTGGCCAGGGCAGAGTACGATTCCGCTCCTAGGGCTCTCCTAAACTTTGATCTTCTGTTCTCCTTAAACGGGTTTTCTTTTTCATTACTCATATTTTCCCTAGAAGGTATTTAGAACGGTTCGTCGCCCGATCCGAGCGAGTCGCCCGAGGATTCAAACGCTTTTTCCTTTGCATAAACTTTCAAGCCATCGTTCTCGAACTTGAACGGATGAATTTTCTTATCATGATCTGTTCCACGCATCTTTCGAACAAGAAGTTGGTTGGATAGTTCCGAACCCTGCTTGCTTAATGCAAGCTTTATAACACCGTCAGCTATGAACTCCTCAACTCCGTAGCGGGAGATCTCCTCCGGGTGACCTGTCTTTATCTCGCCTGTGTAAAGCGTTGTACAGCTGAGTTTCCTGAGCTGCTCGTTCATATCCAGTATCATTTTTCTTACATCCTTTGTATCGTCCACGTAAAGGTTTAGGGCGGTTAAGGAATCTATAACCACTCTTTCCGCGTTGTTTTCCTTCACAGAGCTCCTTATAAGGTCGATTATGTTTTCGTACTGGTATGGGTCATACTTGACTATCTGTATCTTGCCCTCGCCTATAAGACTTTCGAGATCCCAGTTAAAAGGAAGATTATCTATTATCTGTTCTTTTCCTTCCTCGAAAGAGATGTATAATCCGTTCTGGTTCATTTCCTTTGCCCCATGGTACAGAAACTCTATACCAAAGGTTGTCTTACCTGAACCAGCCGGTCCCGCTACGTATATAGAATGATTTTCCGGTATGCCTCCTTGGAGCAGTTCATCGAGGCCTTCTATACCTGTCTTTGTTTTTTCTATATCTCCCATAGTCATCCACTCGTAACCCTAACTGTCTTTTCGATGTCCTAATAAATAATTTTTCCGGTTTTCGGGTTTTAGTAAGGAAGGGCCACCCAAAATTAAAATAGTATGGAGTTCCTGTTAAGTGTTATGGTTAAACGGGAAGAGACCGGTATCGAAAAGTTAGACAGCCTTCTTGACGGGGGACTACCCAAAGGTTCTACAGTCTTCCTTATAGGAGAGCCAGGAACCGGAAAATCCACGTTTATCAATCAGTTCATGGAGGAAGGCCTTTCTAACAGTGAACGAGGTCTCTACATAACTTTTGACAACGCTCCAGAGGAGGTTATGGAAAGTGCAAACAATTTCGGATGGGATTTCGAAGAACACAAAGATAATTTCGCATTCCTGGACGCTTATTCTTGGAAGCTGGGTAAGGAAGTAGACTCTGAATACGCTATACAGGGCCCATCCGACCTAAATGCTTTCAACATGACCCTGACTGACGCGTTGAGAGGAATAGGTGAGGGTGAAAAGCGAATAGTTGCGGATTCTATCTCTACTATGGTACTATACACCGATGTTAACTCTGCTGTAAAGTTTCTCCAAGTTGTAAGCGCCAAATCTAAAGCATCGGACGGAGTCCTGCTCCTAACCCTTGAAGAAGGAGTTCAGGACAAGGAAGCTGTCTCAAAGCTTAACTACGTGGCGGACGGTGTGATCAATCTGAAGATTGAGGACGACAAGAGGTATATAAAAATTTCCAGGATGTCCAAGACCTCACCTGAACGAGAATGGCACCGTTTCGAGATAAAGGATAATGGTATAGAGCTTATGGACTAGTCTTCCTTGAAAGGATTTTCTTCAATTTCTTCAGCCTCAAACATGTCTTCATCGCTTAAATCTTTCTCTTCAGAAGAACTGGTTTCCCTCTGCTTTTCTACCTTTTTAGCGGCCTCAGACTCTTTTGATCCCTTCCTGAGCTCTTCTTCCGCTTTCTGGATGTCGGCTGGAAGCTTCTTTTCTACAGGTTTGAGCTCGCTTTCTGATTCTTCGATCAGGTCCCCTAAACTTGACTTTGTATCTTCCTCGACCGCTTTAATGACTGATTCAGGGTTCTTGTAGTATTCCGAGACTATCCTTGCTACCTCTGAAAAGCTGGAATGCCCCTGCTCCTTCATCCACTTAAGAACCCTCTTACGGTTCTCTACCTCTTCCTCCATCTCCTTCTGGCTAAGGCCGTACTGCTGCCTTATCTCTTCGAGTAGTGTTGAATCTGATTTGACAGCAAATGTATCGTCCACAGGAGTCCATGAGAAGTATTCGTTGGTTCTTGGTGAGCCTTCCGGAGTTATGGTCTCTACCTCGTAGATCGCTTCGACTCTACGAGCGTTCTCTCCCTGCTCCCTTGCGTGTGACATGATCACAATAATGTCTAGAGTATCTACAAGGCTTGGGGAAAGGTTGATAGGAGGGGTAGTTAGTCGCTTAACCACGTCACCTGGTGAAGAAGCGTGCATAGTACCTAGAGAAGGATGTCCTGACGACATTCCCTGGAAGAGGACTGAGGCCTCTTTTCCACGGACCTCTCCTACTACAACATAGTCTGGGTTCTGTCGGAAGGATTCTTTCAGTAGCTTGTACATCGTAACCTCTCCCTCCTCCTGGCCCTGGATACCAAACCCTGAACGCGCAACCGAAGGTATCCAGTTCTCGTGAGGTAATTGAAGCTCTCTTGTATCTTCTATAGACACAATCTTCTGTTCTGGAGGTATGAATGTGACTACTGAGTTAAGGAAGGTTGTATTGTGTATAAAGAGAGGTAAACTCCCTGCCGCGAAGTTATGGGAACTATCAACTGTGACGTCGTATACGTAGTCCGGAGATTCTTCAGCAGGTATTTTTTCTATACTATCCACACGATCCCAGAAGACCTCATCCTTTGCCAACTCCTTCAGCTTCTCCAAGCTTCTGTCTGCAGTCTCGACCTCCAAGTTATCCGCGAGTTTCTCTATAGTGGATTTTGAAGGCCTCCTTTCTTCGTTAAGAACCCTTCCAATCATCCTCCTTGAAACTCCTGCTTTGTCAGCTATCTCTTTGTTTGTAAGGCCTTCCTTCTGTTTTATATCCTTTAGAAGTGAGCTCGCAGGCACCAGATCGGTATTGGTATGGTCCTTATCTGCTTCCCTGATGTTCTCTCTAGCTTTTCTCTCCTTATCTTTAGATACGAATCCTATCTCTTCAAGGAATCTCTGGTTCTGCGACTTTCCTGAGATAACTATTCTGTAGTATTTCTCTCCTCCTACTTCCTTCACCCGCTTTCTAGCTACTATCCCGTGTCTATGCAGGAGGTTTGTCACTTCGTGTGCGAGTGCTTCTGAAGAGGTGTTAAAGGTTATCTCTGTCTGTTTATTCGACACATCTGCCTCGCAGTCGAACAATGCCTGAAGGTAGCTGGATGTGATTTCTGGAGGAGACTTTAGGATCTGGTCAGGAGTCTCCGCATGTCTTGCCTTGGGCTTGTCTGCGGGAATGTCGAAGAAATGCTGTAGCATCTGGTTCACAGGCTTGGAGCTTACTGTGATCCTCGGAATCCTATCATAGTCACGTAGCCTTCCTTCCACTCCGAACGATTTCCTGAGGCTTTCCTGGAAGTCTTCTCTCAGGTCCGAGTCGGTGTTGTGGAAGTGTACATAGTTACTATCAAGGTTCCCGTCCGCAAGAATGTATCCTACAACCTTTGCCAGCTCCGGTGTAACTTTCTCAGGTACATCGACCGCTATTGAAGAGTGCATCCCCGCCATCCCTTCTATCTCCTCCATAGCCTCCTCTTGAGAAATGCTTCCCTCCTCTACAAGCTTTTCAAGGGTCTGCCAGGGGATAGAATTGTTTTCTTTCCAGCAGGAGACTGTCTTGGGATGCTCGTCTAGCTCTTCTGCCAGTTCTGTAACGTTTTCCTCCCTCTCTTCTAAAAGATCTCTGACAAGGTGCTGGGCTCCTGATGCGTAGGCTTCTATATCATGGGCAAGCGGTTTTAAGGTCTGAACTTCTGTATTAGGATCCAGCTTTCTTGGAGACGCGATAAAAGCACCTTCTTCCAGGTTCTCTGCATCTATTTTCTCTATATCGCCTTTCTGGTTTGTGATAAAAGGATGCTCAGGTGTAACGGTTACCTCTGCTCCTCTCTGAGTTTCGATACGATAGACAGGGTTGTTGTTCTCTAGTCTGTAGAACTTGTTGACCTGTTTGTTCTCGAGTTCAAGGTCTTTCTTCATCGTTACTAGTTCCTTAGGAGTTCTTTCTTCCTTCACTTCTTCATGGAGAGCTTCTGCTTCTACGATATTTCCGTTCCCAAGATGTATCTTATCGTCAGGTGCTACACACTTTCCTGTAGCTGTGCCTCCTGAAATCAGTATGGACTTTCTGTACTCTAAGGCTAGCCATAGGTAGGCCATTATGTCGTAGTTAGCGGTTCCTAGCTCTATAATGTCCGCGGCAGAGTAAGGTGTCTCCTGGAACTTTCGTATCGAGAAAGTCGGTCCTTTCGTGGTTACGTCCTGTGTCAGTGAAGCGTTTACTCGGGAACCATCGGGTAAAGCCCCGTCTAGAAGCGGTTCTGCGTATGAAATATATTTTCCACACCTTTCTGCAAGCTTTACGACTAGGTTTTTGAGCTCTTCTTCCGAGTTGTATTTTAGATCTGTCTTTATCGATCCGAACTTGGAATGTACTATATATACAGGAATACCTATACCCGAACAGCCTATATCCTCTATATAAGGGTCGTGCATCAGTGGTTCGATTTCGTTCAGGCCTGCGAAGTTCCTGTAGACAAAGTACATTATCTTGTTCTTCTCCTCCTCGCTTAGCCTTATGCCTAGCTCTGCTGTTACCTCGTCTATTTTCTCGTCGAGGTAGTTGATTATTTTTTCTGTAGAATCCAGCTTTTCGAGTGATATGTCTATCTTTTCCTCTAAAGCATCCTTTATACGGTCAAATATCTCCTGTTCTCTTTCGTTAAGCGAAGGCTCGTCTACATAGTATACAAGGCTTTCTTCATCTTCATCCCATTTGATGTGGGCGTCTGCAAACGGTTCTATAAGAGAATAACGCGTATCTACTTCTCTTATATCTTCGTCCTCGGGGAGAGCAACTACGTTCTGTGATCCGCTCTTTAGGTTGAAGAGAGTCTCCGCAGTTCCCTCTTCCTCAGAACCGGTTATATTCTCAAGCTTCTCTTTGAGAGATTCAAAGACCATACATCCAGAAGTTGTGGATTGCTAGTTAAATAGGTTGGGTAGGGGATAAACACGGTCCTCGCCCAGAGCCGATAAAAGCGAGGAAGTTTAATAGAAAGCTAGGAAGATGCCCAGGAAAGAAGTCGAGGTAAAGGTTCAGGTAGACGAAGAGGAAGTAGAGGAAACAAAGAAGAAGATAAAAGAGCTAGGAGGAGAAAAGATCGAGGAAATAGTTGAGAAGGATTTATACTTCACTTCACCGGTGAGAGACTTTATGGAGACCAATGAGTGTTTAAGAATCAGGAGGAGGCCTGACTATAAGGAACTGACCTACAAAGGAAAGAGTAACGAAGCGATGAAAGAGAAAGATCAGTTCTGGAAGTCTGAGCTAGATATACCCATAGAGGATGTAGAAAAGGTGAGAAGCCTTCTAGTCTCGATAGGATGTAAGGAGCTTGTAGATGTAGTAAAGCATAGGCAGAAGTTCGAGCTGGAGGGTAAAGAAATAACTTTAGACAAAGTAAATTCTGTAGGATGGTTCCTCGAAGTCGAGTCAGAAGTCGAAGAAGAAAAAGTCGAGGAAGCAGTAGAAGAAAACCAGGAGCTAGTCAAAAAACTTGGATTGGGAGGAAATCCAGTCGTAGAGAAGCCTTACAGGGATGTGGTTCTGAAATCTGAATAACTTTTTTCTTTTACCATGGGAAAAATAATTTAACTAGAGAGTTGTAATAAAATTATATGGCTGACCTCGAAGGCAACGAGCTTCGGGAGGAGATTCTTCACCTGATTAGGAAAAAGTGGCCTATCCATGTCTCTGAAGTTGCAAGAGAGCTGGATCTGTTTCCTGAGGATGGGGATGGGGACAAGTCTGTGATTTCTAAGGTAAAATACCATTTCGACCAGCTAGCAAGGAAAGACCAGATCCATGTGAAGAAGATCGATAGGGCTTTGGTTGCCTGGCCTCACGAGGTTGAGAAGTATCGGACCATCCACGATTTCCTCGAGACCTAGCTTATTTCTCTGAGCCTTTCTTCCTCAAGGGTTTTTAAGAGTTGAGCCTAATCCAGGTAATGCTCGTTCTCAGGCTTTCTACCATGGTTTTACACTATAGTTCCCTTAGATACTTATACCAAGCCCCCACATAATAGTATAAACGTAGTTACTCGGCGGATAAAACCGTATTAGGTAAAGATTAGCAAAGTTTTACACCATGGTGAAAAAATGGAGAACATAGATACCGGGCAAGGAATTTCAGACGCGGAAGACCCTTACAAAGCTGGAAAACAAGCCGCAAAAGAAGCTATGGAAAACTACGACGGAGAAGAAAAACCAGATATAGGATTTGTTTTCTGCTCGGGATCAAAATACGGAAAAAACGACGAAACCATAGAAAAATTCGTCGAAGGCGTGAACGAAGAGTTTGGAGATATCGAATGGGTTGGAGCTACTTCTGCAGGCGAGATTTCCAAGGAAGGATTTACCCAGGGGACCGCTGTAGCCACGGTTATCAGCTCCGAGATGATGTACTGGGGTATAAACGTAGAAGAGATAGATGAAGAAAATCCTGAGGAAAGCGGGAAAAAAGCTGCACAAGGCGCTTTGGATAACCTTGATATAGACAAGACAGTCCACTCCTACTCCCAGTACCAGTTCCTGAAAAATGCAGATACTTCAGAGATGATGTCGGCTGACTCATATAATATGATCGTGCTTGCTCAAGGGCCTGGAACAGAGGCTGGAGGGTTTGGTCAGCATGTGAGGCTTCTGAAAGGAATAAAAGACGTTATAAAGGCAAATCCAGTAGTAGGCGGACTTGCAGGCGATGATGAGAGATTACTACGGAACTACCAGATATATAATGGTCAAATACTTTCGAACGGCATCATAGCAGTTTCTTTAGTTACCACACTTGATACTGGATTTAAAATGGCACATGGGTATAAAAGCCAGGGAGAAATAGCTCTAGCCACTGATGTAGACGTAAACGTTGTTGGAAAGCTTAATAATTCTCCAGCGGCTGAAGAATACGCCAATATGTTGGACAAGGACCTAAACGATCTTTTACCTAAGTCCTTGAAAGTTTTACGCAAACTAAAGCTAGAAAAGGGAGTCTTGAAACTAATGCAGAAGAGGGGTAAAAACATATTCGAAGAACATCCACTCGCAGAACAAGCAGTAAGGCATCCTTTGGGATTTTCCGACGAATCTGGAAACATCTGGATAAAAACTCCCGCCGATATACTGGAAGGTAAGAAACTGAAATTCTTAAACGAAGTTCCAGAAAATTCGGCTCTACAGCTGCTCTCATACGGAAGCGACGAAGTATACGAAACCTCAAAAAGTACAATAGAAAAAATAAAGTCAGATATATCTCATTCAGGACTAATATTCGCTTTTGAGTGCTTCCAAAGGCTAAACTTATTTGAAGAAGAAGTTAGAGACCTTAGCGACGAGTATACTGTAGGAGGAAACTGTATACCGCTAGGTTTTGCTACATATGGAGAGATTGGTACTTCTAGTGAAGGGGTTTCAGGAGGACAAACTATCACTCTTACCAGTATGGGTGTTAGTGATAAAGTCTTCAAAGAAGAGGATTAATTATTTAAAAGTAACAACTAATTATTATCACAGGTGAGTTACAATGGGTGCCGTAGAAAACCTACTCAAACAAAATCCTTTTGATTATGATGAAGAACTCTTCATAGAAGCTGCAAATGAAGCTATTGCAAACTGGAGCGATAACAAGAACTACAAAGCAAGATTAGAGAGAAGTGATTTCGAACATCCTTCTAAATCGATAAAAGATTTTTATGCCGCCCCTACCATAGATATGAGAGAATTTAAAGAGAATCCAGAGAAAATTACTATCGGAGACTATTATAAGGAGCTAGTAAGCAGTGGAACGTCAACGGGAGAGAGAAGTCGTGTACCTAGAGGCAAAAAAGGCCTAGAAAGGCATAGAAATTATTTCAACGGAATAGGAGAAGCTATGCTTCCTGATTTAGATTACATGGCGATTTTAGGGCCATCAGAAGAGTTTCTAGAGAAGGTTCAAGATCCTAACGTAAGTAACAAAGGTACTTTTAACTACATGCATTGGGGATTTGGACAACCATATAAATCAGAATATTTCCTAGATATGTCTACAGGAGAACCTAAACCTGACTTTGGAGGAATGGCAGAAGAATTACAAAAGAGAGACGGTAATTTAGGAATATTTGGACTTCCTCCTCACTTAGACAAGTTTATGGATTACATCAAGCAAACTGGCCTAGAAATCGACCTCGGTAAAAAAGGCGCAGCTGTAACAGCTGGAGGATGGAAAGGATTAGAAGGCAAAGGTAACGAGGAATTTAGACAGAGAATTGCAGATACGTTTGATATCCCAAGAGAAGCTCATGTAGACTTCTATGGGTGTACAGAGTCTATGATACCTGCTGGAAACAAATATGGCGACGAGAACCCTGATAAGAAAAGAGTTCCTTCACAAGGCCTCATATATGTAGCAGATGAAGATAAACTAGCAAAAACTGGGGAAATAGAGCCTAAAGGAACAGGTGAAGGATTAGCTATTATTCTAGATACTCTCACCGTAGACCATCCTGGAGCTATTCTTACTGATGATATAGTGAAGAAGACAGGGGGAGAGTACGGTGAAGACGTGAGAATCGAACACCTAGGAAGGTCTTCTATGTAGAGGTGATGGAAATCGAAGAGGTCAGAGTTGGAGATACAGAAGACATAAAAGCAGGCTACAGAGGGGGATGCGGAGCTGATTCCTACGGTAGTGAAGTGTTTATCCCTGACAACATCCCTGACTCAGCCTACCTTCTTGAAGACGGTGAAGAAGTAGGATTTCCTGAAAATCCTAAAGAAGCGATTCCATCCAACCAGGAACTACGGAATACCTCTATGGAACAGATATACAAGGAGCTAGAAAACGCGCTCAGTTCCTTCACAGAAAAAGCAAGGCAGGAAGAATATCTCGAAGAGATAATGGAAGAGACAGGAGAGTCCAAGGACATGATTCTAGACGACCTAGAACTAGTCGAAAAAATGGCCGACAAGAACTACTACAAAGGACTTATGCAGATGGGAGACACTAACCTAGAAAAATACATGGACGACTGGAACCCCGCCCTAGGCTACGACGAGAAAGCCGTACCTCTCGGAAAAGGAGTTAACATCAATCCAGGCCATAATATGGCTGCAGTAGTAATCCCGGAAGTATGGAGAGCGCTTAGTAAAAACTCCGTACTCCATAAAATGCCCGGGGACGACCAGGTAACCATGCGTATTATGGACGAGGTATATCAGGAAATGGACGGTCCCCTAGCAGACTCCTTTAAAACAGGATACTGGCCGGGTGGAAGCGAGGAACTCGAGAAAAACCTTTTCTCAGAGGACTACGTAATGGCTTGGGGAAGCGATTCAACTATCGAGGCGATAAAAGAAGAAGTAGCCCCTACAACCCGATTCATACCGTTCCACTTCGAGTTCGGAAGCTATCTAGTCGACGAAGAGTTCCAGGAAAATTATAATATAGACGACCTGTACAAAATAGCAGAAGATTTCTCCTGGGGAGACCAGCTACTCTGCTTCTCACCGCTTATGATGGCAGTAGAAGAAAGTGAAAATACAGAAAAATTCATGGAAGATCTCGCAGACGTCTTAGAAGAATACAAAGAAGAATACGAGATGGGTAAAATACCTGACAACGAGAAGATGAAAAAGACAAGAGCCAAAAGAATGGCAAGGGACTACGACCAGCTCGTCTCCGACTTCGAAAACGATACAGTCGTTGTAATGGAGGACGACCTGGATAAGGACGATGTAAATGAATTCCACAGCTTCAGGTTCGTCGAAGGACACAAGGTAGAAGATCTTAGCGAAGCTATAGACGTTCTTGGCTCGAGTGAAAACCTTCAGGAGTTTATACTCGCTACCTCTGACAGAAAGGCAGAGGAACTGAGAGATAAAATCGCATACACCAAAGCCAACCGTATAGCAAGTCCAGGAGGAGCTGCTCCTTCCGCACCCATCACCTGGGACGGAAAGCATCCTCTCAACGAGATGGTTAAATGGGTTACAGACGAGAGGAATGGAAAGATAGGGTTTACAGACAAAGTCAGGTTCATGATCAAAAGAGCGCTATGATAACAAGTTTATATCCTTACCACCCAACCTTTGACTAGCGGTGCTAGAACATGAAGCTCAAACACTATTACGTCAACCTGATAGACTTACCAGAAGTTCTTCCTTTCTCACTTACAGAAGAAGAAATCGAGAACAAGACTGATGCACAGGAAGAAAGCGGTAAAGAAGTATTTAACTTTGTAGAAGCTCTTGAAGGTTTCGATACTATACACTACATAGGCCAGGACAATGTAGAAGGAAAATTCTACCAGAGATTCCTTTTCAACGGCGGAGGTTTCTTAGAACTGATGCAGAAAGCTCCTTCTGCGATAGTTGCGCACTTCTCAAGGAAGGAAAGAGCTCAAGAATTTGCAGAAGAACTTAGAAAAGTTATAAAAGAGAAATGCGGGGAGGAAAAAGAAGTAGAACTCCTAGCAAGCGATGTAGAAGTCAACAAAGAAGAGGAAGGAAGCCTTTCCTACGAGAAATGGTCAAAACTCAACAACGTAAGGAGCAGTATAACCGGTTAAAGCATGCACTCTCTTGCAAAAAAGTTCATGATGGCTAGAAAGCTAGACTTCGGTGAGAACGGTAACGCCGAACTACTAGACGACCAGGTATTCCTTATGGACGCCTCTATGTTCTCCAAAATCGCAGAGAATACAGGCAAAGAAGGCGCGTATAAGATAGGAGAATCAGTCGGGAAAAGCCTCGCCTCCAACATAAGAAAGACAGGTATCTCCGGAACAAAGATGATAGAGTTCATGATGGACCTTCTCACCATGATGGGACTAGGAGACTTCGAACTCCACGACTTCGATATCAAAGAGAAAAAAGGAGAGGTCAGAGTCAAAAACTCACTGCCCTCCAGAAAATCAGAAGAAAAAGAAAACGCTGGCTGCCAGATAATAGCAGGTATAGTCTCCGGGATATTCAGCCAGAACTACGAAAAAGAATTCAAAGTTACAGAAAAAGGCTGTATCCTTGAAGGCGACGATCTCTGCAGGTTCAAAATTCAGTCCTGAGCCTCCGCATATTCCTCCTCACTCATATAGACCTTCATCCCTGCATCGCTTATCTCCATCGGAAAACTCCCCTTCTCCTGATCAGTCTTCCTTATCTTAGGAACCTCAATGTTCCTAAAAATTCCTCCACCGATTCCCATGTAATGAAGAGTTACAACAGTATCAGAGACAAACTCCTCAACTCCAAAACGCGAAATAGAATCTTCGTTTCCTTTAGGAGCCTCAGAAGTTATTACAGTAGTAACTTCTTCACGCCTGAGGTGTTTAATCAGCTCGTAGAGCCTTCTCCTTACCTCAGCAGCTCCCTGGGTATACATTCCCATCACAGAGATGGAGTCAATCACCACACGGTCCGCATCCATTTTATTGACAAGCTCGACTATATGCTCCTTCAGACC
>JALIDQ010000034.1 GCA_022865275.1 Candidatus Nanohalarchaeota archaeon QJJ-9 | reverse complement strand
AAAGCCGTCCGTTGTAGTCTTTTAGATAGGTTGTTAGGTTGTTTACGTCTTCTTCGTAAAGGGTTTTACAGTCTCCTGAAGGGCAGTCTTCGTTTTCTTTGTAGTCGTCTAATGTGTACCATATTACCGCGTCGAACTGGTTCATATACGAGGCGGAGGGACCTAGTCCGGATGGATCGGTGGTGTGGACTTCTACTGAGAGGTTTTTTAGCCTGTCCAGTACATTCCTGTACTTGTCTACAAACTTGTCTTCTGGCACGTCCATTTCTTTCAGCGTATGGCCGTCTCTTACGATAAGTATATCGGCCTGATTAAGAGCTGCAGCCTGTGAGGTCATCACTATTACAAACAGTAGAACTACGAGTAACGAACCTTTTCTGTACCGTGACTGCATAAGGTCTTTTTGTGGATTTTACAAGTTAAAAGTTTCTGCTGTTGACCTATTATTTCCTTCTTTGAGGCTTTTTTACTACTCCTGAGTTTAAGTAAGTTTTAAGTTCGTATTATTTTTTAGGGGATACTGGTTCCTGATTAGTTTTTTTTTCTAGGAAACTGTCTATTGGAGTCTCTGTAACTTTTTTATAGAAGAGGAGTTAATGATTCGGTAGAAGGTGAAAAAATGTCAATTAGAAAGGTTCGTAAAGGAATTACGCCTGTAGTTGCAGTGGTATTACTTCTATTGATAACGGTCGGAACAGTAGCTACTGCTTGGGCATGGATTAATGGTTTCATAGGCGACCAGCAGGAAAGGACTGCGGAGAAGCTTAATACCCAGGTAGAGTTCAGAGATCTTGTATGTAACTCTGGAGATGATTCGGTAGAGTTTTATGTGAAGAATACCGGGTCTACAGCGGTTACATCAACTTCTGTGGAGGCTTATGTCTACAATGTAAGTGATGGAGCCTTAGTATCTTCTGTAGATGTTACAAGCGCCTTTACCAACTCTATGGATCCAGACGATGACGTAGACTCTAATTTCACTGTTTCAGGAGGTTTGACTCCTGGACTGCAGTACGAGGTCCGCGTGGAGTTCTCTGACCACAACAACTACATTATTACTGACACCTGTCAGGCTCAGTAACTCCTCTTTTTCTTTTCTTTTTTTATGCGGTATGGTTGGAAGTTTTTGTATACTGGATCTAGGAGGATTTGAGTAACACGATCATCAACGCGAGCCCGACTCCTGCAAGCAGGGCTATGCTTGAATGTTCTTCTTCGTGCTCTCTTGCCTCAGGTAAAAGATGCGATGAGGATACGTAGAGGAGGACTCCTGATGCAAAACCTAGCATTAGGCCTAGTGTAGTGTCTTTTATGGTAGATACTAGAGGATAGACTATAAAAGCTCCTATAGGAGTGGTTAGCCCGGCTATAAGGAAGCTGTATAGGATGGATGTTCTCTTGCTTATCCCTCCTTTTGTCAGGACTAGGTAGGTTATTACTCCTTCTGCGAACTCGTGGATGACCATTCCTAGACCTGCTAGTATTCCTATCAGGACTGAGGCTTGGAATGTTACTGTGTATACTATCCCGTCTATGAAGGAGTGGATTCCTATCCCTTCGGCGGCGGTGACTCCAAAAGCTGCGTCTTTTCCTTCGGTATACTTCTTTACGAGCTGGTTTGAGAGGTACATGAATAAAAATCCTCCTAGCGCTACAAAACCCGCTCTTGGAGCTTTGCCTATCGCTTTAGGCAAGGCGAGGGTTAGGGGGACGGTTATGAGGATGCCTGCCGCAAAGCACATTAGGTATGTCTTCGCTTTTTCTGCGTATTCTCTGTAGCGGTGTATTGCGTATATTCCTATCCCGTTTATCACTGCAGCAGTTATCCCGAACAGTGCGATCCATTGGAAAGTTGTGGGTTCCATTCTAGTCTTTTGTTTTTTCTCTGGGATTTAATGGTGTTTGGGATGATTCTTGGGAAAAATAGTTAAATAGTGGATTCGTAAAACAAGTTTAGCCATGGTCGAGAGAATTCCCACAGGGATGGATGGTCTTGATGAGCTGATCGAAGGAGGTTTTCCAGAAAAATCTGTGAACCTTGTAGCAGGAGGTCCTGGAACTGGTAAGACAATCTTCTGTTCTCAGTTTCTTTGGAAAGGTCTTCAGGAAGGGGATAACTGTCTCTTTATAACCATGGAAGAGGATTCTGACGAGATTTTGGAAGACGCAAAAGAGTTCGGCTGGGATTTCGGAGAATACGAGGAAGAAGGAAGTTTTGAGATAGAGTTTGTAAATCCTTTCCAGATAGGAGAGGGTCTGAAGGAGCATATAGTCGAGCTTGTCAATAAAATGGATGCGGACCGTGTGGTGATTGACTCCATCTCTGTGATGGGAATGTATACCCAGGGAGCTGCTGAGGTAAGGAGAAGGCTCTACGAGCTGATTAAACACCTCAGGCGTAAAGAAGTTACTACTGTAATAACTTCTGAGGCTCCTAAAGGAGAGGAGGATTCTATTTCGCGTTTTGGAGTTGAGGAGTTTGTCTCTGATACTGTTGTAACTCTTCATTACATGGGAATCGGTGGAGGAATTTTTAGGAACATTGAGGTTCCTAAGATAAGGAAGACTGAT
>JALIDQ010000033.1 GCA_022865275.1 Candidatus Nanohalarchaeota archaeon QJJ-9 | reverse complement strand
GCCCTGTAGATAAGCTTCTTCGACGGGATACATCCGCGGTTGAGGCAAGTACCGCCTAATTTATCTTTCTCTACTACTGCTACGTTTTTCCCGTATTTTGAATAAGCGTTTGCTATATCTAGTCCTGAACCTGAACCTATTACGATTAGATCGTATTCTTTCATGGTTAGTCCTCCATATAGTCTGGTGTTTCTTCTTCAAATCCGTTTTTGTGGTTTGAGAGTCTTCCTAAAACGAATAAGAGGTCGGATAGACGGTTTATGTATCGCATGAATTTTTCTTCCACACCTTCCTCGTTCTTTAGGTTTATTATCCTTCTCTCCGCTCTTCTACATACAGCTCTTGCGTTGAATATCTGCGCGGCTTGCCTGCATCCGTTCATCAGTATGAAGCTTTCAAGGCCTGGTAGGTCTTTTTCTACCTCGTCTATCGTGTCTTCTACCCATCCGATGCTTTCTTCGGAGAATTTTTCCCTGTTTTCCGAGATTAGATCGGCGGTAAACCTGTGTAGATGGTTCTGGATTTTTTTGAGGTTTGAATCAATTTTTTCATGCTCTGTAAAACTTCTTGCAACTCCTATAACCGAGTTCAGCTCGTCCACCGCTCCTAGTGCATTCCATCTCGCGGAGTCTTTGCTTACTCTTCCTCCTTTTCCATCGGAGGTGTAACCTTGATCGCCTTCGCCTGTGTAGATGCTCATGTTTTTTGTTAGGTATGGGAACTTTTTATTTACGACCCCCTACCATTTTATTTAAGCAGGCAGTAATTATTGGGTATGCCTGACCAAGATTCTGCAGTAGTAATAGTGGACTTTCAGAAGGAGTGGACTCTGAAGGACTCGCCCTACTATTTGGGGAGGACCAGTCTTGTCCAGAACAAGTGCAGAACTCTTGTCCACGAAGCGGTTAAGAACAAGTTCCCTATCATATACACGAAGAGATACATGGAAGGCGAGTCGAATATCTTCTCAGAGTTCAAGGAGCGTTCAGACCTTATCGAAAAGCTCCCGAAGAAGGATAAGGTGGAGAAAATCGAGCATTTCGCATGGGATCCTTTCTACCAGACTGATCTGGGCAACATCCTATACGATCTGGGAGTTGACCAGATAATCGTCGGCGGAGTGGCTGTAAACGCGGGCGTAAGGGATATGGTGGAAGGTGCGTACGATAGGGGTTGGGACGTTACACTGGTAAAGGACTGTACCTACGCTGAAGAATCCGAAGACCTGGAGCAAACCTCGAAAGATATCCAGAAGTATCGGGACGTGTTTGTAGAGGTTCTAAAGGACCATGAGAGGTTTATGTGAGTGATAAATATGCCTTACAAAGAGTTGGATAACGGAGTTAAGCGGCTAGAAATCCTAGACGAAAACGGAGAGGTAGACGAGGAGCTTGAGCCTCAGATTGGAGAGTCGAGGCTTCTCGAGATGTACAAGGACTTTGTTCTCTCAAGGAAGCTGGACGAGAAGATTTTCAAGATGCAGAGAAGGGGTGAAGCCGGGACCTATGCGAGGTTCAAAGGCCAGGAAGCTTCGCAGATAGGTCCTGCTTACGCTATGGATAGCGAAGACTGGTTCGTCCCTTCTTTCCGCGAAGGTGCTTTCTGGGTCTCGCGAGGACTAAGTCTTAAAAAGTTCTTCCGCTACTGGATGGGAGACGAGTTCGGCCATACGGTGGAAGGAAACAACATGCCTCTCTCCATCCCTGTAGGCTCGCAGATAAGCCATGCAGCAGGTATAGGAATAGCTTCACAGGTTCTAGAGAAGGATGCTGCAACCCTGGTCTACTTCGGAGACGGAGCTACTAGCCAGGGAGATTTCCACTCAGGTATGAATTTTGCAGGAACGTTTAACCTCCCTGTAGTATTTCTATGCCAGAACAACCAGTACGCTATATCTACCCCTAGAGAAAAGCAGACCGCCGCAAAGTCCCTCGCTCAAAAAGCTAGAGCCTATGGGTTTGAGGGTATTCAAGTAGACGGAAACGATGTTTTAGCAATGTATAAGGCAGTTAAAGATGCTTTAAACGAGGCAAGGCAGGGTAAAGGTCCTAAGCTAATCGAGGCGGTGACTTACCGCGTAACCGACCATACAACCTCCGACGACTGGACTCGTTACCGCGATAAAGAGGAGGTTAAGCGGTGGAAGGAGAAAGACCCGCTTGACCGGTTTGAAAGCTACTTAAAGGATAAGAGCATAATAGAAGAGGAAAAGATTGAAGAAGTGGAGGACAAAGCAGACGAAAAAGTCGAAAAAGTTGCAGAGGAAGCTAAGTCTATGGAGGATCCTGAGCCTGAAAAGATGTTTGAGCACGTGTATAGTGAGACTCCTGAACGCCTCAAAAGGCAGCTTGAATCATTGAAGTCTGCTCATGGAGGTGATAGCTGATGGGAGAGAAGCTAAACCTTGTCGAAGCCTTGAACAAGGCTTTGAAGGAGAAGATGGACGAGTACGATGAGATGGTTGTCCTAGGTGAAGACGTTGGTGTGGACGGCGGTGTGTTCCGGGTTACAGACGGACTATACGAAAAATATGGAGAGGAACGGGTGTTTGATACGCCTCTGGATGAGACCGGTATAATCGGCTCTTCTGTAGGAATAGCTTCTGCAGGGGCTAGACCTGTGGCGGAGATCCAGTTTTCTGGTTTTATTCCCCAGGGATTCCACCAGCTAAAACAGCACGTCTCAAGGATGAGGACTAGGACTCGAGGGGAAATGAATCTTCCTATGGTTGTCCGGGCTCCTTATGGAGGGGGAATACGCGCTCTAGAGCATCATTCAGAGTCCCAGGAAGCGATTTATTCTAGGATGGGGGGTCTGAAGGTGGTTATTCCCTCTAATCCCCAGAACGCGTATTCTCTTCTTAAAGAAGCTATAGATGATCCTGATCCAGTACTCTTCCTAGAACCCAAGAAGATCTACCGTTCTTTTAAGGAGGAGGTGGAAGAGAAAGAGTTCGATATCGGTGATGCCCGTATAGCTAAGGAAGGAGAGGATGTTACCGTTGTCTCCTGGGGTGCTATGTTCCACGAGACTAGGAAAGCGGTCGAGGCGTTTGAAGACCACCACGGGGAAAGCTCTATCGAGCTTATAGACCTACAGACCATTAATCCCCTGGACGAGGAAGAGGTCTTGGAATCGGTGGAAAAGACTGGAAGGCTTGTAGTTGTAGCTGAAGAGCCTAAGTTTGCGGGAATCTCGTCTGAAATTGCTGCTTTAACTGTTGAAGAGGAAATTTTGGACTTAAAAGCTCCTGTTAAGCGGGTTACAGGTTTCGATGTTCCTTATCCGCTTTACAGGCTGGAGAACTATTATATGCCGAGTGAGAAACGTATTTCAAAGGCTTTAACTGAGGTCTTGGAGTTTTAGGTGATACTATGGCTACTGATTTCAGGTTTCCGGATGTTGGAGAAGGTATAAGCGAGGGAAAAC
>JALIDQ010000032.1 GCA_022865275.1 Candidatus Nanohalarchaeota archaeon QJJ-9 | reverse complement strand
CTGCGGTGACTATATCGACCATAACATACTCTCCGCCCTGCTCCTTGACAAACTCAGCTCTATCCATCATCTCGTCGGCTGAGGCAGTGATATTTATCAGATAGCTCTTTTTATCTCCTGTTTCTTTTTCCGCCTTATCTCTATTTTCCAGGCTTTTCTTAACTCTTCTCTTGAACTGGTTGAACTTCTGGCCTGTAAGGTTTTCATCGTCCTTAAGCAAGTCTAGACCCCCTGTCCAAGCCTTGTAACCTACCTCCGCGTGCTGTTTCGACGTCATACCGACCTTTGGCTTCGGTACTGTAGCGGTTATAGGCCTTTCTTCAATATCAAAAATATCCTCCTTAACCCTACTGCCGAACTGCGGACCTCTGAAGCCTTTGACTACCGATTCAGGCCATTCAACGTCTTTCAGCCTTATTCGATCCACAGCCTTCATCCCCATTATGTTTCCAGCAATGCAGGACAGGATCTGAGGCATGTTCCCTTCTTCGAAGAGTATGGGCGGATACGCGATCTTGATTTCTCTACCTTGAATATCAAAAGCTCTCGCACTCATATCCTTTATACGCGACTCCGCTTCTAACTCCGCCCAGGTTCCATTTGAACTCTCTGAGGCTACTCTTCCCGCGGCTTCTTCAATATTCAACCCTTCCGCAGGCTCTATGTAGAACTTACATACCAGCTCGTTTTGTTTCGGTTGATGGTCCAGATCTACAAAGTCCGAGTATTTGATGCTTGCCATGATTAAACCTCCTTGTCAACAGTAAAAAAGATTTCTATGCAATAGTTCCTCTTCAACTATAGCTACAGAAGCTCAGGATATTCCTTTCTGAACCTTTCCTTAGCTTCTTCTGGCTGGATTATCCCTGTCTCGGTTACTATCCGGTCTATGAAGCTCCTATCAACTCTTTCAAAAGCAGGGTTATGGATCTCCACGTTTCCAGGCGGGTTCTTCCATACTTCCTTAGAATTCCTGCGCTCTATAGGAACTTTTTCTCCGTTTATAGTCCTTGGATCAAACTTCCAAGAATCCGTAAGCACGAAGACAGGGACTTTTTCTCGTTCTGCAAGCTCTGCTATCATCTCAGATCCTATCTTGTTGTAGATGTTGCCTTTTGAGTCTATAGCATCGCTTCCGATGATCATAACTTCTGATTCATTTAATGCGTACTTTGCCGCAGCATCTACGTGGTGAATCACTTTAAAGCCCACTCCTGCAAGTTCTTTTGCGGTTTTTCTACCCTGGAATAGAGGCCTGGTCTCTGTGTTGTGTATCTTGGTGGTTTCCGGATTCTTGTTCTCCTTTATAGCTTCCATCACGGTTGTGGAATGGCAGTGTGTGTATATATTTTCCTTGTCCTCTATAAGTTCCGCGGCTTTTTCAGCTACCTCTTGCCTGGAGTTCTTGAGATGCTTTTTCACCTCTTCGAATCTTCCAGTCTCTATCGCATAGTTCAGAGCGTTTCTGAGAGCTGGTTCTGTAGGCCTTGTATCCAATATTTTTTCTTTAGCTTCTTCCAGATCTTCTCTAGTACTTTCTTCTTTATCTATTCTTTCAAGAGCCTTTACTGACTCTAGAGCTATCTCTGTGGCGCCCTGTATTTCCAGATTCTGTATCTTTTCAAGAAGTTCTTCAAGCTCCATTAACCTAAACTTTGTTTGCCGCACCCAAAAAACTTACGCATTGAGCAGTAAAACTTAGATATGGCTGAAGAAGACTGGTCCCGCTTGGTTGAGACTCTAAAACAGAAAGGATATTTGGAGACTGAGAGAATCGAGCGGTCTATTCTCTCCGTTGATAGAGCGAAATTTGTCGACCAGGCTAGGGAAGAAGCCTACCAGGACGTTCCCTTACCTATCGGAGAAGGCCAGACTGTTTCCGCCCCACACATGGTAGCGATGATGACCGAGGCGATTCGACCCGAACCCGGAGACAATGTTCTGGAGATAGGAGCTGGTTCAGGATTCCAGGCAGCGGTCGTTTCAGAGGTTGTCAAGGAGGTCCATACAGTTGAGATAAAGGAAGAACTTGTTGAGAAGGCTAAAGACAATCTTAAAGACTATGGAAACGTTCAAGTCTATCATAAAGATGGTTCAGATGGTTTACCTCAACAGGCCCCGTTTGATAAGATTTTATTTACCGCTTCTACTCCAAAGGTTCCGGAAAAAATAGTCGAACAGCTTAAGGAGGGAGGAAGGCTTGTTGTTCCTTTGGAGGAAGGTTTTAGACAGGATTTAAAGGTTTACAGGAAAGAAAAGGGAGGGATTGTTGAATTGGAGAACAGAGGCGCTGTAAGGTTTGTACCGATGAAAGGAGGGGTTAGAAAAGATCAGAAATAGTTTTCAAGGTCGTCCTGCGACTCCTTTCTAGACTTCTCAAGCTTTTTTAGCGTGCTCTCTACCCTCTTCTCAGAGAAATCGTGTTTTTCCACTAAAAACTCTTTTAACTTCTCTCTATCGACTCCCCCATGCTCGATTTTTATTTCTTCTTTAATAGGTGGACTCTTGAAGAACTTTAGTATCTCTTCAGGCGAATTATCGTGTTCCCATTCCACCTTTTCATCGCTTAACAGTTTACCAAATCCTTCATACTCCTTAACAAGCTTCTCCGCGGTCTTTGGACCTATGCCCTTTACTCCGCCAGGATTAAAGTCGGTTCCTATCAGAATACCCATCCAGATAAGTTTTTCGTAGGTTATCCCCAGAGAATCAAGCACTTTCTCCAGCTCCACTTTTTCCGGTACGACCTTCTTGTATGCTTTCTTGCCCGAGATCTTTCTTTTCCCCGTAATCGTGAGGTTCTTAGCCAGCCTTTCCGCGCCGAATAGCAGGCAGTCCCAGTCCTGGCTCCCCACCGCCCAAGCATAACCTTCTTTCTGAATATAAGCGGCTTGTGCCTCTCCTTCGCTTGGAGCCTGGACGTAAGGTATTCCCATCGCATCCAAAAGCTTTTTCGACTCCTTTATCATTTCGGATGTCAGCTTTGAACCCTGTGTTGCCTTCTTATAAGCTTCCTCCTCTTTTCCTTTCTCCTTAAGCTTTTCCCACTCCTTCCTTGCTTTTTCTCTTTTTTTCCTCCTTTCCTTCGCTTCTTTGGACTTGAGGTCTGGAGCTTCCCCGTCATAGACGTATACAGGCTTTATATTCTTCTTAAGAAGCTTTGTATTACGGTAGAATATTCCTGACAGGTGCGACGTCACGTTTCCGCTTGAATCCTTTAGAGGAGTACCGTCCGACTGTCTTATTATGGAGAGAAATTGATACAAGGTGTTCATAGCGTCTATCGCAACGGTCTTGTTGAACATGTGATCAAAACTTATCTCTTCCGGTTCGATTAACTCGCCGAAATCGGTTCCCATAGGCTAGTTTTTCCGTCTCAAGGTTAAAAGTCTTCCTGGGAAAACTAAGAAAAACCTGGAGAAGTAATTATTGAATAGGATGTCCGGAATCTGCAACCACTGCGGAGACGTGGTGGAGACCCTCCAGTCCTGTGAGGTATGCGGTGCACAAGTATGCCCAGAGTGCAAGCTGGAGTATGGCTGCAAGAACTGCCAGGGTGCGATAAAAAAAGCGGACTAGAATCTCATAACTTTTGGATATCGTCGACTTCTACAGACTGAACTCCTTCGATTTCCAAGAGAGTTTCCTCAACTTCGTCTGTTCCTCCTTCTGCATCTTCTACTATAGTTGAGACCTTTATCGCGGTTAATCCAAACGCTACGTCTTCTTCGCCGATATCTTCGACGTCTACACGCTCTTTAGCTTCGCTTTTAATCTTTTCCAAATCCTCTTCTGGCGACTCAGGCATTAGCTTGAGAACTACACCTATTTTTCCCATCTAAACCACCTATGGTCCTGTGAATCCGCAGTTATCACATTCGTACTCGTTTCCAATCTTTTTACAACGCTCGCATCTTGCTATCTTCTCCTCTCCACAGTCTGGACAGGGAAAGATCACAAAGCTGTCCTCCGCTTCGAGGTTGGCTCCACAGGTAGTGCATTCCTTTACTTCCATTTTTTGGACCTCAAAAACCTTTGCTGAAAAAAGCTTTTTATAGGTGAAGCCTTTTCCTGCTAACCCTTAAAACCTTTCTTAAGTAAATCCTCTACAAGCCCCTATAGCTCAGTGGACAGAGCGCGACCCTGCGGTAGCTGCTGTTTTTCCATACTTGCGGAGAGGTCGAGGTCTGGGGTTCAAATCCCCATGGGGGCGCTTTAATGGAACTGGAAAACCAGGACGGAATTTTGATAAAGGAAATAGAAAGGATAGATTCTCTTATAGGAAAGTCAAAAGGTCTCATGTTCAGGGAAGAAGGGAGAGCTCTCCTAGAGTTTTCTTACGACGATCGGCATTCTATCTGGATGCTTTTCATGTGTTTTCCGATAGATATCGCGTTTATAGACCAGGAAAAGAGGATAATCGATATAAAAAGAGACGTCAAACCCTTAGGAGTCAATCCCTCAACCTGGAAAATCTATCGTCCTGAAAAACCCTGCAGATATGTTCTAGAGGTCGAATCAGGCCTTCTGGACGAGAAAGAGTTTAAGATAGGGGACAGACTTGGGTTCAAGAACTAGCTTATTATGAAGTCGAGAACTCCAAGGCAGATATACAGCGCTTCTTCTGTACGAACAGTCTTAGTCTCCTGATCTGGAACAAAGTCTAGCATATAGTCCAGCTTATCCTCCTCAAGGTCTCCACGTTCGATCATGGAAGGAATTCCGCGCC
>JALIDQ010000031.1 GCA_022865275.1 Candidatus Nanohalarchaeota archaeon QJJ-9 | reverse complement strand
TACGAGGTATACAGTAAAAACGGAGAGAAAAAGGAGAAAGAAGTCAAAAAATTCGACTGGACGCAGGAAGAAGGGGAGAAAGAAGAACACGACCATTATATGATCAAAGAAATAAAAGAACAACCCAAGGTCGCAAAAAGACTCCTAAAGACGTTCAAAACCTCCCAGAAAAAGGATTTAAACCGGTTTTTAGACCTTATAGAGGATCATGAAAAGGTAATCTTTACCTCTGCAGGGACTTCCTACCACGCTTCCCTCCTTGGAGTCTACTACCTGCAAAAAGCTGGTGTAGAGGCGCAAGCGCTTATAGCCTCCGAGTTCCAGAACTATGAAAGAGTTGACGAGGACACGCTTGTTATAGCAGTATCACAGTCAGGCGAAACCATGGACGTTCTTGAGGCTATAGAGTTTTCAAAGGAGAAAGGAGGAACTATCGCCTCGATAGTAAACGTTCCTCATTCATCAATCCAGAGAAAGTCAAAAGAATCCCTGGAGATACACGCGGGCCAGGAAGTATGTGTTGCAGCTACAAAAACATTTACTAATCAGGTTCTAACCCTCACAAAAATCGCGGAAAGGCTTGGAATGGACTCAAACATCGCAGGAATAAGCGAGGAGATCAAGGAAGTTATAGAGAGAAACGAGGAAGAGGTTAAAGAGCTCGCAAAAGAGCTATCGGACAAGGAAGACATCTATGTGCTAGGGCGCGGTACTACCTACCCTGTTTCGAGAGAGATAGCCCTCAAGCTGAAGGAAATCCCATACATTCATGCGGAAGGGATGATGGGTGGGGAGCTGAAACATGGGACTCTCGCTCTAATAGAGGAAGGAACCCCTGTGATTTCTCTGATTCCTCAGGAAAGTGATGAAATCATATCAAACGTCAAGGAGGTAGAGGCGCGGGGAGCAAACTCTCTGCGGATTTCAAGCGGCTCAGACAGGTTTTATCTGCCTGAAAACCCTTCAAGCTTCGCTCTATCCTCGACTACGATAGGCTTCCTCCTCGCATACTACATCGCCAAGGAAAAAGGCAGGCCTATTGACAAGCCTAGGAACCTTGCAAAGAGCGTTACGGTGAAGTAAAGGAAAATCTACCCAAAGACCGCTTCCTTAATCTGTGAGAGAAGAGAGCCGCTTTCGAGTATCTCCGGTTCTTCCTCTCCTTTAGCCACTTTTATAGCGTTTTCAAGCTTTTCCTGCTCCATAACACCTTTAAACCCTATCTTCTCATCTATACCCGGTCCTGAGATAACTGTAGTAGGAACCGTCCTTATTCCATGGTGTTTAGCTCGGGCCTTGCTCCTTGCCACGTCTGTAAGCTTTACTTTGACGTCTTCTTCAAAGCCCTTAGCAAGCTCTTTCTGCGCAGGACAGTGAGGGCAGGTTTTCGAGTAGAATACTTCGACTTTTGTTTCTGTCATGGATATCTCCGTTCGTTAGTGTTCAACATTATTGCACAAATTAATAAATGTTGGCCCACCCAAAGAAAAAGGTGGTAAAGATGATAGAGAAAGAGCTTGCTATAATCGGTGGTGGTGCAGCTGGCTCCTCTGCTGCAATATACGCGGACAGAAGCAATATAGACTCGATTATCGTAACGGAAGAGTTTGGAGGGCAGCTAATGCTCACTAAAAAGATAGAAAACTATCTTGGGGTGCCTGAAGCCTCCGGAGCTGACCTTTCTTCAAAATTCGAGGAACATGTGAAGAAGTACGATGTCGACATAGAAAAATCTCGTGTTGAGAAAGTTGTAAAGAAAGAGGATAGCTATCTCCTGAGAACAGAAAGCGATGATATCAAAGCAAAGTCTGTGATAGTTGCTACAGGAACCAAGGCAAGAAAGCTGGATGTTCCTGGCGAGGAAGAGTTTAATAACAAAGGCATAGCATACTGCGCTGTATGTGACGGTCCTCTATACCAGGACGAGGAAGTTGCCATAATCGGCGGTGGCTATGCAGGTACTGAAGCTGCTTTATACATGTCGGATATAGCAGAGAAAGTTTACCTTATAAATTACAATGGAGAGCTATCAGGCGAGCCTATCACTCTTGAAAAAATCCCTGAAAAGGATAATATAGAACTGATAGGAAACGCTGATACGCAGAAATTCTTCGGTGGCGAGTTCCTGGAAGGTCTAAGGTACGAGGACAGGGAAACCGGAGAGGAAGAAGAGTTAGAGGTTTCTGCGGCGTTCATAGAGATAGGAAGGATTCCTAACTCCAAAATAGTCGATTTTGTGGAAAAGAACGAGAGAGGAAAAATCTTAACAGACGAGAAACAGGCGACATCTGAGCCAGGAGTGTTCGCGGCAGGAGATGTGTCGGATATTCCTAAAGAGCAGGCTATAGTCGCTGCAGGACAGGGAACTGTAGCTTCACTGGAAGCAAAGAAGTATCTGCAGGAAAACTTATAGTCACCGCAACTCTCACAGAACCCTTTGAACCTCTGCAGTATAGCTCCGGATTTTTTCCTCTGCCTCAAAAGTTTCTCCGCTCCAATTTTAGAGCCTATATGCAGTAGATACTTGTTAGAATATCTATAACAAAATTCTGTTTATCAGAGAAGGATAAGAGCTTCTGGGATATAAAATTGAGAATATCTAGGAATCAATTTCTACCTCTGATACGTCTCCTCCAGGCTCTTCTTCCCTAAATACCTGAGCCCGGAACTTTTTGATTGTAGTCTCCTCATCCCTCCAAGCATTCTGAGGCAGCCTTGCTTTTCTGCAGGTGTGCCTTAGGAAATCTCTGGTTGTCCAGTCCTGCTCCAAAGGCACTTGAGGTAGCAGCAGACCGGAACTATAGCCTTTATCTACTATAAGACCATCTCTACCTACCTTCACCTTATCAAGAATTCTATCTGGCTTCTCCTCTATCTCCTTAGGCTTAGTAAGTACACTAACCTCGAAAACGATATCATCCAGCTCGTTCTGTCTAAGTGAAGGAAATCTTGGGTCTCCTGTAGCTGATTTGATAGCACAGTCCTTAACCGATTTAAAAAGCTTTTTCTTTGGTATAGGCTCCCCTATACATCCTTTAAGGTCGCCATTGTTCTTTATAGTCACAAAGCAGCCTCTATTTTCCTTCAGTTCAGGATAGGGCAGGTCGTTTGTTTCCGGTCTTTCTCCCTCCTTTAAATAGGACTCCACTGATTCTCTCGCTAGCTTTACCAGAAAATTGCCTTCCTCTCTATCCAGCATCATTACATCTAAAACTTTGCGTTGTGATATTTAAAACATGGTAAGAGAGGTCGAGCTGTACGAAAAGCTTGAGGGAAAAAAGGTTCGATGCAAAACCTGTCCACGAGAATGTACTATCTCACCAGGCCAGAAAGGCTTCTGCAGGGTAAGAGAGAACCAAGACGGCGAGCTTGTTCTTCTGACCTATGGGCGGTCTGTATCCAGCTCAATAGACTCTGTAGAAAAGAAGCCTCTATTTCACTTCGCTCCAGGTTCAAGAGTTTTTTCAATAGCTACTGTAGGATGCACTCTAAACTGCGACTTCTGCCAGAACTTCAGTATATCCCATGAATGGAATGAGATAAAGGGAAAAGAGCTGCCTCCGGAAAAAGTAGTCTCCAGGGCAAAAGATAGCTGCGATGGAATAGCCTATACCTACACAGAACCTACAGTGTTTTTGGAATACGCCTACGATTCTATGAGAGAATCCGGTAACCTTTACAACGTCTTTGTTTCCAACGGCTATATGACGGATGAAACTGTAGAGCTTATAGCCCCGCATATCGACGCGGTAAACATCGACTTGAAAGGTAAAGAAAAGTTTTACAGGGAAAAATGCAAAGTTCCAGACCCTCAGCCTATATACGAGGCGATGAAGAAGTTCAAGGAGAAGGACGTGTTCTTAGAAGTGACAAACCTCATAATCCCAGGTGAAAACGATTCAGAGGAGGAGATAAGAGAGCGAGTGGACTGGATTATAGAAAACCTCGGGAAAGATACTCCTGTACACTTCTCAAGGTTCAGACCTGCTTATAGGATGAATGAAAAGCCGCCCACGCCTGTTAAAACCCTGGAAAAGGCTGTAAATATAGCTGAGGATGAAGATCTGAACTACGTGTACTGCGGAAACGTTCCAGGCCATGAAAAAGAATCTACAGAATGTCCTAACTGCGGTGAAAGAGTGGTTAAACGGGTAGGTTTTACAGTAGAAGAGTTTAAAATAGATATAGACGGATGCTGTGAGTTTTGTGGCCATCAACTAAACTTTGAAGGCCTTAAATATTCTCCTGAACGTTTTTTCAACGGAAACTGATTGAAGCGTACCCTACAGCGTTGGAACCTGAGCCTAGTTCCTGTGAAGTATAGTAGGACAGAAGCTCTGGGCTAGGGTTTTCTAAAGCTTCCATAATAGCGTATATAGCTCCAGGACCGCATATAGAGGTTTTTTCCTCCTCTATAAGTCTTGAAAATCCTTTGATATCGTTTTTCTCTATTTTTTCTACAGCCTTCCTGTCCTTCTCCTCCGCATACTCGCCTGCTGAAAGATTAGCTGGTGGGAGGTCGCCGTAGTTCGTACCGCAGTGAGAGAAGTCTGTGCTAGCTATATAGATTATTTTGTCGTCTTTTAAAATCTCTTTCAGCACCATTCCAAGCTCTCTGGCTTCCTCTAGATCCTTGGTAGGTACTCCTACAGGGATCAGTTTGAATTCCGTAGAAAAATACTGCAGAAACGGTAGTTGGACCTCTATAGAATGCTCTCGCCTGTGTGGCTTAGGGTCGTTGGAGACTACTTCATAATCCAGAAGCCTGTTTATCGCTTTTTTATCCACTTCTACAGTTCCAAGAGGGGTTTCAAAATCCTGTTTTGTTGTTATTCCCGCTTTCTTCTGTTTCACAGGAGTATGCATCGTTCCCATCACGACTACTGTATCAGGTATCCCTGACTCGGCTAGTTCCGAGTAGAAATAGGCTGCAGCAGGGCCTGAATAGTCATATCCTGCGTGGGGGACTATCCCTCCCTTAACATCGCCTTTGTCTCCTTTTTGAGGAATTCTGCCTGGACCTAGTTCGCTTTTAAAGGACTTCTCTATTTTTTCCTCAAGGCTTTCTTTAATATTTGGATAGAATCTGCCAGCAGCTGCCGGCTTTCTTGTCTCTACCATCCTATCAATCCTCTTGTATAGATATAGCATCGGTAGGGCAGAACTCTGCTGCCTCTTTCGCTTTCTCCAGAGCTTCTTCGTCCAGCTGCAAATCCTCCTTTACCTTTGCTTTTCCGTCTTCCATCTCAAATAACTCTGGAACGATACTTACACAGGATCTACACCCTATACATTCCTTTTCATCGACCGTAATACCTTTTTTAATCGTTACCACCTTCAAAAACTTTTTCTTGGCTTTTCACCCTCTCTTCCACAGCTTTCTTGGAATTCAACGCTTTTTTATGCTGTTTTTCCAGTTTTTCGGAGATTTCAAGGCTGTTTTTCTTCCTATACTGGTATAGGGCTTCGTGTATAGCCAGTGTAGCGAGGTTTGAACAGTGCATCTTTATATCAGGAAGTCCTTCAAGCTCCTCTGCAATATCATTGAACTCAAGCTCTTCGGCTTCTTCTATAGTTTCGCTCTTAACGATTTCA
>JALIDQ010000030.1 GCA_022865275.1 Candidatus Nanohalarchaeota archaeon QJJ-9 | reverse complement strand
TTTTAATGGCGTCCTCCCTAGGAATAGGTTCTGCCTGGGTAGGAGCTTTCGAGGAAGAGAAAGTAAAAGATCTTTTAGATATACATAAAAGACTGAGACCTTTCGCTATAATCACTCTAGGCCATCCTAAAGAAAGACCGGAACAGCCTAACAAGCATCGTATAACCGACGTCACCTATATGAATGAATACGGGAACAAGACCCACGCACTCTATGACAAAGTTGTCTGGGAGGGAATGAAAGAGTACAGCAGGCGTGCAAAGAACAAAGTCAAGGAAAAGTTGAAAGATTAGAACAGCTATATTTCCCTTCTCTAGAAGAATAAAAAGAAAAAAAGAAAGGAATGGAAGCTAAGATTCACTAATGGGAAGCAAGATGAACATCGTCTCTCTTGATAGTCTTCCTATCTGCATGCTTGGAAGCCTGAACAGCTTCGTTAGCAAGTTCCTTTGCAACATCTTCTACTTCAGATCTTAGTGCTTCAACTGCGTCACCAGAAACTCTTTCAGCTCCTGCATTCCTCATAATCCTTTCCAAAGGTGCACGTGGTAGCTCCATTTTTAACACCACTTATACATTCTTCAGTCTTGTTTAAATAAATTTCGGGTGTATACCAGAGGATATTTCAATCTAAGAACAAAAAACCTAGCTGATGACCTGGCACGTACTCGACGCCAACGTGATAATCCACGGAACCGAGATAGAACTCCCTTTCGACGAGATGGTAACAGTCCCAGAAGTGACCCAGGAGATCAAGTCAGACAGAGCAAAACAGACCTTCGACATACACAAGATAGAAATAAGAGAACCAGACAATGAAGCAACAGAAGAAATAGGAGAAAAAGCAGAGAAAGCTAACTTAGAGCTTTCAAAGACGGATATAAGACTGATAGCGCTCGCCAAAAAAATCAACGGTACGCTGGTCACAGACGATTACGAGATACAGAACCTCGCCGAGCAGATAAATATTCCATACAAAACCTTTCTCAAAGAAGGTATAGAAGAAGCGAAGAACTGGAAACGAGTGTGCAAAAACTGCGAACACCGCACCGATAGAAAAACTTGCGAGAAATGCGGCGGAGAGACAAAACTAGTTCCCGAAAACTAGTCCGAACTGTACGTGTTCAAAAGATAGTTCTTAGTCACCACAAGCAGAACCGGACCCAGCAAAAACCCCTTCAAACCGAGAGAAAGACCTCCGGCAACAAAACCTAAAAGAAGTATCAAAGAATGCTCTCTATAACTGCGGTTCTGAACGAGAAAATTCTCAACCCGGTACTCAGATAGATAAGAGACTCCTAGGACCCCATAAGCTAGTACTAACGCCGCAACCATGTAGCGGTCAGCAAAGTAGTAGTAAAGACCAAGAGGAACATATACCAGAAACGCTCTCAAAATAGGTAGGAAAGCGAAAACTCCTACAAGAGCAGCCCAGCCCCACCAGAAATCCACTCCAAGAAGGTAAAGGGATATGGAGGAGACAATAAAAGCCGCTATAGCCTTTACAGTGAGTACAAAGTATACCTCCGAGAAAAGCCTCTCCACATCCTCAGAAAGTCCTTTTATTAGAGGTTCTTTCTCTGTTACAGACTCCAAAAAGCCATCAACCCTTTCTTTGATCTGTGCTCCCTCAAAATAGAAGTAGGAAGAGGTCACGAAGTAAATGAATAAGTTAACTCCTACTGAAGGAAAAGTCCTGAACTGGCTGACCACGCCTGAACGGATAGAGGAGCTGAGCTCCTCCATAATAGACGAGATAGATGTGGAAAAAGAAGCCGGGAGGTTAAAGATATCTATGAGGAAAGAAGCGCTTCCAGAAAGGGAAGAGAAAAAACTATCGATGTTAGAAGTTATAGCCGGCAGGCTAGTAGTTATACCATAACCAAAGAATATCACGAACCCTAAGAGCATCAGGAATATTATAGAATCAGTCAAGACCTTGTTCCCCACCTTTACAGATACAAAATCCCTCAGCTGATAGAGACAGAATGCCGTATAAATACCAAGAAGAATAGCTCCAGCAAACGGCCATAAAGTCCAGAAAGCTCCTGCTATTAGAAAAACAAGGAGTATATTCGAAACACTTATCTCTTCCATAGATAAAAACAAATCAGCATTCTATAAAAACATTTTTACTGCCCGCCAGAGTTAAGAGGCTAAAATCAGAAGAAAAAGACATGGAAAGAGAAGATATCGAATACAGACAGGAATACCAAAAAAAGCTGGAAGAAATTATAGAAAGGCTGAAAAACCATTACGGAAAGCCTGATAGACCTGAGATAGACGATAAGATAAGGCTAGTGATAAAAACAATACTTTCCCAGAACACAAACGACAAAAACCGGGACAAAGCAATGTATAGGTTTGATAGAAGATTCAGCAGTTACAAAAAAGCTCTTGAAGCTGATAAAGAGGAGATAGTAGAAGCCATAAAAGTAGCAGGATTAGGTCCTACCAAAGCAGAACGCATCAAGAAGTTCTTAAGGAGGGTAAAAAAAGAAAGAGGAGAGTTTTCAATCGACCATATACAGGATATGAGCAAAGAAGAGGGAGTAGAATACCTCAAATCCTTCCCCGGCATAGGACCCAAGACTGCTGCGGTTATACTCAACTTCGGGTTTGAAGTCCCCGCTTTCCCAGTTGACACGCATGTTTACAGGGTCACAAAACGACTAGGCCTTATCCCTGAAAATGTGAGCAGGAAAAAAGCTCAAGAAATCCTTGAAAGAGAAGTGCCGGACAGCAGAAAGTACGAGTTTCATAAAAACCTGATAAAACATGGGAGAGAGATATGCACTGCTAAAAACCCTAACTGCCAGGAAGACTTTCTATGCGACCTCTGCGATTACTGCAGCTGTAAAAAAGGCTAGGCAAAGATTTCTTCATGAAATTCGTTGTCCTGACCGATAAATTCTTTACCCATACCGATATTTCCCTCTTTAAGATCCTTTATAGCAGCCATAAAGTCACTTATCTCTACTTCAATATCTTCAAAACCATCTTCGCTGTAGAGAGCGTTTATAGCAGCCTGCTTGCAGATCTGTGCTATATCCCTACCCGTATAGTCCTCAGGAACCTCTTCAACCACTTTTCCAAAGTCCAGTCCTTCGTCAAGTGGGAAGTCTCTTGTATGAACCTGTAAAATCTCCTTCTTAGCCTTTCCTCCTGGAACCCCTACCTCAACGGCAGAACACCTATTAATTATTGCAGGATCCAGTATAGACGGGTTATTAGTCGCGAATACAGAGATAACATTCTGATTTCCATCCTCCTTGTCAAGGCCATCTATCTCAGAAAGAAGCTGAGACATCGTCCTCTCAACCTCCTCTCCACCGTGCCTTCTATCCTCCTGCCTCTTCTTTGCTATAGAATCTATCTCATCTATAAACACTATAGAAGGCCTTTCACCCGATCTTGCCTGTGAGTAAAGCCGTCTTATCTTCTTAGCTCCTTCTCCTATAAACTTCTCAACCAGCTGAGGCCCGTTTACCATATACATATCGATATCATATTCGTTCGCAAGTGCTTTCACAAGAAGAGTCTTACCAGTACCAGGAGGGCCTACAAGCATCAAGGATTTATCAAGATCAAGACCCCACTCATCAACCTTTGCACGCCTTTCATCGTTTAGCTGGACACCTACATTCCTCCTTAAAGTATCTATAACCTCGTCCAGACCTCCTACATCAGAAAACGTCTTATCAGACTCTACCGGCTTAAAGTCAGGGTCCTTACTCTCCTTGACCACATCCAGGATAGTAAAATTCTGAGGATCTAGTGCAACCTCAGTACCCGCGTTAAGATCTTCTGCATCGAATCCTGAAGGAACATCTACCCCATACTCTCCACGGGGAGCGGACTTAGGCTCAACCCATATACGATCTCCGTCGTATTCTTTAGTGACTACACCACGCATAACTGGAGTTTTATTCGAAGAACTAGCAGATCTAGACTTTGAAGGAGATACAGCCTTCTTCATAAACCCGTTTTTTCTGCCAGCACTAACTTTATTATCAATATTCTGCTTTAACTTACTAATCTTACGCTGGTAGAACTTCTCCTGCTGGTCCGCCTTTTCCACCGCTCTATTATAGGCTCTCAACGTGTTACTAAGTTTTTCAGAGCTTTTTATAGCCTTTTGTAGCTCTTCGATTTCCTTATCAGAGAAACCATCATCTAGAAGATCTTTACGTATCTCAGGATCATCAGACATGGTTAACATTTCACCTCCAATTTATTTAAACCTAAAAACCGCTAGCCAGGGAAAATCTTATAAGGAGAACTTGAAGAAAGAATCTTTTCAAAAAAGTTTTTATCGGAAGAGCGGGAAAAAGCCTCTCCAAAATAGTCCACCATCCCCTCCTTAACCAATCGTCTTAACATAGGAATCTCCTTAAAGGCTGTCATACCTATTCTAAACTGCTCCCTACTGCTTCCAAGAAGCCTCTGGAAGTTAGGGGTTTCAAAAGGCTTTATACCAGCCTTATTCGGGTTCACACCACTCCTTCCGCGCATGCAGAAAGCGTCTACTGTAAGATCTGTAAGCTTCCAGTCAATACCGTTCCTTAACTCCTCCCTGTTCTGGAGGGCTAAAGAGTTCCTGTATTCCTTAAGAAGCTCTACCTCATCTTCTTCAGCCTCCTCCATCAGATAACCTACAAAATCGTCCAGGTATTTGAACTCCATCGTATCATCGGTCTTAGAGACACGATATCCGCCCCAGCCAACCTCATCCACCTTAGGCTGGTGTATCTCGTCCCATACACGATTCCAGAGCGGTGTGGACTTCGTGTCTATACTAGGATAAAGTTTCTCTTCAACATAACCTCTCACATACGGCTCTATCTCCTCTTTAACCTTATCCTCTCTAACCTGGTGCTTCTCGTTCATAAGATGGGCTGAACCCCATACAACCATAGAGCGAACAAGGTTCGCGTATATTTCACTATCAGAAAGGCGTGAAACTACCTCATAATACTGCTCCTGCTCGTCCAAGTCCTCCATATCATAGATATCTCCAAGTATAGCTTTCTCAAAGTCCTCCGAATTCGAGAGATAAGCTTCCTGGAAGAACTCATCTGGAGCAGAATTACTGTAAAAACTGTCAAGGAAACCTTTAAGCCCGTCATAAACACCCGAGCTCTCTAGCTTCCGCATGTCTTCGAGGAACTCGTACTGGTTCCTGTACTCGGTCATAAGTAAGAAAAAATAAGACCCGAGATTTAAATAACCCGGAAAAAAGAGGAGAGAAACTACTGGAACCTTACAGCAGTTCCAGTCACTGTGATCCATAGAACGCCTTCACGGATCTCCTCGTAATCAAATCCGACACCTACAACTGCATCAGCTCCTTCTTCCTCCGCCCTAGCACTGATATCCTTTACAGCTTCTTTCCTACCTTTCAAAATCTCTTTCTCATAGGATTCGGATCGTCCACCGACAACATCTCGTATACCAGCTAAAAAATCCTTTACAACGTTTGCTCCCATCACAGCTTCTCCAGAGACCACTCCAAGATACGTTTCCACCTCCTCTCCTTCAATGCCTGGAGTGGTAGTTACGGTTATCTCAGACATCCTAGATCAGTTAGAGGATAGTATAGAAGACTTATTAAACCAGATTATATTTCCAAAAACTCCAGAAATGGAAACTAGCGTAACTATGAGCCCGGAGGGACACGAAAATCAAAGATTTTCTCAACCTCCGTTCCTCGCTTAAAAGGACTCGCTACGGACCTGGAGGGATTTAGAACAACTGGCAGACGATCCAGTCGTGGAAACCGCCAAAAGCGGTTTCACTCGTCGAGTAAATCTCTTGTCGAGATTTCACGAGTTGGCAGATCTTTTTTTAGTCTGTATTCTTAACGGTTTATTCTGGTTGAAAAGTTTATTTGAAAGGTTAAAGAATAGGACGGACCCGGAGGGATTTGTACCACGAGGCTTCTCGGAGAGAAGGTGAGTGTTGAAATCCGGAGGGGAAGTGAAACGGACCCGGAGGGATTTGAACCCTCGACCTTCCGGTAACTTCACACTTACCTCATATACCGCCCGAAGGGCGGCGGAACCTTCCTTAGAAGGCGACAGTCCTGCCGCCTGCGACGGGAGGCGTTCCGAAGCCGGACGCTCTGTCCTGGCTGAGCTACG
>JALIDQ010000002.1 GCA_022865275.1 Candidatus Nanohalarchaeota archaeon QJJ-9 | reverse complement strand
ATCAACTAAACTTTGAAGGCCTTAAATATTCTCCTGAACGTTTTTTCAACGGAAACTGATTGAAGCGTACCCTACAGCGTTGGAACCTGAGCCTAGTTCCTGAGAAGTATAGTACTTGAGAAGCTCTGCATTAGAACCGTTTTCCAAAACAGACATGAGAGCATATATCGCTCCAGGTCCACATATAGAAATCTCTTCCTCTCTTATAGTCTCAAAAAGTTCCTGAAGTTTCATATTCTCTATCCTATCTATAGCCTTGCGGTCTTTTTCTTCAGCGTACTCTCCCGCCGACTTTTCACCAGGAGGTAGTTGTCCATAGCTCATACCGCAGTGTGAAAAGTCTGTGCTTGCTATGTAAACCGCGTTTTTATCGCCTAAAATGTTTTTTAGCGCTCTACCAAGCCTTTTAGCTTCCTCAAGTTCCTTTGTTGGTACTCCTATAGGTACAAGCTTGAACTCGCTTGAAAAATACTGGAGAAAAGGTAGTTGTACCTCTATCGAATGTTCTCTGCGATGGGGTTTAGGATCGTTCAACACAGCTTTCTCAGCTACTAGCTCCTCAACCACCTCCTTATCCACCTCTAATTCACCAAGAGGAGTTTTAAAGTCCTGTTTTGTAGTTATACCTGGCTTTTTCTCTCTTACAGGAGTATGCATAGTTCCCATAACCACTACAGTGTCGGGTATGCCGGATTCTACAAGCTCTGAGTAGAAGTAGGACGCGGCAGGTCCTGAGTAATCGTATCCAGCATGTGGAACAATTCCCGCCCTTATATCGCCTATCTCTCCTTTTTCAGGTATTTTTCCAGGACCTAGTTCCGATTTAAAGCATTCTTCAACCTTTTTTCTCAGCCGGGTTCCTTTACCAGGATAAAATCGGCCTGCGGCAGCTGGCTTTCTAGTATCGACCATACTATCAGTCCTTTTCCACAGTTATAGCGTCTGTAGGGCAGAACTCAGCCGCTTCCTGAGCTTTTTCCAAAACTTCTTCATCAAATTCTACCTCTTCTTTAACCTTCGCTAAAACTCCTTCCATCTCAAAAACCGCTGGTGCAATGCTAACACACGAACTACAGCCTATACATTTATCCTCATCTATATAAAGGTCCTTATCCATCTTATCACCCTTCAAAAACCTTTCCTTGTCCTTCTCTTCTCTCTTCCACAGCTTTCTTAGATTCTAAAGCTGATTTATGCTGTTTTTCAAGTTTTTGGGATATCTCCATACCTTCTTCCTTCCTGTACTGGTATAAAGCTTCATGTACAGCAACCGATGCAAGGTTAGAACAGTGCATCTTTATCTTAGGCAGCCCGCCAAGTTTATCCGCAATATCTTCAAACTCAAGCTCCTCAGCTTCCTCAATTGTCTCGCCTTTAACCAGCTCTGTAGCTACTGAAGACGTCGCTATAGCAGCTCCACACCCAAAAGTCTCAAACTTTACATCTTCCACGTATTTATCGTCTCCCTTCTTCTCTATATCCATATAAACCGTCATCATGTCTCCGCAGGTAGGGTTTCCGACCTGCACCTCTACGTCTGGTTCATCTAGTTCACCCATATTGCTAGGGTTTCTGAAATGCTTCATAACTTTTTCTGAATACATAGTATCACATAGAACTTATCTCCCTAAGTTTTTCAACCTCTCCCGGGAGGACTTCCCGGATTTTTTCCACGTCCTCAATACTGTTAAACCTTCCAAAGCTCATCCTTAAAGAAGAGTGAGCCAAAGATTCATCCAGACCTATAGCCTTAAGAACATGTGATGCCTCAAGACTTTCCGAAGCACATGCAGAACCAGTTGAAGCTTTTATACCTTTTGAATCCAGCCTGAGAACTAGGCTTTCCCCTTCTACCCCGTGGAACGAGAAGTTGGTATTGCCGGGTAACCGTCTATCAACATCTTCAGGACCATTCACTACCACATTATCAACTTTTTCGGGAATAAGCTCCATAAGCTTCCCGGAAATCTTATTTAACTTCTTTCGGTCGCTTTTCAGGCTTGATTCTGCTATCTTCGCAGCTTTCCCAAAACCTACAATATAGGGAACGTTCTCTGTTCCCGAACGCCTTCCTTTTTCCTGGCCGCCCCCATGGATCAGGGAGTCGATTTTCACGTTATCTTTAACCCATAGCCCACCTATACCTTTCGGTCCATACATCTTGTGTGCATTAAGAGTAAGCATATCGACTTTAAGCTTTTTCACATCCACAGGAATCTTACCAACCGCTTGAGCCGCATCTGTATGGAATAGAATGTCTTTCTTCTCAAGAAGCTCTCCTATCTCTTCTATAGGTTCAATGGTTCCTATCTCGTTGTTCGCAAGCATGACTGAGGCTAGTATAGTATCATCCCTCACCGCTTCTTCCACCTGTTCCGGTGAGACAAAACCGTTCTTATCGGGTTCCAAGTAGGTGACATCAAATCCCTGCTCTTCCAGCCAGTTGGAAGCGTTTAAAACGCAGTCATGCTCTATTTTGGTGGTCACTATATGTTTTCCTTTTTTTGAGAATGCTGCACCCTTCAAAGCATGGTTATTTGCTTCTGTTGCACAGCTTGTAAACACTATTTCCTCCTTTTCCCCATTTATAAGCGATGCAATCTTCGCTCTAGCTTCCTCAACCGCTTCTCTTGCCTCTCTTCCTCTGCTATGCATGGAGTTAGGGTTTCCATACTTTTCTTCCAGGAAAGGCTGTATCGCTTCTTTTACACGAGGATCTACTGGAGTTGTAGCGTTGTTGTCCGCGTATACTTCTTTCTCAGGTATAGGGTTTTCTACCATCTCTATCAGATGCTTGATATGAAATCTTTTCTATGTTTGGGTAAGGCCTCTTCTACTTCATAAACCACGCTTTATCGTCTTCCGCAAGCTCTTCAAGCTGAGGTCTCCTCTCAACCATAGTATCTTTACTTTTCCTGTAGAAAATACCAAGAGGGAGCTTATCACCTTTCTCCCACTCCACAGCCTTTGAAAACGCTTTCTGCTTGTCTCTAGGGTTATGATTCTCCATATAATACATCCTATCCTCAAGATCCATCACGTCTATGTTGTAAGCAAGGCAAGGGGATATAAGATCTACAAGAGCAAATCCATCCCACTCCATAGCCTCACGGAGAATTTCAGTTGTTTGAGAGATATTACGGGGATATGCCCTGGCTACAAAGCTTGTATCGTTTGATATAGCAAGTTCGATCGGATTTATGGCCTCTTCAAAATGCCCTTGGGGCTGTGCCTTGGTTACTGATCCCTTACCTGTAGTCGGTGTGGCCTGTCCTGTGGTAAGAGCGAAAGCACGGTTGTTGTGGACTACCATAGCAGCATCAGGATTAAACCTCGCAGCATGTACTAGGTGAGAAATTCCTTCAGAGTAAGTATCGCCGTCTCCTCCAAAACCTATAGGTACAAGGTTAGGATTGCCAATTTTCATCCCAGTAAGCGTCGGGATAACCCTACCATGTAGAGAGTAGACACCTCCAATGTCAAGATAGTCAAACATCTTCCCGTGACATCCTATACCCGTAGCCATCGAATACTTCTCCCATTCCAAATCGTTTTCCTCCGAATGCTCAACTATAGCGTTCTTTACCGCCTGTAAAACCATAAAGTTATGGCATCCAGGACACCACGTCTTCCCAGCTCCTGTCTCCAAATCTTCCAGATCCATTATCCTAGAACCTCGTCTATCCTTTCCAAAAGTTTGTCCCTTCTAAACGGTCTTCCATCGTATTTCAAGATTTTTTGATCATCCCCTATTCTAATACCTGTATTTTCAGCTATAAGATCTCCCAAAAGCCCTGTTGAATTATTTTCTACCAGAACAACCTCTTCTGCATCCTTTAAATGCTCTTCTATCTCTTCGGGAAACGGTTCGAGATAGAATACCTGTAGGAAACTGTAACCTTTCTCCTTCGCTACGTCTTTAAGGACTCCCTTTGTAGATCCCCAGCCTATGATAACAGTGCTAGAACTCTGGTCTCCGTGTACCTTAAAGCGTTCAAATCTTTTGGACTCTTTTTCAACCTCCTCTCCCTTCCTTAAGCGCTTTTCTGTCATCTCATCTACTTTTTCAGCATCCTCTACAGTTATACCTTTCTCATCATGCTCGTAAGAAGAAGACTTGACAACGTTGAGTTGCGGTACGCTTCTGGGACTGTTACCCGTCTCTGTGATCTTGTAGTTTTCGTATTCGCCTCCCTGGTTTTCCGAATCTATATTTCGACCTACTTCTACAGTATCCGGCTCGCTGGTAAATGTGAAATCCGATTCAGCTACATGCTTGTCTCCTAGAATTACAGACAACAGCCGGTAGTTTTCTGCGAAGTAGAAAGCCTGGTTAGCGGCTTCTACCGATTCTACAGCGTCACCAGGAGCTATAACTACTCTTGGGAACTCTCCATGCCCTCCTTTCGTAGCAAGGCCTAAGTCAGCCTGTGCTGTATAGGTTGGTACTCCTGAACCCGCTCCTGCTCTCTGTGCAAGGTATAAAACAAAAGGTATCTCCGCAATCCCCTGCATAGACGTAGCTTCTGACATAAGGTCTGCACCTCCACCCGAGGTACCTACCATGGTCTTAGCTCCTGTATGGGCTGATCCCAAGGCTGCGTTAGCTACTGCAAGTTCATTTTCAAGCTGGTAGGTTATATAGTCCTCGTCTTCTTCCTTCTCCGCAAGAAGATGGAACACAGGTGTAGCAGGAGTCATAGGATAGGCTAGGAAAACATCCATACCTGATTCTATAGCTCCTCTAACCACTCCCTGGCTCCCTGTCATTATCTCATAGGATCTTTCCTTGTCTTCCAGCTCTACAAGTTGCTCGAATGACTGGTATCCTTCCTCTACCGCTTTTTTATTTCCTACAGATGTTTTCTGAAGTTCTTCTTCCACAACTTCTTCCAGTCTGTTCTTTTTTACCCCAAAAAGTTTGGCTAGCCCTCCTAAAAGCGCTGTGTTGATGTAGTTATAATTAACATCCTCCTCCAAACCTTCAGGTGTTAGAACACAGCTTTCCTCCGCTAGTCTATCGCTGTGCCTATCCATAACATCCTCATCAAGCGCTAATATAACATCTAGCTCTTTTTTATGAGAGTGTATAGGTTTTTCGGAAACACTCAAAACACTAAAGCTGTGGCCTCCTTCGATAAGAGAGCTGTAATCCCTGTAACGGAAAATATAGTATCCCATGTTCGCAAAAAGTTTTGCAGCGATCTCTGCTACCTTGTCGACTCCCTGTCCCTGGGTACCCCCAAAGAGAATACTGAGTTCCATAGCCGGGAGTATTCTCTACAAACTCTTTTACATTTTTTGTAAGACCGTCTCTCACAACAGTCCATAGATTTAAAACTTCAGATGCCAGTGATATAATATCAAGAACTTTACGCCTCCAACGCGAGGGTAACCAAGTGGTCAAAGGTGCAGCGTTGAGGGCGCTGTCCCGTAGGGGTTCCGGAGTTCGAATCTCCGCCCTCGCACTTTTAAAAGTCGGGCAATTTATAAAAAACATCTAAAATGCCTCCATCAACAGAGGAAATACAGCTCTCTGTTCTGCTTGTAGACGACCAAGAATCTTTTCTTGAACAGGAAAAATTATATCTTGAGAGGTTCAAGGGCAAATACGAGATAGATACAGTACAAAACCCTAAAAAAGCGGTTGAAAAGATTGAAAATAACAAATACGAAGTAATAGTATCGGATTACGAAATGCCTGAAATAAACGGGCTAGATCTTCTGGAGGAGGTAAAAACTGATAAAAACTCTCCTGCCTTTATAATGTTCACAGGTAAAGGAAGAGAGGAAGTAGCTATGGAAGCGCTCAATCTCGGTGCCGACAGGTATTTAAAAAAAGGCGGCGATCCTCAAGCACAGTTTAACGTCCTTTCAGAAGCTATTGAACAAGAAGGCTACCATAAAATATTAGAAGAGGAGATTATGCTCCACACAAAAAGGTATGAAGAACTATTCAATGAAATACCTGTAGCTATAGCACGGGTAGGGCCTGATGTCAAAGTTAAAGAAGTTAATCCGCAGTTCCAGGAGCTTTTCGGATACAAGGAAGAGGAAATCTTAGAAAAAGATCTCGATGATCACATAGTACCGGAAAGCAGGCAGGAAACAGCTTTGAAATATACAAAGAAGTGCCTAAACGGTGAAAGGATTAATTCTAAAGCATTAAGGGAGACAAAAACAGGTGAAAAAAAGGAAGTAGAACTAGTAGGAATACCTGTAGAAGTCGGTGGTTTAGAAGAGATCCATGGAATATACAAGAAAGTCTGAGACAGCAAAAACAAATTATTAAGCAATTACTTTTAAAGCCTAGCATTCTTATTATAACTAAGGTGAAATCTTTATGAACAGAAAAATTTTGATCGCAGCACTGGTCGTAGCTATAAGTCCTTTAGCCACAGCCCAGGCAGACTTTAGCCCAGGGATGATCGGAGCAGGTTCTCCGTTATATGGGTTAGAAGTCGCATGGGATAACGCAGCTATGAGTATGGGGCTTAAAAACGCTACAGAAGTAGCTCAGGAAAGATCAGCAGAAGCAGAACAGGCAATGGAAAGAAACCAGACAAGAGCAGCAGAAAGAGCTGCAAAAAACATGGGCAAAGCAGTAAATCGCTCAGAAGACCCTGATTCAGAAGGACTTCAGAGAGCGATGCAGAAAATGAGAGAAACAGTTCAAAACGCGCCTAACGAACAGGCAAGACAGGGAATGCAGAACGCATTGAACAACATGGAACAAGCAATGGAAAGAAAGAGACAGGCAATGAACAAGAGCCAGAGCAAAGGACCTAAAGAAAATCCAGGCAATCAAGGACCAGAAAACACAACACCAGGGAATCAAACTCCTGGAAATCCGGGAGCAGGAGAACAAATAAATCAGACACCAGAACAGCCTGGAAACATTACAGAACCGGAAGAAGGAAACACAACAGAAGAGCCTGAGAACGGTACAGAACCTGTTGAAGGAAATACAACTAATCCAGAACAGCCTGTAAACGATACAGGACCACAGTAGCCTGTGCAAACAGGCCTTCCTATATTTTTCTTTTCTACTTCCAGCCTGTCGACTCCGCTACAGTCCAGTCCATGAGAGTAACATTGTTGTAAAGATCTTCATGGTTTATAATAACTTTAAAACACCCCGGACACTTTAAAGTCAATACATTCTGCACAACAACTAATTTTGAGCTCTCTAAGGATTCAACAGCTATCTCTGCCGCTCTGTACTGGGATTGGTCAAGAGAAGAGTTGTCTACACAGGCATCCATAGACCTGTCAAGGCTAAAACCTCGAGGACAGCCCTCGCTCATCGCTCCCAACAAAAACACTAGAAGCAGAAAAGCAACAAGGAAGACCATCGCAAAATCCGCTCTTCTATCCGCGAACAAAAGAGTCAGGTTCGATGGCATAACAATCAAATAGTTCCATTATTAAATAAAACTTCCTATAACTCAAAGAACTTCAGAGACTTCTCCTCTAAAATCTTGGTTAGTTCCTTAAGAGAATCGTAAGGCTGGTTTATAACCAGCTTACCTGCACGCTTCTGACCTACACCTGGAACAGACGATAGCTCGTTCATTGAAGCAGAGTTAGGATCAAGAGGATACTTTACACCAGATATACTGCGGTATCCGTAGTCCGTTACCGCCACATCAAACTTAGAACCTATCTCATACTTCTCGTTCAGACCTATAAGCAAAGGATAGCTTCCAAGAGGCCTTGCAAAAGTCTTCTTACCCTCGTGGTACTCCGCGTAGACGTTCCGTATAACCGTTCCAGGAGGCGCTACTCTTTCAAGCATAGGATTATCTATCTTCTTTCTGATACGCTCCTTCCATTTGTGGAAAAGAGACTTATGCTCCTTCACAAGCCTGTTGCCAAAATCATACATCTCTGTTCCAGGATGTGTAGAGACTTGGCGAAGATTAATCCTCCGAAGCATCAGTCCTTTATCGTAAATCTTCTTTAGGAAATCAAAGTTCTTCTCAAAAGTCCCCTCAGTCTGGCCTTTCAGACCAAACACGAAGTTTATACCTGGAAGAAGTTTGGGTAAACTTCTTTCGTTGTTAACTCGGAAGCCTCCTATCTCGTTTATCATCTCTACAGCTTCCATACACTCCTGATTGCTTATAGTCAAGTTATTAGCCTCCTGGACCGCAGAATCAGCTGATTCAAGGCCAAGGGAACACGTGTCTCCAGGAGTGTTATACTTCGCAATGGTCTCTAGGCATCTCCTCGACTTCTCAGGGTAGTTTACTATGACATTCGCGTTGAAGTTGTCCAGATGGAGCGTCTCCAGATTATTCACCGCTTCGTTTATACCCGAGTAAAGTTTCTCCATCGCCTCAGGGTTAGGATGGACCCCATCACCTCCATAGGTCAGGAAATTCGGTGCTTGAAGCCTGAAGTCGTTTATCCCAAAAGAATTCAGAGCTTTTACCTCTTCTACAACTTTTTCAGGATTTCTGAAGGTAGGTTTGCCGTAAAGAGGTTCGATGCAGAACGAGCAGTTAAACGGACATCCGCGGCCAATCTTTACCTCAGTGATAATATAATCAGGGTGGTTTGGATGCTGCTGGACGATAAAAGCCCCCTTCTTAGACCATCTTTCAAGCTCATCTAGCGATCTTTGCCTCTTGTTAAAACCTTCAAGGTCGTTATGTACCAGGTCAAAAACCGCAGCTTCTATATCACCCTCTGCAACAAAGTCAAACGACTCTGGAATCCCTTTAGCGACTTCTCCACCTTTTTCAAGCACTCCAAACTGTACAGGACCGCCTATTAAAGTGGTACCCTGTGCCTTACTTGCAAGCTCGTCCATCTCATCCCGTTCCATGTAATCTCCACCCACAGAGTTTACAGGAACAGCCATACCAGTTACAACAATAAGAAGGTCAGAACAAATCGCTTTCCTGTACTTTTCAGAGTCATCACGTATCTGGTCTATGGTGTAGTATTTGATAGAGTCTCTGCTTATTCCAGAATCTACAAGAGCGCCTGATACATAACGCGGATACGTGGAAATGTACGGAGGCGCTCCATGGTGCGCTGGCTCGTCCACGTACCCATCCACTATCGCGACCTCTAGATCCATAAGGAAAAACTATGCGCCTATTTTTAAAATGATAGATAACTCCGAGCGCTCGGATATTGGATAACGATTTAAGTCAGGAACCCAAACCTTTCTTTATGCCAGAGGAAAAATGGGAGACTAAGGAGAGAAATACTGTCTACGCGAATCTTTTGATGGAACTGCAGGAGAACAAGGTAGTCACTCCTAGCGGAACAGAGACTACTAGAAACCTTATCAAGATGGATAGTTCTCTTGTAGTGATTGCAAAAGATGATTCTGGAAACTTCTATATGACCGAGGATGTACGATACGCTACGAACAAAAAATCCTTAGAGTTCATAAACGGGGGAATAAGTGAGGAAGAGGATCCGGAAGATGCGGCGGAGATGAAGGTTGATGAAGAGCTAGGGATACAGCCTCAGAGTGTAGAGTTAATCGGGGAGATTTATCCGTTCAACAGTCTTATAGATTCAAAAGCTTACATCCTATTAGCGGAAGGTTTTGCGGAGCAGGATACCGATGAACTGCGGAAGGTTGATGAGGAAAGTATTGAAGAAGTTCTTGCAGACGAGGTCTCTGACGCGTTAACTCTTTCCGCCTGGGCTAAGTACAGAGCAAATCTATAAAAAATCAGTCTGATAATAGTTCTATTAGGTGTAAACAAATGAATCAGCTTGCTATGTTAGGAATGAACTGGGCTATCGCTATTTTAGCTGGCTCAGGGCTAGCATACTTTCTAAAACCTTTCAAAGAATCTGTGATCTCTGGTATCATCTCTATGGTAATTAGTCTAGTGATTACTACCGGTATAGCTCAGTTGATACCTACAGGCAACCTTAACTGGGCTCTAATCGCAGTAGGATATGTTGGATTTTTCTCCGGAATGATCAGCTACGTTAATGGAGTTAAGAGCGAGAGAGGTAAGAAGCTCTGGGGTTAGAAGCCCCCTATTCTATTTTTATTGTTTTACCGGTTTCAGAACTAGCCAGATTCGAGTTCTATAGTTTCAGCAACAGAAGGAAAAAGCTGGTCTGTGAACATTTATTAAATAGTTGTTCCCTACCTGTTTCCTGATACCATGCCCGAACAGGAAAAAGTCGGATACCACAAAGGAGCTCTTGAAACGCTTGTAAAGGAGAAGAAAGAGCTCTCTAAAATGCTCCAGATTGTTGATTCTCTCATCGAAAACCATGCAAACGCTCTCAAGGATGAAGGCGTGGATATAGAGGAATATTTAGACAAAATAGGTCGTAAAATGGGAGAAAAGCAAAAGAAAGGTGGTAACATGGATAAACAGGACGATAAAAGCCAGCATTTCAAGCAGAGAGAGGAAAGTCAGGAAGAGAACGATTGGCTGGAGTGAGCAGGATGGGAAGAGCACTAAGCTACGAGCAGATGAAAGTGGTTAAAAGAGAGGAGAAGAAGCTTAAGAAGAAGCTAAAGGAGTTTATGATTCTCTTAGATCCGCGTTGGTAGGTTACATAAACCTTTCCTCCCATTTCTCTATCTCCTCCTCATCTACCGATTCCTTGCTTTTCTTTTTTCTCTCTCTTTTATTTCTTAGATAGGCCCCATAGATTGAGCCTGCGAATAGGCCAAAAAGATGGGCTTCAAAAGCTATAGAAGACTCTGCACCAAATCCTACAAGGTTTGTTACAATCCATCCCAGAAATGCAACCCACATAGGAACAGGAACACCCCAGAAAAGCCCTATCTGACGGGGCTTGTAGATTGCGAGTGCCGCAACTATACCGGAGATAGCTCCTGATGCTCCAAGTACAAGTGATTCAGGATAAAAGAAGAACGCAGAAAGGTTTGCAAACAAGCCGGTTAAAAGAAAGGCTCCAAGAAAACGCCTGGAACCTACTTCTCCCTCTAATATACTTCCAAACAGAGCGAGGAAGAACAGGTTGTTCAAAAGATGCATCAAATCGGTCTGAGAATGCGCAAAGATACTTGAAACAAAGGTCCAGGGTCTTGTTAGGAACGATGAAGCCTGAAAAGCTAGGTGCTGGGTTAGTGAGGGTAAAAGGAACTGTAGGAGATAGACAAAGATCATAGCTATGCTGAGCTTTATTGCGTAATACTTCCTCTCCATTTTAGGTCCCGGCTCTGGTTTAAATTTTGTCTTGGAATGTTAAAAATCTGGAACTGTCTAGGAAATTTTCTACAGGATACTCCACTTTTTTAACTGTTCTCTGAGAAGGTTGTTTCTATGCTAGAAGGTCTCCTGACTCTTAACAATACCGCGATAGTTTTATTCGTTCTAGCAGTCGCATATTTTCTCTGGCGCGATCAGGATAAAATCGAGAGAAAGTCGATACTTTTTGTAAGGAGGACGGATAAAGGAATAGAATTACTGGACAGAGTGGCAAAACGTTTTCCAAGACTATGGAAGGTATGGTCTAGCTTAGGAGTCCTTGTAGCGTTTGGAGTGATGGCGGTAGCTCTATACTTCCTTACAAAGAACTTCCTGAAGGTTATTATGGTTCCGGAGGCGGTTGCTGGGGTAAGGCTAGTTTTACCGACTCCTTCCACGCAGTTAAGCCTTAGGCCGGGAGTTATGCTCATTCCGTTCTGGTATTGGATAGTTGCGATAGGTTCTGTAGCAGCGGTACACGAGCTTATGCACGGTGTGGTAGGAAGGAACGAGGGATTCAATATCAAATCAGTAGGCTGGTTCATACTAGGGATAATCCCAGGAGCTTTTGTAGAGCCTGAAGGAGAGGACATGATGCCTGGAAGCGAGGAGGAAAAAACAAGCGAAGGACCTCCTTGGAGCAATGGTAACTGGATTTCAAAGCTAAGAGTGCTTGCTGCAGGTAGTTTTTCAAATATTACAGTAGCTTTTATAGTCTTCCTTGTAATATTCGGAGCTACTACTGGAACACATGGCGGAAGAGAGGTAAAAGGCTTGTACAACCACGAAGGAGTTGAGGTAGCTCAGGTGGTCAATGGTACAGCTGCGGAGGAGGCTGGCCTAAAGAAAGGTATGGTAGTCACCTATATGAACGGCGAGGAGATAAAAGACCTAAAAGACTTTGAAGAAGCTTCGAATCTTACAATCAACGATTCTATAGAGGTAAGAGGGAATTATAACGGCACAAGTTTCAACAAAACTGTTAAAATAGGAGTAAAGCCTGAGAAAAACAAGTCTTACTCGCCCGCCCCGGTGGATTATGTTCTGGTTCCGCTGGAATCGAGGTTTCCGGGCAGTATAGAGACCTACGAAGAGCATAATAATTTCATCGTTCCTGAAGACAAGGAGACGCAACTTCTGAGATGGAAGTGGATAAAAGAGGACTACGACTCTCTGGACGATAAAGCGGATGAGAGGATAGAAAAGCTGGGTGGGAAGATAGAAAATAAGGAAGAACCTTACCTAGGTATCGCTGTACTGCCTGAACGGGAAGTAAAGGCGGGACTTGCCTGGCTGGAAACGCCTGTACTTGTCCTCATGAAGCTGTTTCTGTTCCTTACAATGATCCATCTAGGAGTGGGAGTCTTCAACATGCTTCCTCTAAAGCCTCTCGACGGAGGCTGGATGTTTTCAACTCTCGTCGAACATTACAAGCCTGAATGGGAAGGCGGTCTTTCAAGAGTAGTGTCTGCGTTTACACTCTTTGTATTCGTTGGAATACTTGCTTTTTCGATTGTTCCTGCGGTTCTCTAGAACAGGTTTTTAATCTCCGGATAACCCATTCTTCTCTAGAGCCTTTTTGAAAGCAATATTTGGCGGGGTGGTGTAGCGGTATCATCGCGGCCTCGGGCGCCGTGGACCTGGGTTCAAATCCCAGCCCTGCCATGGAGAACTTTATTCGGGAAGGGGAAGGGCCACAATTTTAAAAGCTGGCCCCCGCATTGTTTGGTATCTAAAGGAGGTGTGAAAGTTTTGAAAGGTGAAGTAGCTTTCTTCCACGACGTCAAGAAGTACGGCTTTATTCAGCCCGAAGACGCTGACGAGGACGAAGACGATCTCTTCTTCCATATCAGTGACGTGGACGGTGAGGAAATCCAGGAAGGAGATGACGTCGAGTTCGAGACAGAAGAGTCGGAAGATGGCCCTAAGGCAGCAAACGTAGAGGTTCTTTGATCCCTCTGCATCTGAAGCGTTTGAAGATTTTTTCTTCTTATTATTCTTGTTTTTATCTATTTCTAAAGGAAGAACCTTACAATCGAAGAAGATAAAAATCTGGTCAAGAAAGTCTCTCTAAGCGCTGGTGGTCCAGCTCGGTAAGACTCCGGCTTCCCGACTCAGGTTACGCTCTGAGGACGCAATGACCGGTTCAAAGTGAACCGCTCTGAATATCACTTCCGCTCCGAGGGGCATGAGAGAAAATAGCCGGCGACCCGGGTTCAAATCCCGGCCAGCGCAATTACTAGCGCAGAATTGGATCCAGCTAATTTCCCTAAAACGGTAGGATATCCTGAACTACCTTGATTATGAACCCTCTTAGGAAGCTTTTTGCAGTCTCTTTCTGCACCTCTTCATAGATCTGCTCCGCCCTGTCGATATTCCCTTTCTCAAGCTCGTCTGTAGCATTCTGCAGCCTTTCAACATGTTCTTCACTTCCCCTGTCCTCATTTCCTTTTATATCCTCCATCAAGTCATTTATCCTGCCTCTAAGCTGTTCTTTCTCCCTTGAAAGCTCTTCACGCTCGATACAGGATTTTTCTATAACTTCGTATCCACTAGGAATCTCTTCCTCTGATTTAAAGCTCTCACACTGACCCTGAGGGCTTACAGCGTAGACTAGACCACCTTCAGGGTTCCCGCCGATAGCTATAGTGTTAGTCTTGCTCTCAAGACTCATATCCTCGTCCAGCCTGAAGGGTTGTAGATGGTAGATACTGTGGGTGCTTGTCGTATCTCTAATATAGGCTCCCATACGTTGCCAGTCCTCTTCAACATCGTAAAACGCGATTTCAGCCTTTGAACCCCGGCTTCCACCTCTTTCACGGGCAGCTTCGTCGAAGCCGTACTGGTCAGCCCATTCGTTCTCCACAGCAAACTTCAAAACCGGACCTATTAACTCAAGGTTTTGGCCTGAGAGCTCGAGGACTGAATATACTTCCATATCCTCGTTCTCGACAGATGAAGGATCTTCCTTCTCAATCTTTAGCTTTACACCGCCACCTAAACCGCCGGCTCCTCTCTTGTAACGAAGTTTTACTTCGGTTAAATCCTCTATACTGTCACCTACAACAACTTTGTCATCGCTACTTAGCGATTCCTCTGTAGCAGTTATTACAATACTCCCATCGTTTCTCTCCACTTTCTGACCCTCCACGTCAGGATTAAAGTCCGGGTCGTACAGTTCAGTATCTAACTCGTCCGGCATCCTTTTTTCTTCGCGTGTTTCTACGTCTGTCACCTCTACCTCTGTCTCCGCGTCAGTCGCTTCTTCATCGTCAAATATGCTGGCAATCCTTAACGTATAACTGCCTTCTTCAAGATCTCCCACTTTCGAGGTCAAAACTATTCCGTCCTCGGGTGCTGGGAGCTCTATACCGTCTATGAACGCTTCGAACCTGTACTTCCCTCTGTCTATACCATCAAGCTCAAAATCAATCCTATCGCCTTCAGAAAGCTCTAGATCGTTAACCCGGTCTGCTTCCTGTCCTGCAATGCTCTCGATTTTGAAATCGCCGGGTTCCGACCTACTTAAATCCCTATCTTCCTCAATATCCTTGATATCTATCTGTGTAGAAGCGTTTAACGTGCCTTCTCCCTCGTAGTAGTATTGAAGCTTAAGCTCGTGCTGTCCTTTTCCAACGTTTTTAATGTCACGAACCATGGTAACTCCTCCTTCTTCGACATGCATCTCTGTCCCGTCAATAAAAGCTCTGAGCTTGTCTTCCTCGAATTCAGCTCCTTCAAGACCGATATCTACATTTTCGCCGACCTCCACGTCAAGGCCATTCACCTGGTCCGCGTCCTGTCCTTTGACAGTTGCGATCGCGAAATCCTCACTATCAGAGCCGTTAACGGTTTCCATATCCTCAGAATCAACGTTGGTTTCGTCATCCCTCTCTCTGTCGATCTCCCTGATGTCAATCATCGTTGTCCTGGAAACGTCCTCCTCTCTCCTTGACTGTCTTTCAATTCTCAGCTCCTGTTTTCCAGTGCTGAGCTTATAATCCGGTCTTATGGAGATCTCTTCATCGTCGCCCATAAACATCTCCTGACCGTCAAGGTAGGCTACAAACTTCGCGTTCTCATAATCAGCGTTTTCCAGACCTACCTCTATACCGTCGCGGTATCCTATCTTTATCTCATTGACCTTAGAAGCATCTTCTCCCTCTACAGTCACTATCTGAAAACCAGTACTGTTTGAAGTTTCAGCAACGGCTGGAGTTACCAACATTAAAGCAGTAAGTATCGCGACAGCAGCTGTCTTTTTCACAGTAATGCACCTAGAACTAAATTAGTCACGTACACATAAATATTTAAGAAGAAAATCAGGGCTAGAAAACCTGATGCAGTTTTTCCAGAGTATAGGAGTATTTCTAACATATACGTTAGTAAATAGCATAAAAGTTGACAAAAAGTCAATAATCACAGCTTAAGATTCACATACTCCCTACAACAGCAGTTGATTTTAAAAAGATTCGTGTGAAAGGATAAGGTACAATGTATATAGAAGAGGCAGAGGAAAAAGGAGAAGGCGCAGAAGTGAAACTCAGAGGATGGGTTTACAGGGAGCGCTCAAGCAATAAGGTCGCGTTTGTAAGGCTTAGGGACAAGACAGGTACGATACAATGCGTCTTCAAGGAAGATGAGGTAGAAGAAGAAACGTTCGAAAAAGCCGCGGACATACGTATAGAGTCCTCAGTAGAGATAGAAGGCACTATCCACGAGGACGAAAGAGCTCCAACCGGCTACGAAGTCCATGCCTCGAATATAAATGTTATACATAACGCAGAAAGGTTCCCGATAACAGACGACAAATCAACCTCATTCCTACTGGACAAACGCCACCTATGGATTAGAAGCGGGAAGATGAGGAACATGATGAAAGTGCGGGAAACTATAATAGACGCGGCAAGGAACTTCTTCAAGGAAAGAGGTTGGATAGAGGTTCAGCCCCCACTGATTACCGCATCAGCGTGTGAAGGAGGCTCAACACTGTTCAACCTAGACTACTTTGGAGAAGACGCCTACCTTTCCCAGTCAGGGCAGATGTACGCTGAGGCGTTAACCTTTTCGCTGGAGAAAGTCTTTGCCTTCGCTCCGAGCTTTAGAGCGGAGAAGTCGAAGACTAAGAGGCATGTTACAGAGTACTGGCACCTCGAGCCTGAAGCAGCATGGGTCGACCACGAAGAGAACATGGAGATACAGGAAAAGCTTATCGAACATATCTGCCAGAAAGTAGTGGAGGAAAGGTCGGAGGAGCTTGAGGCTCTGGGAAGAGACCCTGAAGTAATAGCTTCAGTAAGCGCTCCCTTTGATAGAATGACTTACACTGAAGCGGTCGAAAAGCTTCAGGAAGAAGGTTTCGGCATCGAATGGGGAGACGACTTCGGAACACCTGAGGAACGCTTCCTTACAGAGGACAGGAAAGAGCCTTTGACCGTTGAAAAGTATCCTGTCGAGGCGAAGTCGTTCTACATGAAGAGCGACCCAGAAAAGCCGGAGCAGGTCCTATGTGATGACGTTATCGCTCCAGAAGGATACGGAGAGATGATAGGAGGATCTGAACGAGAGACGGATAACCAGGTTCTGATAGACCGTTTAAAGGAAGAAGGAGCGGATCTGGACCATTATACCTGGTACCTTGACCTGAGGAAGTACGGTTCTGTCCCCCACTCCGGCTTCGGACTAGGCATAGAACGCCTTATCCGTTGGATAACGGACATGGACCATATCAGAGATACGATTCCGTTCCCAAGAACACCTAACCGTTTCCAGCCTTAGGGGTTAAAGTTTTAACCCCCTCTTTCTAATTTTTTTACTGTATGACCTACAGGGACAGATCTGTAAGCATGGGCTTAAGGAACAATAAGACATTCAAATCCGTTCTAGGCGATGTAAAAGTCTCAGAGATAGCTATTAAAAGAGAAAAGCTTAAGGGAAAGGATGACTGGGATAAAATCGCCTCAATGGTTGGTGAGGAGGAGATACTTGCTGGAAAAGTCTTCTTCAGAGAGATTAATAGCATAGAAAAAAAGTGCGATTTTCTAAGCTATCCACATATACTTCTCAAGCTGGAGAAAGGGGAGAAAACAAAAAAACTAAGGATTTTCTTCAAGGAAGACTCCCAAAAAGGTTATGATAGAATCAAGAAATGCTTCAACCTCATAGAAAAGCGTTGGGCTGCTTTCAAAGAGAGGAACAAGCCTGTAACTAGGGATTATTCTTACAAAGAATAGGGGATAATGCTCTTAAAATTCTCAGAAGTGAAGAAACCTTTAAATAGGTACCAGCTATAAACAGGTTTTAAGATGGACGCTAACCAGGAAGCGGTTTCCCTGTTCCGTAAGGTGGCTACGCTTGCCGCATCCGCTATAGCTGCGCTAATGCTCCTAGGAGGAATTTATTACACTTTAAAAGTTGCTGGATCCTTTTTTTACACTACAGCCGGTCTTATCGTAAGCTTTGTAGGGGGATGGATTCTAAAAGGCGCCCTAAAGCCTGCGATTGGTGCAGCTTTACAGTTAGGGCAGAGAACTAGAGTTTTCTTGGCTGAACATCTTTAAGGGAAAAACTGATAATATTAGAATCCAATCATTTTCTATGGAAAGACCCAGACAAGAGGAGGACCCTGCCGATTCTATACTCGGAGTGATAGAAGAATACTACCAAGGCATACAGCGGGAAGAAGGCGGGTTCGGCGAGGACAATGAGTAGGTTGGAAGTCACAAAAATTAAATAGGTTAACTGCCCATGGAAAAGGAAGGTGTTCAAAATGTCTGATGATCTCGGAAACAATGATAGAGAAACGGTCTGCGGTGTATGCGAAAACCTCCTCGAAAAAGTAAAAGAATCTGAAAGGGTGGATAAGAAAGGAATAGAACTTCTCAAGAGACCTAAGAAGTCGCTTAATGTTAGCCTCCCAGTAAAGATGGACGATGGAGCTGTCGAAATCTTTCCCTCCTTCAGGATGCAGTACAACGATGCTAGAGGGCCTACAAAAGGAGGTATAAGATTCCATCCAAAGGTTAACCGTGAGGAAGTTCAGGAGCTATCGTTCCTGATGGCTCTAAAGTGCGCGGTAGCTGACATACCGTACGGAGGAGCTAAGGGTGGTGTGAAAGTAGACCCGAGAGAGTTATCGGAACAGGAGAAGGAAAGGCTTAGTCGCGCATATGCGAGAGCTTACAGCGAATTTATCGGACCAGAGAAAGACGTTCCAGCTCCTGACATGAATACCAACGCGAAGATAATGGGATGGATGCGTGATGAGTACGAGCAGGTTGAGGGAGAACACGCTCCAGGAGTTATTACAGGAAAACCTGTAGAATTCGGTGGAAGCAAGGCTAGAAGTTACGCCACAGGTCTTGGAGGCTCCCATATAGTCGACCAGTTTGTAGATGACCGGGGCTGGAAGAAAGAGGAGACAACCATAGCTATACAGGGCTTTGGAAACGTTGGCTCAAATCTAGCTAGATTCCTGGATAAGAAAGGCTACAAAGTGGTTGCGATAAGCGATTCCTCAGGAGGATGGCAGGATAAAAACGGGATAGACGTACAGAAGCTATTCGAAGAATATGAAAGTCCAGGAGACTACAAGAAGCTTGGTGAAGGAGAGAAGATAAGCAATCATGATATTCTGACCATGGATGTCGACATTCTGATGCCCGCAGCGATAGAGGATCAGATAACCGAAGAAAACATGGAGCAGATACAGGCTTCAGCGATAATCGAGATGGCGAACGGACCTACTAGTGCGGAGGCTGACGAGTTCCTCAAGGAGCAGGGAATTCCAATAGTTCCTGACATCCTGGCTAACGCTGGTGGAGTAACCACAAGCTACTTCGAGTGGCTGCAGAACCTCTCAAACGAGTATTGGAGTGAGGAAAAGGTCAGAGAAAAGTTGGAAGACTATATGGTCAGCGCTTATAAAGAAGTCAAAGAGGTACAGGAGGAAGAAGAGGTTTCGATGAGAGAAGCCTCGTACATCCTGGCTATCGAGAGGATTATGGAGGCGGAGAAGGCTAGAGGCAATCTATAGCCTTTTCTCTCTTTCTCCTTTTTTCTCTACAGCCCGATTTACATTTATAAAGGTTATATTGACAGTTCTCTTTAGTACTAATTAACGCAAATAAAGGTGTATTCTTATGTCAGACGATGAGATTCAGGAAATAAAAGAGATGATCGGTACTCCAGAACAGATAAGAAACATTGGAATAGTCGCACATATCGACCACGGAAAGACAACACTAACAGACAACCTTCTGGCTAGAGCAGGAATGATTTCAGATCAGCTGGCTGGAGAGCAGCTTTTCATGGACTATGATGACCAGGAGCAGGAGCGTGGGATAACTATATATTCTGCGAACGTTTCTATGGTCCACGAATACGAGGGAGATGAAGTCCTAATTAACCTTATCGATACACCAGGACACGTTGACTTCGGAGGAGATGTTACAAGAGCTATGCGTGCTGTGGACGGTGCGCTAGTCGTAGTAGATGCAGTTGACGGTGTTATGCCGCAGACTGAAACTGTATTAAGACAGGCTTTGAAGGAAAGGGTTAAGCCTATACTGTTCATAAACAAGGTCGACCGGCTTATAACCGAGCTCCAGCTGACCGATAAGGAAATGCAGCAGAGGTTCCAGGAGATTATAGCAGAGGTAAACGGTCTTATAAAGGATATGATGCCTGAGGAGATAGATAAGGACTGGACTGTTTCAGTAAACGATGGAACTGTTGCTTTTGGTTCTGCTTTGCTCAACTGGGCTATAAGCAAGCCGTTCATGGAGGAGACAGGCATAACCTTTCAGGATATAGTCGACCATGTAAGCGATGATAGGAATGAGGAGTTAGGGGAGAAAGCTCCTCTGCACGAAGTAGTGCTGGACATGGTTGTAAACCATCTACCCAACCCTCAAAAAGCTCAGGACTACCGTATACCGTCTATATGGAACGGGGATGTTGACTCGGATATAGGACGGTCGATGGAAAACTGTAAACACGAGGGAGAGTTTGCAGGAGTCGTGACTAATGTGGAGAGCGATAAGCATGCTGGAACTATCTGTACAGTAAGGATGTTCTCCGGGCAGATAGACGAGGGACAGGAAATCTATGGGATAGGAAGCAAGTCGACGCAGAGAGCACAGAAGGTAGGAATTTATTCGGGTCCTAGAAAACTTCCTATAGATGAGGTACCAGCAGGAAACATCGCCGCGCTTACAGGTGTGGATTACAATACTGGAGAGACCATAGTCGGGACTGAGACAAGGATAGAACCGTTTGAGAAGATTGAACACGTCTTCGAGCCGGTTGTAACCAAGTCTATTGAACCGAAGAAAACTTCTGACCTTCCTGACCTTATCGAGGCGTTGCGTGATAGGGCAAAGGAGGACAATACTATCAAGGTATCTATCGACGAGGAGACTGGAGAGACTCTCGTATCAGGACTTGGAGAGCTCCATATCGAAGCGAAGGTTGAAAGGTATCTTCAGGAACAGGGAATCGATATACAGGTCTCTGAGCCTATCGTAGTCTACCGTGAATCTATAAGAGGGGAGTCAGAAGAGTTTATGGGTAAGTCACCTAACCGTCATAACAAGTTCTGGCTTTCTGTAGAAACTGTTTCAGAAGAGGCTTACGACAAGATTATGTCCGGAGAAGTTCCTACTGGAAAAGTGAGGGATAAGGATGAACAGGAGGTCAAGGAAGAGTTAACTGAAGCGGGCGTAGATAAGGAGACAGCGCAGAACGTCCACAACGTATACCAAGGCAACCTGTTTGTCGATGATACACGGGGAGTAAAGCATCTGAACGAGATCATGGAGCTTATAGTGAACGCTTTCCAGAATATATGTGACGAAGGGCCTCTTGCAAACGAGCCTACCGCAAAATTGATGGTAAGGCTTCACGACGCGGATATACACGAAGATCCCGCACATAGAGGACCGGCACAGGTCATTCCCGCAGTAAGAGAGGCTATCACGCGAGGAATGATCGATGCGGACGCTACTCTGTTGGAGCCGAAGCAGATTATCCAGATCAGTACTCCGCCTGACAAGATGGGATCGGCTATGAACGAGGTCAATAATAGGCGGGGAGAAGTTCTTGATATGGAAGAAGGTGATAGGCAGACTAAGATTAAGTCCAAGCTGCCTGTCGCGGAGATGTTTGGCTTTGAAGCCGATCTCAAGTCTGCTACCGCTGGAAAGGGCTACCACAACCTGATGAACCAGGTATTCGAGCCTATGCCCGGAAATCTCCAAAACGAGACTATTCTGGAGATACGTAAGAGGAAGGGTATGAAGGAGGCTATTCCTGGAGAGGACATAGAGGAGTAGTTTTTTTCCTCTCTCCCTATCTTTCTTTCCTCCATATACCACACCCTTTTTAAAGTTTATAGAGAATATTTCGCTGTATAGATCAAGGTGAAATAAAATGGCACATGAAAAACCACACATTAATCTTGTAACAATCGGGCACGTTGACCACGGAAAGTCCACTATGATCGGTAGGCTTCTGTGGGATACTGAAAACCTGCCTGAATCGGAAATGAGGAAGTTAGAGGAAAAAGCTGAGGAACAAGGAAAAGAGACTTTCGAATTCGCATTCGCGATGGACAATCTGGAAGAAGAGCGTGAGCGAGGTGTCACAATCGATCTTCGACATCAGAAGTTCGATACGAGTAACTACGAGTTTACTATGATCGACGCTCCAGGACATCGTGACTTTATCAAGAACATGATTACTGGAGCTTCACAGGCTGATGCTGGAATTCTAGTTGTTGCGGCGGATGACAGTGTACAGCCTCAGACCAAGGAGCACTCGTATCTTGCGAAGACTCTGGGTATCGACCAGCTTATGGTCGCGGTCAACAAGATGGACACCCAGGACTGGTCTGAAGATCGTTTTGAAGAGGTAAAAGAGGACACCAAGAAGCTTCTGAAGGGTGTAGGATTCCCAGCCGACGATATTAAGTTCATTCCAATTTCTGCGTACGAAGGAGACAATGTAGCAGAGGAATCGGACAATATGGACTGGTACGACGGTCCTACAGTTCATGAAGCACTCGACAACCTTGAAGAGCCGACAAAGCCTGTTGATCTTCCACTCAGAGTTCCTATCCAGGACGCCTACAAGATCAAGGGTGTAGGTACTGTACCTGTAGGAAGAGTTGAGACAGGAAAGCTACAGACGGGCGGCAATGTAGTCTTCGAGCCTGCTTCTACAAGGCTTAACGAAGAGATCGGTGGAGAAGTCAAGTCCATCGAGATGCATCACGAGGAAGTTGAGGAAGCAGAGCCAGGAGACAACGTTGGTTTCAACGTAAGAGGAGTTGGAAAGGACGACGTAAAACGTGGTGACGTTGCAGGACATTCCAACAATCCTCCAACAGTAGTAGACGAGTTCCAGGCTCAGATCATTGTCTTGAACCATCCGAACGTGGTTACTGAAGGTTACACACCTGTATTCCACGTTAACACCGCTCAGGTAGCGTGTCAGTTTACTGACGTGGTCAAGACGATGGATCCAAAGTCAGGAGAGACAAAGGACGAGGATCCTGACTACGTGAAGGAAGGCGAGTCAGCGATCGTCAAGCTGAAGCCTAAGTCGCCTCTTGTAATCGAGGAGAACGACGACATTCCACAGCTCGCAAGGTTCGCTATCAGAGACATGGGACAGACTGTTGGAGCTGGAATGTGTATCGAGATCCTCGAAGAAAAGTAAGGACCGTGTAAAAAGCGGCCTATCTCTCTTTTTCTCTTTTATTTATTCTCATACGAAAAATATCAAACTGTGATAGACACGCCAGTCTTATTATACAACCTAATATGAGAATCAGAAAATTGAACAAACATCCATCCTACCGTAAAAATCATTCAACAGAGAGTTTGGATGGATAAAAATTTAAAAGATAGAGAGAAGAAAGAAAAATTATGAATACAAAGGTTCTAATATTATGAATACAAAGGTTCTAATCGTTGCAGTTATATCTGCATTTCTTCTACCAAATATTGCCTCTGCCTACGATACCTGGTTTGACACTTCCTGGCAGTACAGGAAGCCTGTTAACATAACTGAGAACTCAGGTGAGGACCTCAAAAACTATCAGGTAAGGCTTAAATTCGATACAAGTTCTTTAATAAGCTCAGGAAAGATGGAAAGTAACTGCTCAGATATAAGGCTGGTGGACTCGGAAGGGAAGAAACTGGACTACTGGATAGAGTCTGGATGCAACACCAGTTCGACTAAAGTCTGGGTAAATGTCAATCTATCTGCTGCTTCTTCCAGAACCTTCTATATTTACTACGGTAATCCGGAGGCAACGTCTACGGGTAGTGCTTCAGATGTGTTTATTGTTTATGACGATTTTAATGACGGGGATTTGAACAATCCAGAGTGGGGTGTAGACAACAACGACGACTGTGCAGGAAGTGTTTCAGTCAGTAACGGTGCTTTAAACCTCCATAGAGGAGGATGTTCGGGTAATGGAGGTTCTATGAGTGTTTATCAGGATCTCTTAACCAATATAGGTGACACAAGGTTTTTAGTGGACGTGAAAGTAGACAGCCACGGCCTTGAATGCGGTGGATACGGCGGTTGCTGTGAGTTTCCTGCATCTGTAGGGCTTGGTTATAGTACAAGCGGTATCCGGCATGCATGGTGCCATGGATCAGCTAGTTCGAGCGGTAACACTCATTATCACTCGGATATTAGTTCACATGGAAGTTGGTATACACTGGAGTATAACACAGTAGACTGGTCAGGCGGGGACGGGAATTTAAGCCGCGTGACGCTGAGGTCTAACGGTTGGAACTTCGATGCACATTACGATAACTTTAAGCTTACTCGATATACATCTCCAGAGCCTTCCTACAACATAGATGAGGAACAAAAGCTAAAATCTGCACCTAAAATAGTTTCAACAAAACCGAAGGACGGAAAAGAGACTAGAAACGAGACTGTAAGTTTTTCCTACACTCCTAAGTGCTTCACACCCGGAGGATGTGAGAAAGCGGAGCTCTGGTTTAATAGAACGGAAAACATAACTTATACTTGGAAAAAGGATGTAAAAACCGAATGGTGGGAAGGAACGCTTAAAAACACAGGTACTGCAGGAAAAGACAGGCTAGGGCTTGAGAAAAATGTAATAGGTGAATCAGGAGTTGTTTCGCTCTCCAGCACTATAGACAGTACTATAGACGGCGGAGTAATTAAGACTGTAGACCTCAAATACACCTATCAGAATCCAGTAGTAGTAGCCTACATCGCAACAAGGAACGGAGGTGAGTCGGTGGATGTAAGGGTCAAAAACGTAACGAACAGCTCATTTAAAATTTTTACAGAAGAGCCGGATAATCAGGTCCATAGCAAAGAATCAGTAGGTTGGTTAGTGGTGGAAGAAGGAACACACAAAATTACAGACGGCACAAAAGTAGAAGCAGGGATTCACACAACTAGCAATGTACATAGAGAGGGAAACAGCTTTAACGGAGACTACGTCAAGTTTAACCAGAACTTTTCCAGCCAGCCCGCGCTTTTTCACACCTTGAACACATACAAAAATACTGCCTTCATGTCTACAGTTTCCCCTAAAGTAAACTCTACAGGTTTCAAAATTCAGCAGGAAGCTGGAGGTTCAGGTTCTTCTGCTTCAACTGAAGATATAGGATGGATAGCTTTTGAAAACATAGGTGGGAGCTCCACAGTAAACAATTACAAATACACAGTCAAAACCCATGGAAAAGACGGAGATGGAGACGGTGTAGAAGATTCATCCGAAACATTCAGCTATAGTTATTCCACAAACCCTGCAGTCCTCATAGACGGCTATACTGGGGCTGGACAGGACGGATACTGGACAAGAGGAGCAGGGACATACAGCTCAAGCTCAGCTAGCTACTACGCAGAAGAAGACAGTACAGACGGTGAAAGAGGACACACTGATGAAGGGTTCTCGCTATTAGCTCTAGAGCCGGGAGCCGAACTTATAGAATCACAAAAATACAAGAACTCGGGGAACTACACGTCGGAAGTCTACAATCCTGGAGAAAAAGTTCTCTGGAACTCTTCTACAATCAATTCTTCAACACCGAACGGAACAGACTACAACATAACATACGCGGAAAACTCGACAGGGACATGGAGATATCACGAAAGCTTTCCTGAAGGTATCTACACCCAATATATGAAGTACAATCTTTCCTTGGAAGGAAACGGTACAGAAACACCAGAAATATACCAGATAAATCTTACCTATGTCAGGGAGGAAAAAACTTGGAGAAAAAGGAAGGTAAACCAGTCACCAGTAGAAAACAATACAGAAAACACAATAAGCTACACGTTTCAAGAGAAAAAAGTTCCAGCAACTTTCAACTGGACAATAAAACTCCGTCAGCCAGATGGACAGCAAAGCAAGACAGAGAACAGAACCCTGAAAGTTCTAAAACCAGACCCGCCTCCCATAGTAACAGAACCAGAACCTAATAACACATCAGTAGATACAGAAGTCACTCTTTCAGCAAAAGTCGTAGATCATAATAGTTCCAAAATCGACACATGGTTCTTCAACGGAACCACAGAAACCGCAATAGGCCAAAAACTCGGAGTAACAAACAACACCTTTTCCAACTACCTGTTACAGAGCTTAAAACCTAACAAATCCTATAGATGGTATATAAAAGCCTCAGATGGGAATACTAATACCACTTCCAATACTTTTACTTTTTCCACAGGCTTGGAAATCAACCTTACTTATAGAGACCGGTCAGAGACCGAATCCGGTTTCAAGGTTTATTCCAACGCATCAGGATCTTGGAAGAAGGTGCATACATTTCCAACACCTGACAGGAGTGGGAAAGGAAAATACTATTCCCAGACCTTTATAGATGAGACTTTGACAGAGAAAAAACACACTTGTTACAAAATCTCCTCATACAACCAGTGGGGCGAATCAGGAAAGTCGGGAAAGGCCTGTATAGATTAGACTGTTCCAAAATAGAGAATCGAAAAGAATTATGGAAGAAGAGTAAGACTACTCCATCAGTTCTACTTCGATGTTCACTCCTTCCGGTACATGTACTCGCATTATCTGGCGGAGAGCTCTCTCTGACTCTGCTACGTCGATAATCCGCTTGTGGACTCTCATCTCCCACCTCTCAAAAGTAGAAGCTCCTTCTCCGTCCGGAGCTTTTCTTATAGGAATTCTCAGGTGGTCTGTTGGCAGTGGTACAGGTCCTGAGACTGAAGCGTCGTATTCGTCTGCTACTCCTATAACTTCCTCTGCCAGACTGTCGAGCTTTTCCGAATCACTGCTTCTAAGCTTGACTCTTGCCTTTTCCATTGTATATCAACGAACCGGAACTGACCTTTTAAAAGGTTTCGTTGGTCTCTGAGGCGGTAATAATATAAGAGTTAGCCTTTAAAAATACCATTCCTATGAACTCGGAAACCATCCTCTCATTTGATCTGGACGACATGCTGATGCCGACGTTCGAGAACTATCAGCTCGTGCGGGAAGCGTTCGTGCACTGGGTCCAGAGAAAGTTTGACGCGCATCTGTCAGAAGAAGAGATACTTGGAGCAGTTGATAATGTAGATGAGGGGCTGATAGACGAGTACGGATTCGATAAAGAGAGAAGTATATTAGCCTTCAAGCGAGGACTTGAAGAACTTGGTGAAGAATACGGTTTCGAAGTAAGCCAGGAAGATCTAAGACAGGCGGAGGAGATCGGAAGAAGAGTGTATCTCTCAGAGGATGAATACGCAGATAATGGGTTCGAAGAAGGAGGAAAAGAGCTTTTGGAATACTTAAAGGATAAAGACGTCCAGATGGTTCTCCTAACCCTAGGAGATGAAGAAATTCAAAGAAGGAAGATTCGAGCACTGGGTCTTGAAAAATACTTTGATGAGATAAAGATAATGGAAGAGAAGAGTGCGGAGGAATACAAGGAAGTTTTAGACGATTTAGGGGTTGAGCCGGAGGAAGTAGTCCATGCAGGAGATTCTATGAGGCATGATATCATTCCAATACTTAAGGCAGGAGGTAAGGCTATCTACTACAACAGAGATACTGAATGGTCTATTAACAATGAAGTAGAGGATGGAATAGACAAGGATAGGTTTCTTGAGGTTGAAAGCCTCCACGAAGCAAGGGAGAAGCTAGGCTTTCTGGTGGAGGAAGAAAGGTTTGACGAGTTATTCGGTACGGGTAATGCTTATTAAAAATTGCGCATAAACCTTTCTTCTAGTTGTTGGGAGAGACTATACACTAGTTGCCGGGGTCGCTTAGTCTGGTAGAGCGCCAGCTTGGAGACCACTGCATTCGGAGTTTTACAAGAGAATGCAGTGAAGAAAATTTATGGTTTTCGCAACAAATAGCTGGTGGGCGTTACAGCCTGCGTGGGTTCAAATCCCACTCCCGGCGCTCAGTTTTTCTCTTTCAAAGAGTTTTTATTTGTAGGAGAGGAAAACCTATATAGCTATGGATCAGGAGGAGCTGAAGGAAGCGGTGGAAGAAGCATCTAGAAAAGAGCTTGACAACTGGGAGCTGTTTAAAGAAGTAGCTGAGGGAGTAGAGACAACCGGAGCTGAGGAAGTAAACGAGCTTCCTATACTCTACAGGATGGAGGTAAAGAAAATCCTCCACAAACTGGACAAGACCGAGCTGGCAAAGAAGATAAAATGCTAGTTCTCTCAGCTGGTTGAGATGCAAGATTTCAAGATTCTGGAGCACAAAGCTGACGCAAAGTTCCAAACGTACGGAAAAAACCTCGAAGAAGCGTTTGAAAACGCTGGAAAGGCTCTATTCTCAGTGATGACGGACCTGGAAAAGATCGGCCTCGAAAAAGAGGTTAGCTTCGTTATAGAAGCAGAAAGCCGAGAAGCATTGCTTTACGAGTTTTTAGACCATTTAATATATCTAAAAGACGTTGAAAACGCGGTATTTAAGGGTTTTAAAGTCAATATAGAGAAAGAAAAAGAACAATACAGGCTTGAAGCAGCAGTAAAGGGGCGGAAGATAGAAGAAATAAACGTAAAAGACGCCAAAGCGATGACCTACAGTGAGATGGAGATAAGGGAAGGAGAAGAAGGTTTTACTCTACAAGCGGTCGTGGATATGTAACAGGTTAGACTTTTAATAATCCGTTCCAATTCCTTCTTTATGAGCGAGATAGAGATAGAAAAAGTCTCCAAGAACGTCTACAAGATTCCTAAAAAGGATGGGATGAACGTTCCAGCCAGAGTATACGCTTCTGAACAACTTCTCGAAGCTATAAAAGGAGACAAAACACTCCAACAGATAAAGAATGTAGCACATCTCCCAGGCATACAGAAATTCGCCGCGGTTATGCCGGACGGACACCAGGGCTACGGCTTTCCTATCGGAGGAGTAGCCGCACTAGATACGGAAAAAGGAGGTATAAGTCCTGGAGGAGTCGGCTACGATATAAACTGCGGAGTCAAAGTAGTAAAGACAGATATAGAAGCAGAGAAAATCTACGATAGAGCGGAACAGCTAGCCAACATCCTTTACCAGAAAATCCCTTCAGGTACAGGAAAAGGAGGTATCGCAGACATAAGCTCAGACAGCGAGTTCGACGAAGTACTGGAAAAAGGGCTTGAATGGGCAAAAGAAGAAGGCTACGCGACAGAAAAAGACGTTAAACGGTGCGAGGACGGAGGAAAGATGGAAGAAGCTGACGCCTCAAAAGTCTCCGAAAAAGCCAAGAACAGGGGAAGGGACCAAGTAGGGTCGTTAGGAAGTGGGAACCATTTCTTAGAAATACAGAAAGTGGAGGAAGTATACGACAAGAAAGTAGCGGAGGAATACGGTCTGGAAAAAGGTAAAGCGTTAATCATGATACACTGCGGGTCGCGAGGCCTCGGACACCAGATCTGCTCCGACTATGTTAGGAGAATAGAGAAGGAAAGGCCTGAGCTGATAGACGAGCTTCCCGACAAGGAACTAGCCTACGCACCAGGAGAATCCGCGCTTGCAGAGGACTACTTCGGAGCGATGGCTTCCGCTGTAAACTTTGCATGGGCGAACCGCCAGGTCATCGCCTCAAAAGTAAGAGAGAGCTTTGAAAGGATTTTCAACCAGTCATGGGAGGAACTAGGAATGGAAGTACTATACGACGTTGCGCACAACGTAGCGAAGAAAGAAAAGCATAAGATAAACGGAGAAGAAAAAGAAGTCTACATCCACAGAAAAGGTTCGACTAGAGCATTCCCTCCTGGAAGAGAAGAAGTTCCTGATAAATACAGAGATGTAGGCCAGCCTATCATCCTTCCAGGTTCTATGGGAACCAGTTCGTATATCCTAAAAGGCGGAGAGAAATCGTTAAACCTCAGCTTCGGAAGTACAGCGCATGGAGCCGGAAGGCTGATGTCGAGGACAAAGGCAAAAGACAAATACTGGGGTGAAGACGTCCAGAAAGAGCTCAAGAGGGATAAGATACTGGTAAAAGCCCAGTCCGGATCAACAATCGCAGAAGAAGCTCCAGGAGCCTATAAAGACGTGGACGAGGTAGTCAAAGTTTCCGACCAGCTTGGTATAGGCAACAAGGTTGTAAGGCTCAAGCCGATAGCTAATATAAAAGGCTAAAACACTTCTCATTGCATAAAGTACTGAGTAAGATAGGGAGCGGAAAGGGATTAACTACCTATTTAAAAGTTAGTGGTTAAAGCCCATACAATGTCCAGATTCTGGACAGGGCAAGCCTCATAGGAGGCCTCTGCAGTAGAACAACTTCACAGGAGGAGATACTAATGGCTGAAAAATCGCACCCAAGAAGAGGATCACTCGCCTACAAGCCTCAGAAGAGGTCGAATAGGCTTTACCCTACGCTTGATGCGGTAGAAGATACAGGGGAGCAGAAAGTGCTAGGTTTTGCAGGCTACAAGGCAGGGATGACTCGAGTACTAAGAATAGAGGACAGTAAAAACTCCGAATCAAAAGGTAGGGAAGTAGCGGACGCTGTAACTATACTAGAATGTCCTCCACTAAAAGTTTTCGGGATAAGAGGTTATGAAGACACGGTAGAAGGAAAAGAAGTCCTCACGGATATTATAGGAGACAACCTCCACGACAACCTTGAGAGAAAGATCGATGCTCCTAAAGAAGGCCACGATCCTGAAGAACTGGAGAAGGAAAAAGTAAGCGAGATAAAGCTTCTAGTCCATACACAGCCGTATAAAGCAGGCATAGGTAAGAAAAAGCCTGAAGTATTCGAGATGCCTGTAGGAGGCTCTGTAGAGAACCAGATAGGATATGCAAAAGAGAAGCTCGGGGGCGAAGTAAGCGTTCACGATGTCTTCGACAGCGGAGAATATCTGGACGTTATAGGTATAACCAAAGGAAAGGGATGGGAAGGAGCTGTACAGAGGCACGGTGTAAAACCAATGAAAAGAAAGGACCAGAAGATATCTAGAAAGGCAGCAAACCTCGGTCCATGGCATCCCGACCATACTTCCTGGAAAGTTCCTCAGGCAGGTCAGACAGGTAATGTAAGGCGTACAGAGTTTAACAAAAGGCTTCTAAAGATAGGAGAGAATCCAGAAGAAGTAAACGCAGAAGGAGGCTTTACAAAGTACGGCGAGGTAGAAAACGACTATATTATTGTAAAAGGGTCTGTCCCAGGGCCTTCGAAAAGGTTAACAATGTTAAGGTCTGCACTTAGAAAGGACAGCTATCCCAAAAACCCTGAGATAACACACATCGAGAAGTGATAGAAATGACAGAAGTAAAGACAACTGAAGGTGAAAAAGAAGGGGAAGTAGAGCTTCCCGCCCAGTTCAACGAAAGGGTTAGAGACGATATCGTGAAGAAAGCAGTCCTTTCAATTCAGTCAAAGAATAGACAGTCATATGGAGCTGATAAAAAATCAGGACTGCAGCATGTTACCCAGTGGAGGAACAGGAACAGAGCCTACCGCTCAAGAAGAGGTAAAAGCTATCCTTCGTCAAGGACTCCGAGAAAGATCGTTTTCAGACGGGGAATGCAGATGAGCGGGCCAGGAGGAAAGGCACCACAGACAGTAGGCGGTAGAAGAGCGCATCCTCCTAAAGCCGAGAAAGACTTCAGTAAAGATATTAATGAAAAAGAAAGGCGTAAGGCTATAAGGTCAGCTATATCCGCTACGAAAGACTTGGAAAAAGTCAAAGAAAGAGGCCACAAAGTCGATGGAATAGATCTTCCTCTTGTAGTGGAAGACAGTATAGAAGAGAAGCAAAAAACTGCTGAGGTAATAGATACACTAGTAGAGCTCGGCCTTGAAAAAGAGCTCAAGCGATGCGAGAAGAAAAAGGTTAGAGCAGGTAAAGGGAAGAATAGAGGAAGAAAGTACAAGAGAAAAACCGGCCCTCTGATAGTCGTAGGGGAAGACAGAGGTATAAAGAACGCCGCACGAAATCTTCCAGGCGTGGAAGCGGTAGAGGTCGAGAACCTGAACGCGGAGATGCTTGCTCCTGGAACTCACGTAGGAAGGCTTACTGTATGGTCTGAAAACGCTATAGAAAAACTAGAGGAGGAAAACCTTTTCAACTGAGGTTTTAAAAGATGGAATCAAACGAGATAATCAAGCACCCGCACCTGACAGAGAAGTCTGTGGGGAAGGTGGATGAGGAGAATACTCTCGTATTTATAGTAGACGAAAGGTCAAATAGGTTACAGGTAAAAGATGCTGTAGAAAGTATGTTTGACGTGGAAGTCGAGAAGGTAAACACTCTAATAACACAGGACGGCGAGAAAAAGGCCTTCGTAAGGCTTACAGACGATTACGAAGCCTTGGATGTCGCCACAAAACTAGGAATGCTGTGAGGGGATTGATATGAGCAAGAGAATTATCTCAAGAAGAAGAGGAAAAGGATCACATACATACAAGGCTAACTCCCACAAGGCAAAGGGAGGAGTAGAATATCCTAGAGGAGATAAGACAGGGGAAGTCGTAAGTATAGAACATGACCCTGGAAGAACCGCGCCTATAGCCAAGGTAAAGTTCAGCGAGGAGGACAAGGAATACATACTTGCCCCAGAGGGGATGACTGAGGGAGATGAGATAACCATTTCAAGAGATGCTCCTCTTGAGACAGGAAACACCCTACCCTTGAAAGAAATTCCGGAAGGAGTCCCTATATACAATATAGAACTGACTCCGGGAGACGGAGGGAAGATCGCCCGTTCCTCAGGCACGCACGGGTTTATCGTAACGCATACTAGAGACTCTGCAAAGGTAAGACTACCCTCAAAGAGTATAAAGGACATAAGCCCAGACTGTAGAGCTACTATAGGAAAGGTATCAGGAGCTGGAAGGACGGATAAAGACTTGAAAAAGGCCGGAGACATGCACCACAAATCTAAAGCAAGGGGTAAGCTTTATCCAAGAACATCGGCGGTAGCTATGAACGCTACAGATCACCCATTTGGTGGTTCAGCAGATCCTGGAAGGCCTAAAACAGTCTCAGGAGACTCGCCTCCAGGACAGAAGGTCGGAAACATTTCAGCAAAACGGTCTGGTAAGAAGAAAGAGTAGGTGTTAAAGAATGGCTAAAGAATTCAAATACCGCGGTAAGACGCTTGGGGAACTGAAGAAGATGGACATGGACGAGTTCGCAGAGCTCCTCCCTGCAAGAAAAAGAAGAAGCATAAAGCGCGGACTAACCGAAAGGCAGAAAAAGCTGCTTAAGGAGATAAGAGAGAACGACCAGGTTAAAACACATGCCAGAGATATGATAATAGTTCCCGAGATGGTCGGTAAGACTATAGGCATATACAACGGCCAGGAGTTTGTAGAAGTGGAGGTAGAAGAAAGAATGATAGGCCATTACCTTGGAGAGTTCACTAGAAACCGTGAAGAAGTAGAGCATTCAGCTCCAGGACTCGGAGCAACAAGAAGCTCGAAGTACATACCGCTGAAGTGATAAAATGACCGAAGAAGATCAGAAAACCGCAAAAGCACGAGGAGTAAATGTTTCAGTCTCCAGAAAGCATTCCACAGAGGTAGGCAACTTCATAAAAAACGACTCGGTCGAAAAAGCCAAGGAGAAGCTGGAGAAGGTAATAAATAAGGAACAACCTGTGCCCTACAAGAAGTTCAACAAGGATTTAGCACACAAGAAAGGAGATATGGGTGCGGGCAGATACCCTGTAAACGCTTCAGAGGAGATAATGAGCCTCGTTAAATCTGCAGAGAGCAATGCGGTAGACCAGGGAATGAGTACTGATAATCTGTACGTTTCCGAGTTTTATGCAAGCCAGGGTGAAGGATATCAGACTCCTAAGAGGCATAGGGGTAGAAAACCTAAGTCAGCAAATATCACAATCAAGCTGAGGGAGAGATAATATGATCGAAAAAGAGTTTGTAAAAGAAAACATCAACAAGGCTAAGCTTGAAGAATACCTGGAAGAAGAGTTAGAAGGGGCGAACTACAGTCATATAGACTTCACTAAAACCAGTACTTCCACTAAGATAACGATTTACAGCCAGAAACCTGGTCTTGTAATAGGTTCAGGAGGGCACAGAATTAAGGAAGTAACTGAGACTGTAAAAAGACGTTTCAATATAGAAAACCCTCAAATAGAGGCTCAGGAGGTAGAAGAGCCGGATTTAGATGCTAGAGTAGTAGCGAAGAATATTTCGGGCTGGCTTGAGAAGGGAGGACATCCAAAGCGTGTAGGAAATACCTACGCGAGACGTGTTATGGAGTCCGGTGCTGTAGGAGTGCAGATAAGTATTGCCGGAAAGCTAAGCGGTTCCAGAGGAAGGACTGCAAAGTTTACCCAAGGCTATGTCAAGCGGTGTGGTAATACTGCAAAGGAACACGTGGACTATGCGTACGAAGAAGCCGTCACACAGCCTGGAGCTCTTGGTATAAAGGTAAGGATAATGAAAGAACTTCCATCCTATCTTACAAGAAAGCAGGCAGTAGAGAAGCTCGAGAAAGAGGAAGAAGAGAAAGAGGAGAAAGAAGAAGCTGAGGAAGAAAGCGAAGAAGATAGGAACGAAGAAGACGAAAACGCTGGAGATGAAACTGAAGAAGAGAAAGACTAGTTTATAGAGGATACTACTATGGCAATCCTAAAAGCCGAAGAAATTAGAGACATGTCAGCCAAGGAAAGGGAGGAGAAGTTAAACGATCTTAAGTTAGAACTTTCCAAGGAAGACGGTAAAGTCGCTAGTGGCGGCTTTCCGGAGGATCCAGGAAGGATAAAAGAGATCAAGCGAACCATAGCGAGAATAAAAACTATAGAAAACCAGAAGGAGAAAAGATGACAGAAAACTGTCCTAACTGCGGCTTGCCCAAGGACATCTGTGTCTGCAAGGACATAGCAAGGGAAGAGCAGAAGATTGAAGTAAGGACTTCCGACCGAAGCCTAGGAAAAGTCATGACCGTAATCGAGGGGCTTGACGATGAGGACGTCGATATAGGGAGCCTCGAGTCAAAGCTCAAGTCAAAGCTCGCATGCGGGGGAACCTCAAAGGAAGGCAAAATAGAACTGCAGGGAGACCATACCCGCCGGATAAAGGATGTGCTGAGCGAGCTGGGATTCGAAGAAGATTCGATCGAGGTTCACTAGTGATTAAAAAGGTTCCGTTTAAAGGATGTATTGATGCCCAGGGAACCTGAAAACCTTCCGAGGCACGAACTCATAGGGCTCAAGACAGAAGTAGTGGAGTCCAGCGACCCTGAAAAGGAAGGTATAGAGGGTAAAGTAGTCGATGAGACTGAAGGAATATTAATAATAGGCAGGAAGGATAGTAGAGCTAAGATACCCAAGGAAGAATCAGTCTTCCGGTTTTACCTTGGGGATAAAAAAGTTAAGGTCAACGGGAAACTGTTGGAAGGAAAACCGGAAGAGAGAATAAGTAAAAGGTTGCCTCCTAAGTGGGGTTATGTAAAAGAAAGGTGATAAGATGCCCGAAACACAAGACATTGGACTCGATGTAGAAGAACCCGAAGGAGAATGCAAGGACGATAAATGTCCTTTCCACGGAGATCTTCAGGTCAGAGGTAGGACTTTCGAAGGTAATGTAGAGTCTGCGAAGATGGATAATACAGCAGTAGTTACATGGGAATACGCGAACAAACTGCCAAAATACGAGAGATACGAGAGGCGTAATACTAAAGTTTCAGCCCATAATCCTAAATGTATAAACGCTGAGAAAGGAGACGAGGTAGTTATTGCAGAATGTAGGCCTCTATCCAAGACTAAGAAATTCGTTATAGTCGAGAAAGGGGATGGAAAGTGAAAGCATTAGCATCAAACATAACAAAGACTTTGGAACCTGGAGCAGAGCTTGTATGTGCGGATAATTCAGGCGCTAAAAAGCTCGAGCTGATAGGTGTAAAAGGTTATAAAGGAATAAGAAGGCAGAGAACCAATGCCGGAATATCTGATAAAGTAACGGTTCGCGTAAAGAAAGGAGAACAGGAGATGAAGAAAGAAGTACACGACGCAGTTATAATAAGACAGAAAAAAGAGTTCCAGCGCGCATCCGGTATGAGAGTAAAGTTTGAGGACAACGCAGCCGTAATCGTAGAAGGAGATACAAACGTGCCTAAAGCAAACCGTATAAAGGGAGTTGTAGCGAAGGAAGTGGTAGAAAGATATTCTCCCGTAGGAAAAATCGCCTCGATGGTGGTATAATGGCTGAATGGAAAAGCTCATGGAAAAGTTCGGTGAAGCCCAAGAAGCAGAGGAAGTATAGAGAAAACGCAGAATACCACCACAGAAAGAAGTTCATATCCGCACATCTATCCGAAAAAGTAAGGGACAAGATAGGTACAAGAAGCCTTCCTGTAAAGGAAGGAGACAAGGTTGAAGTTATGAGAGGGGACTGGAAAGGTCTGTCAGGAGAGGTATCAAAAGTAGACCAACAGGAGTATAAGATTTACGTGGAAGGGATCGATAGAGAACGAGTGGATACTACAGACGCGAAGATAGCTCTAAGACCTTCCAATCTAAAGCTTACAAAGCTTAAACTGGACGATGAAGCTCGTATAGAGAAATATAACATCTCGGAAGAGGATAAAAAAGAAATAGAAGCAGAAGAGGAAGAAGACGAAAAAGCGGAAGTAAACGAAGAAGAGAAAGAAGATAATGATACTGAAGAGGATGAAGGTGATAACTAATGGCACATCAGAAAAGACTTTCAGCACCAAAGCATTATCCTGTAGCAAGGAAAGAGGAACCTTACGTAGCTAAGGGTAAAGGACCTAAGGCAGAAGAAGCTGGAGTTCCACTAGTATTACTGCTACGTGAAATACTCGAACTCGCGGACAGCAAGTCTGAAGCGAATAATATACTTGAAGAAGGTAATGTAAAGGTCAACGGAAACATACAGAAAGATACTAACTTTACAATAGGATTTATGGATATCATATCTCTGGATAAGGTAGATAAGGACTATAGAGTCCTTATAGACAAAGAAGGGCTTGTTTTCAAGGAAGTGGATGATCCGGATTCACGTCTGTTCCGTGTAGAAGACAAGACAACGGTTAAAGGCGGAAAGACTCAGCTCAATCTGGACGCAGGAGTTAACCTGCTTACAGACGAAGAATACGATACCAAAGGCTCACTAGTAGTTAATATAGGGGATATGAGCGTCGAGAAGAATATACCGCTTGAAAAAGGTTATAAAGCGTTCATAACCGGTGGAAAACACGTTGGAGAGGTAGCAGAGATAAAGGAGCACGAGGTAGTGAAAGGGCCTCAGGAGAACCTTGTAAAGCTGGAGTCCGATGATAAGGAGTTCGAAACCGTTGAAGAGTTCATATTCGTAGTAGGAAAAGATGAGCCAGAGGTGATGGTCTGATGTCTGAAAACCCTATGAAAGAGATAAAGATAGAGAAGGTGACAGTGAATATAGGAGTAGGGGAGGTTGGAAAGGAGGTAAATAAAGCATTAAATCTCCTAGAGACCCTTACCAACTCGTACGCGGTAAAGACAGAGTCTTCAATGAACGCAAAGGGTTTCGGTCTAAGAGAAAACCTTGAAATCGGTGCAAAGACTACTCTAAGAGGTGAAGAAGCGGAAGAGTTTTTGGAGAAGGCTTTCCAGGCTCTGGAAGAAAATATCTCTGTAGATAACTTTGATAAGCAGGGAAACCTTTCATTCGGAGTAGAAGAATATATCAACTTCCCTGGAGTCGAGTACAATCCGGATATAGGTATGCAGGGTTTTGATGTTGCGGTAAACATCGAAAGACCTGGTTACAGAGTAAAGAAAAGAGATATCAAGTCGAAAAAGGTCGGGAAGTCGCATCAAGTAACTCCAGAAGAATCTGCAAACTTTATAGCTGATAATTTCGGCGTTGAAGTGGAAGGTGTATAGGATGAGTTATCAAGGAATACTACAGCAGGTAAAGGATAATAACAACAAGGTAGAAAAACTTAAGAAGCATAACGAACCCAAGGACCGTGGCTTCGGAAAGTCAAAACGGAAATGTCGACGTTGTGGAAGGCGTGGTAGAGGGATTATAAGAAAATACGACCTCTACTACTGTAGACAGTGCTTCCGCGAGGTAGCGGAAAACCTGGGTTTCAAAAAAATGGACTAGGTGTAAAATATGAAGCAAGACATACTGGCTGACGAATTATCAGCAATAGACAACGCCAGGAGCATAGGGAAACAGGAAGTAGTTGTGGAGCCCGCCTCCAATCTTATAAAGAACGTACTCCATATAATGCAGAAAGAAGAATACATAGGTCTATTCGAGAAGATAGATGACGGGAAAGGAGGTAAGTTCAAGGTACAGCTTAAAAATACCTTCAACGAATGTAAGGCTATAAAGCCGAGGTTTTCAGTAGATAAAGGAGAGTTTCAGAAGTACGAGAAGCGTTATCTTCCCGCGAGAGGTTTCGGAAAGCTTATCCTAACAACGTCTCAAGGAATAATGACGCATGATGAGGCTAGAGAAGAAGGAATAGGAGGAAAGCTATTGGCATACGTCTACTAAGGTGATAGAATGGAAGAAAAAGTAGAGATACCTGAGAACATAGAAGTGGAAAAAGAAGAAGATATGATTAGAGCTAGTGCGGGAGATGAGGAAGTAGAAAAAGAGTTCGGATATCCGGAAGTAGATGTTAGAGTTGATGGAGGTCAAGTAATAATCCATACAGAGTCTTCAAAGCGTGACGATAGAGCGGTGATCGGTACCTACAAATCACACGTCGAAAACATGTTTGAAGGCCTTGAAGAAGAGTATGAATACAAGCTTAAAGCGCTATACGCGCACTTCCCTATGTCAGTCAAAGTTGAAGGCAACCAAGTCGTTATACAGAACTTCATAGGGGAGCGGGCACCAAGAAAGGTCGATATACTGGAAGGAGTAAACGTGCAGGTAAGCGAGGACGAAATAACCGTGTCCGGTCCAAACAAAGAGAAAGTATCTCAGACCGCTGCAAACATCGAACAGGCCTGTTACAAGGGCTCAAGAGACCTAAGAAAATTCCAGGATGGAGTATATATTACAAGCAAAGGTGATAAGTGATGTCGGATGATAAAGAGTTTACAAGACAGAATTCGCACAAGTTCAACCGTTTAGACAATTCCTGGAGAAAGCCTCGCGGCAGGCATAGCAACGTAAGGCTGAAGAAGAAATATGCAAAGGACATGCCTAACCCTGGCTACAGAAAGCCGAAGGATGAACGCGGAACTCATCCCTCAGGTTACGAGGACGTGCTAGTCCATAACACCGAGGATTTGAAGAAACTCGACCCTGAGAAAGAAGCGGCAAGAATCGGCTCAACAGTCGGAGGAAGAAAGAAGGAAGAAATGCTGGAAAAAGCGGATGAGCTGGATATAAAAGTGTTGAATAGGTAAAAAGGAGATGATACAATGACAGGAGCGTCTTTTTACAAACCAGGAGAAGGGAAATGCCCCAACTGTGGAGAGTTCGGAGAGAATATGAGCGATGAGGAAGGTAAAGTATGTCCAAACTGCTCCACCGTATTCAACAACTACATGGTGCTCCAGAAAGGGGAGAAAGTAGAGTTTAGGAATCATTAGGTGATAGTATGGATGTAAGCTCACAGAAAAGGATGGCTTCGGAGATACTAGGCGTGGGAGAGAACCGAGTATGGATCGATCCCGAAGAAGTAGACGAAGTAGCCGATGCTATAACCAAGCAGGATATACGCAACCTTATAGAAGGGGGAACTATACAGAAAAAGGATAAAGAAGGTAACAGTCGAGGAAGGACCCGTAAAGAACGGAAGCAGAAGTCTAAAGGAAGAAAGAAAGGACATGGAAGCAGGAAAGGAGCAAAAGGAGGAAGGAAGTCCGACAAGGACGAATGGAAGGAAAAAATCCGTTCGTTGAGAGAAGAGCTGAAAGAGATGCGTGACGAAGGAGAGCTTAGCAGCAGCGAATACCGCAAGCTTTACAACATGGCCAAGGGAGGATTCTTCCGAAACAAGAAACATATGAAAATCTATATCGATAAAAAGATAAGAGGCGAGTAAAATGGCAAAAGGACCACAGTACAAGGTGCCACACAGGAGAAGAAGAGAAAAGAAGACTGATTACAAAAAAAGACTAGAGCTTTTGAAGTCAGGTAAGCCCAGAGCTGTAGTAAGAGAGAGCAACAACCATATGAGAGTACAGCTAGTTTTATACAATAGAAAAGATGATAAAACTCAGGCCTCCGCTTTTTCAGGCGACCTGGAAGAGTTCGGATGGGAGCACCATACAGGCAATCTCCCCGCAGCGTACCTTACCGGGTTTTTAGCAGGTAAAAGAGCTCTTGAAGAAGGTCTGGACGAAGCGGTCGTGGATATAGGACTCCAAAACAACCACCATGGCTCGAGGATTTATTCAGCTATAAAGGGTCTTGTTGACGCTGGTATGGACATAAATGCTGATGGTAAAGCATTTCCAAGCGAGGAAAGGTGTAGAGGAGAACACATAGAAGAGTTTAAGAACAATGGTATTACCGAAAACTTTGAAGAAGTAAAATCTGAGATAGAGGGATAATATGGCAGAAGAAGAGCAAGAAGTATGGAAGCCGAAGACTGAGCTGGGAAGGCTTGTAAAGCAGGGTAAGCTAACTGATATACACGAAGCGCTCAACTACGAAAAGGAGCTTAAAGAGCCGGAGATAATCGACCACCTTGTTCCAAACCTGGACGAGGAAGTAATCCTTATAGGAGGTTCTCCAGGGAAGGGAGGGGGAAAAAGAAGAACTGCTTCTAAAAGAACTGTAAGGATGCATAAGTCCGGAAGAAGATTCAAATCTAAAGCAATGGTGGTTATAGGTAATAAAAACGGTTTGTTAGGTGTAGGAGAAGGTTATGCGGACGATACACGTGAAGCCATCGATAACGCAAGAGAAAACGCAAAGCTCGATCTTATCGAGATAAGAAGAGGAAACGGTTCATGGGAGGACCGTGGAACCCAACCTAATACTATTCCATTCAGAGAGGAAGGAAAGTCTGGCTCTGTAGAAGTGGGTATAAAGCCTGCACCAAAAGGTACAGGCCTCGCTGCATCCGAAGGCATAAAGAAGATGCTAGAGCTTTCAGGAGTTGAGGATATATGGGTTCAGTCAAGAGGAAATACAAGGACTCGGGAAAACCTTGTGAAAGCTACCTTCAACGCTTTCAAAAACATGAACAAGATCAAGATGCCTGAAAACGCGAAGGAAAGTACAGGCCTAATCCGAGGTAAGGTGTAATACATGTTTGCAGCGGTAAGAATAGTAGGAAAACCGGACGCAGCAAAGGAGGTCAAGGACACTCTTGAGCTACTTGGACTTGAGAAAAAGAACCAGATCGGATTCTTCCCTGAAGAAGACGAGTTCCAAGGTATGCTGGAGAAGGTAAAGGACACAATAGCCTATGGAAAAGTAGATAAGAAGTTCGCCAAAGAGTTCTGTAAGGAAAAAGGTGTGGAAATCAATGGAAAGACTCTAGTTACTACTAATCCTCCAAGCAAGGGATACAAGGATACTAAATCGCAGTTCAACCAGGGAGGTTCGCTCGGATATAGGGGAGAGGAGATTGAAGGACTTTTGAAAAAGATGTAAAGGTGATAGTATGTCAAAGAAAGGAAGAGGAAGCAACACACACGGCCACGGCACAAGCAAGAAGAGAAGACATGCAGGAAACCGTGGAGGAAGGGGAGAAGCAGGTAAAGGAAAGAAAGCGAAGCATAAGAAACAGATAGGGCTTGCTGAAGATGTATTAGGTTCAGACAAAGGATTCAACAGGCCAAAGTCCATAGTAGAGGAAGAAAAAGCGATCAACCTCCTTGAAATCGACCAGAACATCGAAGAGTTTGTCGAGGAAGGTGCTGCCGAGGAAGAAAGTGGCAAGTTTGTCTTTGATGCGGAGGAAGCTGGTTTCGACAAGGTTCTTGGAAAAGGCCAGCTGAGAAATGATATAGATGTAAAAGCTCCGGATTTTTCGGGTAAGGCCGAAGAAAAGATTGAAGAATCTGGTAATGAAGCAATAGAAGTCTGATGAGGGAGTAATATGTCCATGATAGCACAAATTGCAAACTTTCTACCCTCAGTCAAGAGGCCAGACCGCAATATAAGTTTTAAGGAGAAGCTTACTTGGACTGCTACAATCCTGGTTCTCTACTTCGTTATGAGCGAAATATATATCTTTGGGGCCTCTCCAGCACAGCTACAGCAGTTTCAGACTTTCCAGACTATTCTAGGAGCAAGAATCGGTACTCTTGTAACGCTGGGTATCGGGCCTATCGTGTCCGCTTCAATCATACTGCAGCTTCTGACAGGCTCAGACATAATTCCCTGGGATCTGAACTCTTCTGAAGGAAAAGCAAAGTTCCAGAACACGCAAAAATTGTTGGCTTATCTTTTTGGCTTGTTTGAAGCTGTCGCTTTTGTAGCTATGGGAGCTATAAAACCAGCAGGGACAGGCTTATCTACCTTTGGACTAGTAGTAGGCCAGCTAGCTCTAGGAGCGTGGCTTATAATCCTTATGGACGAGGTTGTATCTAAATGGGGTTTCCACTCAGGAATATCCCTATTCATCCTCGGAGGAGTATCTAAAACCATAGTCGTACGGTTAATATCTCCTCTTACATCCGGTGGGGCTCTATGGTTTGCTGAAACAGGAGCTACACCCGTAGGAGCTCTTCTACAGTTTATGACAGGAGTCTTTTCTCCCAGTGTTATTTCAGGACTGCTGTTCACAGTACTAGTATTCGCTGTAGCGGTTTATGCGCAGTCCATGCGTGTAGAGATACCTTTGACCTTTGGAAATGTACGGGGCTTCGGTAGGAAATGGCCTCTAAAGTTTGTATACACAAGCGTTATCCCTGTGATCTTTGTATCAGCTATAATGAGCAACCTAAGACTTTTCGCCTCGATGGTAAGCCAGAGAGGAATAGAGCTCTCTTTCCAGCTTCCGTTCATGGAAGAGGCTTTCTATCTCGTGGGACAGTACGCTCCTAACTCCTCCCCCGCAGCAAACCAGCTTATATATTACTTCACCTCTCCGCAGAACATTCCAACCCTCTTATGGCAGTCTATAACCACGGTAAGCCTTCAAGTTCCTGTAGCGACTATTATACAGGCTATAACATATACCGCAACCTATATCGTGGGAGCAGCGATATTCTCCCTTTTCTGGATGGAGACCTCAGGCCAGGATCCACATTCTGTAGCTGAGAAGATTATGAATACAGGGATGAAGGTCCCAGGCTTCAGGAAAGACAAACGCGTGATTGTGAAGATACTGAACAGATATATTCCCGCTTTATCCATCCTCGGAGGAGCGTTTATAGGTCTGCTCGCCGCGGTAGCTAACTTCACAAACGCTTTCGGATCAGGAACAGGGATTCTGCTTGCTGTTATGATTTCCTTCCAGCTTTACGAGGAAGTCGTTAAGAAACATCTAGAGGATATGCATCCCTCGCTCAGGAACTTCATGTCGGATATGGGCTAACCTTAAAAGTATCGTCTGGAGAAGATAAACCATGAGCTATCCTTTCCTTTTCGGACTTTTTATGGGGGTTGTAGAGCCCGCTTTTCCCGTAATAGACGCAATATTTAGTATTGTTTTCTCTACTATAGGAGTAAATCTTACATCTGCGCAGGTAACCGTAGGTCTGATTTCTATAATAATCGCGGCGATTATATCCGTGCTTTATCTTCTACTAATGGACCAAGAAAGGCACCAAGAGATAAAAGATAAGCAAAAAGAGCTTCAGAACGATATGAAGGAGGCTAGAAGTGAGGGAGAGATGGACAAAGCAAACAAGTATATGAGCGAGAACATGAAACTGCAGAAAGAGATGTTCAAATCTATGTTCAAGCCTATGATAGCTTCTATGTTCGTGTTCTTCCTTATCATTCCTTATATTCTCCATACATTTGTTCCTGTTGTAGGCCTTCCGCAGGCAGATAATGGCTTTAAAGGCAACTTTACGATGATGGACGGGCGATACAACCTTGAAGAGCTTGAAGTGGAGAGAAAAGGAAACAGCAGCTACGTATTGGTCCATAACAACCAGACCTACAATACAAGCGAGGAGATAAAGCTCGAAGATATGCGTTGGCAGGTAAGGGACATAAGCGTTACAGAAGATGAGTCTAAGGCAGAGGTAAAGCTCGCTCTAGAGTTCCTACAGCTTCCTGTAAGCCTCCCTCTTGCAGGAAGTAGCTTTGAATGGCTTGGTTTCTATATACTTTTCCAGTTCCCATTCACCTTTATATTCAGGAAACTGCTGGGTGTACAGTAAGTTAATTTAAATCTCTTGTACAACTCTTTCTTTGTATGCTACCCGGGAAGAAAAACTACAACAGGGAATGGAAGATACGAGAAGAAGCAGAGACAGACTGGTCCTACGGAGAAAGGCCTGAAGAAAGGTCTATGGAAGAAAAGTTAAGCAACGGGTTGGTTATCCTAGACAAACCTGACGGTCCTACCTCTCACCAGGTCTCTATCTGGGTAAAGAAGGTTCTTGAAAGGGGAAAGACAGGACATTCTGGAACGCTTGATCCTAACGCAACAGGTGTTCTCCCTGTAGCTACTAATAGAGGTACAAAGGTTCTTCAGGCCTTGACTAACGCAGGGAAGGCTTACGTAGGTTCTATGGAGTTGGAGGAAGAGTTTAGTAAAAGTAGGATATCCGAAGAAGCAGAGGATTATATAGGAAAGGTAAAACAGGTTCCACCTGAGAAATCTGCAGTAAAGCGTGAGGAAAGGGAGAGGGAGATCTACGATTTAGATATTCTTGAGGTTAAAGGCACTCAAATCCTCTTCAGGATAGAATGCGAGAAAGGGTTCTATGTAAGGGTTTTCTGCAGGAGTTTTGCCGAGGAGTTAGGTACAGAAGGAGAGATGGAGGATCTCAGACGCGTGAAGGTGGGGGTGTTTGGTGAGGATTCCCTCTGGAAGCTGCAGGAGGTTAAAGACGAGTACATGGACTGGAAGGAAGGTGATGACAACCGTCTGGACGAGATCATACTGCCTATAGAAGCAGGAATAAGACACCTGAAGAAGGTGATTGTGAAAGACTCCGCAGTAGCTTCTGTCTGCCATGGAGCTGATCT
>JALIDQ010000029.1 GCA_022865275.1 Candidatus Nanohalarchaeota archaeon QJJ-9 | reverse complement strand
GAACAAGTACCTGAAAGCCTGTATAAAGAACATAACCCAGGATTCACAGATAAGCACCTCAGAACTACTGGTTTACTACTACAACAAGAAACTTGAAAGAGAAGAAACCCCAGAACTCAACGTGGAAATAAACGAGGTAGATTCTACTTCAAAAGGCACAGGATACACTTTCCCCGAACAAATCGGTAGGACGCTAGGAAAAGGTAGAGTGACTGCAAATATAGAGACAGACTACGGAATAAACTACACAATCCATTTCGAACTTCTTACAGGATCTGATTTTCTAAGCATAGAGGTAGAGTAAAGCTGTCGAGCAGATTACTCGAACTGTGAGTCTATAACCGTGTTCTGTTGCCTGGACCATTCCTCGTCTTCGTGGTTCCTTACGTACTCTGCCCAGAGCTTTACAAACCTTCTTCTCTCCTCTATATTCTTCTTCCTTAGCTCTTCAAGCTTTTCTGAGCTCATACTGTTCATAAGTATATGGAGACTGTTAAACCTACCCGACACAACCCAGGTTTACTAAATTCCCACCACACCGTAAAAATAGTTCTACTAATTACCCACTGCCGTTTTAAATTAGGTCTACTAATTACCCGATGGTTTTTTAAACTAGGTCTACTAATTTTACGCTATGGAAGACTTCATCGAAAGAGACCTACTGACAGGACTGGAAGACCACCTGGAAAAAGACGAGATAACCGTTATAGTAGGCTCGAGGCAGGTGGGTAAGACAACCCTGATGCAGCTTATGAAGTCTAGGCTGGAGTCTCGGGATAAAAAGACTCTCTACCTAAGCCTGGATATTGAATCAGACAGGAGATTTTTCAAGTCACAGGAGAAACTTGTGGAAAAGCTGGATTTAGAGTTCGGAGAAGAGAAAGGCTATGTATTTATAGACGAGATACAGAGGAAGAAGAACGCTGGACTGTTTCTCAAAGGTATATACGACAGAGGTATAGATCACAAGCTTATAGTCTCGGGTTCGGGTAGCCTAGACTTAAAAGAGGATATACACGAGTCGCTGGCAGGTAGAAAGCGCGTCTTCCAGCTTCCACCGGTAACTCTCCGAGAGTTCATCGACTACAGAACCGATTACAGCTACTCAGACAGGCTTGAAAAGTTTACAGAAGTGAATGATAAAAGGTCGAAGAGACTTCTTGAGGAGTACCTGAACTTCGGAGGCTATCCTAGAGTAGTGCTTGCCGAAGGAGAGGAGGAAAAGAGGAGAACTATGGACGAGATATTCTCTAGCTACCTTGAAAGGGATATAAGCAACCTACTCAACTTGCAAAAACTTGACGCGTTTTCAGAACTTGTCTCACTTCTTGCAGACCAGGTAGGCGATCTTGTAAGTTATTCCAAGCTTTCGCGGGATCTTGGGATAAAGAATACCACGGTTAAGAACTATATAGAGTATATGGAAAAAACCTTTCTCCTGGACAGGGTCAGACCTTTCCACTCTAACAGGAAGAAAGAGATTGTCAAGGCTCCTGTAGCCTATTTTGCAGACCCTGGTCTTAGGAACTATGCGGTAGGCAGGTTCGGAAGTCTGCAGCTACCTGAGGAGAAGGGAAAGGTCTTTGAATCGGTGGTTTACAACCTTCTAAAGCAGGAGCTCATGTATACCGGCTACAGTATAAAGTACTGGAGGAAGAAGTCAGGTGCTGAGCTGGATTTTGTACTGGAGAAAGGAGACTCTCTTATAGCTATAGAGGCGAAGTATTCTGATAGTCCCAACCTAACCCGCTCACTTCGCAGCTTTATAGACAGCTACGAGCCTCAAAGAGCTCTTGTAGTCAACCCGAGCTGTAGGGAGAAGAAGTCGGTTGAAGGAACCTCTGTAGAACTTCTTCCAGTCTTCCAGCTCAGGAAGAGGCTGAGCGAGGTGTAGAAGATTTTTGTTTAACACCTGTAAATCTACAGAGAAAAACTTTATAAATCCGTAAGTTCTTTATTAGAGACCATGCACGGAGGAAGCCGAAATTCGCGGCTAGAAAGCCTGTCAAATATTTCCTCCAGTCTCGACTCTAGCTACAGCTGGTTTGGTTTCTATTTCTTCGCATAGACTTTCTTCCAGACTGCTTGCCAGGTAGGATGGAAGACCGGTTGCCCCGCCTTTCAACCGTTAAACTTCACTTAACCGTTTAAGAGGTGATTCAAGATTAGCTACATCCTAAACAACCAGGGAGGAAAAAAGGATAGGGAAACAAAGACTGTGGAAGAGATCCTCGAAGAGCCAGTGGATAACCTGGAAAACAAGACAGTGGACGAAAAGATCTACGAGCTCAAGCTCTCAGACCGTTACAAGAAGGAAGAAGACTACGGAGAGCCTGAGTCCCACCCGGCAAACAGCTACTCAGAGCCTGGTAGGAACCATATAGTCCACTAGGCTTTCTTTTCTTTTTTTTTTTACAGATGTAAGCCTCCAGCAGAGAAACCTTTAAAAACATGCAGACCAATCTAATAGAGACATGCAAACAGACAGTAAAGCGACTACCACGGCAGTAGAGACCCGAGAAGAAACGTTTAGTCCCAGGTTTAGCCTTGTTCTGTTTCTACTTCTGATTATCCTAGTTATCGCATAACTTCTACTTCCAGACCGCTTGCCAGGTGGTTTGGAAAACCGGTTCCAAGTTTGATACTCAACCTGTAAACCTACCACAGCTATAGATTCAAAGGAGGTGATTTCAATGGATTTTGATAAGACTAAAGTAGATCCCCAAACCGCTGAAAAAGTAGAAAAGTACGCAAAAACTCCCTCAGAGATGGGAGGAACTGTTTCAGAGACTACAAAAACCTACGGTTCAGAGGAGTTTAACCCAGAGGAATACGTAGAAACTTCCGAGAAGATGCAGGAGTACAGACAAGAAGCAGAGGAAGTCTTTCCTGAGGTAGATAAAGAGGACTGGGAAGCTTTCAGAGCGATGTTCATGGAATGGGAAGACGCGAACCGTCCAGGGATGGAAGATTTAAAGGAAGTCTTCCAGGACTCCTACGACACAGACCCCATGTACAAGTAACCGGTTTGGTTCGAGGGCGTTAAAGCCCTTTCTATCTTTTTCTTTTTTCCCAAGACAAACCATTTAAGAGTTCAGTACTTACCTCCTAGTCACAATGGAAAGTATAGGGAAATATCTAGAATCCGCAGAAAAAACGCTGGAAGCGTACGATATACAAGTGGAAAAAGCAGACCTAAAAATAGACGTTGAAAGCCGGAACTTCAGGTTTAACCCGGTAGAGACCTTTGATCCAGGAGTAGAAGTTGCTCAGTATTATCCCGAAACCGATGAAGCCGTTATATACGATCAAAACTTGGTAAATAATGCTTTAGTAGAATCTTATCCCCCAGCTAGAGTTGAAAGGCTTGTAGAAAAGATAGAAGTAGGTGAAATAGAGGTAGATCCACAGAAAAAGAAGAAACTTAAGAACCTTAACCAGATCCTGGAAGGAGAGAAAAAGCCTGATATAATGGAAGAAAATCCGCTTGTCAAAAGAAACAACATAGTATACGACATACTTCGCCAAAAATGTCCGGGAAAAATTTCCCAAAACTTGGAAGAAAAGTATAAAGATCTTTTACAGCTGGAGCTTGAAGGTTTACTTGTCCAAAGCGACGAAGCCAATAGAAGAGCAGAACTTGAATCGGATTTTGTAGAAGTGCCAGGTTATGAGGTTCTTAGAAGGCTAGGAAACGTATATCCTACCTATCTTGAGCTTAAATACGGTCCTGACCAGGAAGCCTTGGAAAAGAACAAGGAACTGTTCAACCAAGAGCTTAAAGAAGGCATATCCGATCCCACAAAACTCTACAACACCGCACTTATCTCACTTGACCCGAACTATTTAGAGAAATTAGACAAATCGAAGGAAAAAATAACGGAAAAAATAGAGGAAAGAGAAGAAACAGTATTAGGCCACCAGGAGAAAGAACTAGAGCTTGAAAACCAGCTTATAGAGGTGATAGGAGATGAAGTGTTTCAGGAAACAGAGGAATACTACTACAACCAGTGGTACGATATGTACGCGGAGGCTATCAGCCCCGAAGCGATGCGTGACGTCCTAATAAGAAACGGAGCCCCTAGGGAAGAGAGAGATAGGCTGGACGGAATTCTAAGAGAGCTTTACAAGGAAAGACAGGAGCATAAAGAGTCAGTATCTCATTATCTTGAGGAACTGGACGAGATGCGTTCCGAATTCAGGTCTGAAATCTTGGAAGTTGACGAAAGTATGGATCAGAAAATTCAAAACAGAATAAAACCAGCAAAAGCAAGGCTTGAGAACTTAAGCAAAAGAATAAAGACTACTGCAAAGAGAAAATCTGATCTGTGGAAAGCTCTAAGGAGAGGTGAGATAAGCGCAGATGAGAAGCCAGCTACAATAATCAAAAAGATAGCAAAAGAAGATAGGCAGATAGATCACGAAAGATTGAAGGCATTAATAGACAAGTTCAAGTCACAGAAGAAAAAAGCCAAGGCTTAGAATACTTAAATATTTCTCGCGCCTAGACTACCATGAAACTAATCGATACACATGCACACCTCGACCATGAGAAGTACGATAAAGATAGAGAAAAGGTAATACAGCGAAACAGAGAGAAGCTACACGCGGTTATAAACTCAGGGTCAAACCCTCAAGCAAACCAGAACGCCCTAAAACTTTCTGAAGACTATTCCAACTTTATCTACCCCGCCCTTGGTGCCCATCCAATCCATGTAGAAGAGTTCTCAGAAAAGGACCTTGAAAGGATAGAAAAACAGATAAGAAAAAACAGCGAAGAAATCGTAGCAGTAGGAGAAATAGGGCTAGACTTCCACCACGAAAAGTCTAAAGACGGGAGAGATAAACAGAAAAAAATATTCAAGCGGTTTCTAGGTGTTGCAGAGGAGCTAGACTTGCCTGTCGTTACCCATACAAGAGATGCGGAGAAGCAGGCTATGGAGATAATAGACGACTATGATCTTGAAGAGGTAGTACTCCACTGCTTCAACGGGAATACCAACCTAGCTGAAGAAGCAGTTGATAGGGGGTACTGGATCTCCGTATCGACCCAAGTACTCTACTCAACCAGGGTTAAGGAGATTGTAAAGGTGGTTAAAACAGATAAAATTTTACTCGAAACCGATTCCCCATTTCTTTATCCTGGAAACGAGAGAAACGAGCCTTACAAAGTAGAAGAAGCTCTTGAAGCTATCGCGGATATAAAAACCGAGGACAAAGAAAAACTCGGGAAACAGATAAACCAGAACAGCGAGAAAGCCTACCGCTCGGAATTCTAGACTTGAAGAAAGCCTTTTTTAGTCTCGCTGACAAATAAGATACTACGATGCCAAAATACAAGAGAGACCTGAAAGAGATAGATAATTTCGTATTCGACCTCGACTGGACTGTATGGCACTGGAACAAGCTTGCTCCAGGTGTAAAGGATACTATAAGAGAGCTTAAATCCAAAGGAAAAAATATCTACTACATAACCAACAACTCACTTCTCTCAAGGAAAGGATTCGCGGATAAGCTCTCGAACTTGGGAATAAACACTGAGAAAGAAGATGTAGTATGCTCTCCCCATGTTGCGGCAGAAGTTTTCGCTGACAACGATATATCTAAAGCTTACGTGATAGGCGAGGAGCCTTTGATAAACGTGCTCGAAAGCGAGGATATAAAGACCTCAAAAAATGCGGAACACGTTCTTATAGGCGCGGACAGGAACTTTAACTATTGGAAGCTCGCAAAAGCTGCTGAACTAGTTAGGGACGGCTCAAAGCTTTGGACCTTAGGAGCCGGAACCAACTTCAAGGCCGGGGACCGCGTATTACCTGGAGATATGCCTATAATCAACGCGGTAAAGACCGCGGCAAAGGTAGACAGTCACGAGATGCTTGGGAAGCCTTCCGAGTATATGAAAAAGATAGTAGAGGACGAATTCAGCCTTAGACCAGGCAAGACCATCGTTATAGGAGACCATATAGAGACCGATATCGCCTTTGGGAACAAGCTCGGGGCTAAGACCGGCCTGGTTCTAGGCGGAGAAAGTTCGCGTTCCGATCTGAAGGATATAGATGAAAAGAACGCACCGGACTTTGTGTTCAAAAAGTTCGAGAGGATTCTGATGAAGGTCTGATTAAAAATTTTCCCAGTAATAGTCTGGGACCTTACCCTTTAGGACTTTCTTGACCTTGTCCTTGTTCCACCGGTTGATGGATACGCAATTCTTTCCTTTATGATATTCTATAAGACCTGCTTGATGCATCTCGTCAAGTAAAAGCTCCAGATTACCGCGTTCTTCCTTAGGAATCCCGCTGTAAATTTTTTCCCTAGGAGTATAGTGTTCTCCCACTTTTCCTCGTCTAACAAGCTTTGCTAGCATGTTCTTCTTTTTCTTTCTATCGGGATGCTTAGACATTTTCAAATATGAAACTTTTAGCGTATCGTTTAGGGAAAAGTTTTTCAATCTTCCGTGTGGATAACTTACTGTCCGTGGATTAGTTTAAAACGGCATTATATTTTCAATCAGAGGTGAAATGGAAATTACACTCGAAAAAATAATGGATCCAAAGCTTGCACAGGTTTTAGAGTTCTTGATGGAGAATCCTGTGATGGATTACTCCAAGAAAGATTTAGCTCAGGAGACAGGTGTCTCTAGAACTACTCTTTACAGAAGATGGCCTGTGATAGAGGACCTAGGCTTGGTTAAGGAGACAAGGAAGTACCAGAGAACACAGCTCTACAAGCTGAACGAGGAATCAGAGCTTGTGAATCTTTTAGGAAGGATCCGACAGGAGATTGAGGACAAGGAGGTTCTAGAAAAGAAGGAAGCTGTTAGTGGGGAAGTTGCCTGAGATAAACAGCTGTAAATCCTCTACCGTTAATTAAATAAAACTAGTCACGCGAAACCTGCTTGGTGATGAGTTTCGGAAAGAAAAAACTGGTAACCTCCGCTCTACCGTATGTACACGGGATACCGCACCTTGGAAACCTTTCAGGATCTATTCTACCCGCAGACATTTACCATAGATTCCTCGATGTTCGAGGATTAGAAAACTACTACTTCTGCGGCTCAGACGTACACGGAACTCCTTCAGCTCTTGCTGCGATGGAGGAAGGAGAAGAGCCTAAGGAGTTTACACAGAAACAGCACCGTAAGATAAAGTCTGTACTCGAAGAATTCAACATCGACTTCACTCACTACAGCCAGACCCATACATCGTATAATCGCGAGCAGACGCAGAAAATGTTTAAGCAACTGTACAGGAACGGATATATCGCAGAGAAAACGCAAAATCTACCTTACTGCAGGAACGATGAGAGATT
>JALIDQ010000028.1 GCA_022865275.1 Candidatus Nanohalarchaeota archaeon QJJ-9 | reverse complement strand
CGAAGAAGGTGATATAGAAGATTTAGAGAGGAAGAAGAAAAGTGTGGAAGAAAACCTCAAGAAGTTTAAAGGCGGAAGAAAACACCACAGAATAATTGAAAAGGCTGAAAAAGAGACTGAAAGGAAATCACATAGATGTTCAGAGTGTGGAAGGAATTTTTACACCAAAAGAGGCCTAAAAGTACACCGTAAAAAGATGCATGAGAAGAAGGAAAAAGAAAAATCCGGAGTTCTAAAAAAACTGAAGAACATTTTTAATATAAGGTAGGCGATAAAATGAAGAAAAAATATACTGTAGAGGCAGACGAAGTTCCTGCAGAGGTAGAGATAACCTCAGAAACAAAGGAATACGTGCCCCAATACCTTGTAAACAGGCCAAAAATAGATAAGGCCACACAGGCGTTCCTGAATAAAGTAAGGGAGCAGATGATAGATGAAATAAATCTCTCCACAGAAGAGTTCGTGAACGAAAGCGAGCTTGAAGCAGTCAAAAAGAAGTTCAAGAACAAAGCAGAAGAGATAATCAACGAAGAAATCCCTGACCTAGACAAGGAGTCAAAAAAGATAGTTGTAGGAAACCTCCTTCACGAGATGTTAGGCCTAGGAGACATCGAGATACTTCTTCGAGACAATAACCTGGAAGAGATAGTAATCAACAGCTCAGAAGAACCTGTATGGGCCTACCACAAAAAATACGGGTGGCTGAAGACAGACCTACAAGTAGAAGATGAGGACAAAATCCAGAACTACGCCTCCATAATAGGAAGAAGGGTCGGAAAGCAAATATCCAATCTCCATCCTTTGCTGGACGCGCATCTTCCCTCAGGAGACCGCACAAACGCTACAATAAGCCCCATATCAACTAAAGGAAATACTATAACTATACGAAAGTTCGCAAGAGAGCCTTGGACTATAACAGACTTCATAGAGAACGATACAATAAATTCCGAAGTTGCAGCGTTACTCTGGCTTGCCATACAGTACGAAATGAACATAATAGTTTCAGGAGGCACAGGCTCGGGAAAGACATCGCTTCTAAACGTTTTAACACCTTTTATACCTCCTAATCATCGCATAATATCTATAGAGGACACAAGAGAGATAAGACTTCCAGAATTCCTCCACTGGGTGCCTCTAACAACACGAGAACCTAATCCAGAGGGTGAAGGAGGAGTATCAATGCTCGATCTGCTTGTAAACTCGTTGAGAATGCGTCCAGATCGTATGATTGTAGGGGAAATACGAAGGAAGGAAGAAGCTAGAGTGCTCTTCGAGGCTATGCATACAGGACACTCGGTCTACTCTACACTCCATGCTGACACCGCGGAACAGACTATTCGAAGACTTGTCAATCCTCCAATAAATGTACCTAAGACTCTAGTAGAAGCAGTAGACCTAAACGTAGTCATGTATCGAGATAGGAGGGAGAATATAAGAAGGGTTATGGAGCTATCAGAAGTTGTAACTGACTTTATAGGAGAAGAAGCAGACGTAGAGCCCAATATTCTTTACAAATGGCGTTCAAATCAGGACGAGATAGTAAAGAACCAGGATAGCCGAAAGCTATTCGACAAGCTGAACCTACACGCCGGTCTAACAAAGGAAGAACTCAAAGAAAGTATAGAAAACAGGAAGAAAATCCTAAACTGGATGGTTAAAAACGAGATAAACACTGTGGACAAGGTAGGAAAAGTCATCGCAGAGTTCTATGAAGACAACAAACGTGTATCCCACCTCGTAAAGGACGATGCTAACCCTGAGGAAATATTAAACCTCGGTTAGGAAACAATCCTTTTCATCTGCCATATAATACTGTTCAACGTGAGTATAGAGAGTAAAAAGGTTAAAGAAACCCCTGATCTGGTTTCAAAACCCATAAATATTTCTAAACCAAACCCTGAACGCATCAGAAACAGCAGAGAACCAAAGAATATCAGTATAGAGAGCAGTCCTAAGAACATAAGGATAGAAGTATATTCAGGTTCAGTGTTCTCACGGAGAGCAAGGTAGTCAAGGAAAGCAGAAGATAGGGACAACATAACCGCAGCGAATCCTGAAAACAGTATTAAAAAATTCATATGATACCCTTCCCCCACTACATATTAACAATTCTAACTTCTGATTAATATACTTTCTCAAAGACCAGGAAAACAACTTTATACAAGAGAAACAAATTTTTTTCTAGGATGGGACTGAGGAAGATACTGAGTAGAAAAAACAGCAAAGACGAAAAGGACAAATCCGATAGCTCCAGAACACCAAAAGGACTAAAGAGCCTCCTAAAGCCCAAATTTATGCCTTTAGCCTACCGAATAAAGCCTATCTTTCCCAACCTGAAGAAGGAACTTATCCAAGCCGGGATGGAGGAAAGGGAAGCTACAGAATACATATCAGAAAGTCTTGTAAACGGCCTACAGATAGCTCTAATGGTAAGCATAGGGTTATCCATGTTAGGGTGGGGTATGGAAAACTATACTGTAGTAAAATATGCATTACTCCTCTTCCCAGTAGTATACGGCTTCGGATTCCTATCAAACGTAAAAAAGCCAAGTATAAAGGCTAAAAAGAGAACAAGAAAGCTCGAAAGAGATCTACCCTATGCGTTAAGGCATATATTAATAGAAGTAGAAGCAGGGATGTCTCTCTACAGGTCTCTTGTAGCTGTAACAGAAAATTATGGCCAGGCATCCAAGGAGTTCAACAAGATAGTAAACGATATAAACGCTGGAAAATCCGAGAAACAGGCTTTAGAAGAAGCAGTGATAAGAAATCCTTCAAAACAGTTTAGGCGGGCTTTGTGGCAGATAATCAACGCCCAACAATCCGGTGCAGATATATCAAATACCTTAAACTCACTCGTAGAAAACATAACAGAAAAGCAGATACTGGCTGTAGAAGAGTATGGAAAGGAGCTAAACCCTTACACGCTTATGTACATGCTTGTTGCGATAATAATGCCCTCACTAGGAGTTACGTTCATAATGATCTTATCAACATTTACAGGAATGACTCTCTCCGACAAAATATTCTACCTGATACTTATCGGGCTAGTCCTATTCCAGCTAATATTCGTAAACCTCATAAAATCTAAAAGACCAATGGTGAGAGCATAGTGAACAGAGAGCGCCTAATAAACCTGGTTTACAACCTACTGCCAGAAATCTACCGGAAAAAGATAGAAACCAAAGCCGAGTATGCAAAAGTTGACAAATATCGCTCAATTACCGTCAACACTTACTCAATAGCCTTTACAGTACTTATACTATTCCTCATAGTATTCCAGGCCTCAAAAGAAATCAAGGGCGGAGTATTTATAATCGCATCCACTATAATAGCTGTATCACCATACATGGCTTTCAGCCTACTTGCAAACAAGCGGAAGAAGAACATAGAGAGAGTTTTACCTGATGCATTACATCTAATAAGCTCAAACCTCGAATCAGGTCTGACCATAGAAAAAGCATTTCTACTCTCCGCAAGAGATGAGTTTGGACCGCTTGCAAGAGATTTAAAGAAGACCGCAATGCAGATGTTTGGTGGAAAACCTGCAGAAGACGCTTTAGGAAATATGGAGGAAGAAACAAACTCCGAAATGCTAGGAGAGACGCTATCGCTGCTTCAGGACAATATAAAAGCAGGGGGGAACACCGCCAAGTTGCTAGAATCCTCAGCCAAAGATATCCAGAAATCACTACAGTTAAGAGAGGAGATAGCAGCTAATGTAAAAATGTACGCCCTATTTATAATCATAGCCGCAGTATTCGGAGCTCCACTACTATTCAGCGTCTCAGTATTCCTCACACAAAACACAGCAGATCTATGGGCATCACAAAGCGTAGACTTCGAAAGCTTACCATCCACAGGAGTATTTGAGTTCAAACAACCTTCTTTTAGGCCTGAATTCTTCGCCAACTTCGCTATAGCCGCTATAGTAATATCCAACGTATTTGCGGCAATCCTTATCTCAGAAATCAGAAACGGAAACGCAAAGGAGGGAATCAAATACATGCCCGTATTCGTCACTCTCTCCATAACCCTATTCTTCATCACCAGAACAGTTATAGAGACAGCACTCGGAAGCTTTCTGTGAGAAAGAACCATATAGCGTCTCTATGGAAACTTATTTATAACCAGCAAGACTAATCCTTCAATGATAGCAATGAAATCTAACTTCTACAAGGAGAATAGGAAGGGACAGTCAGCAATCGAGTACCTGACGACCTATGGATGGGCTCTGTTAGCGATAGTTATCGTAGGAGCAGTCCTGATGCAGATGGGAGTATTCAGCCAATGTCAACAAGTAACACCTAAATTCAGTGGTCAGCAGGCTTCAGTAGCCACTTTCTCACCAACAGGAACCAACAGCCTCCAATTTGAGGTTCAGGCGATTAACAAAGACCTAACAGATGTCGGAGTAGCTGTAGATGTGGACGACGATGGAAACTATGACTACAATAACTCCGGAGCAGTAAGCAGCATTGCCGCAGGAGATTCAGCGGTCGTGACTCTAGATACTGGTTCCGAATTTAGTTCTGGAGAATGTGCATCAGCAACATTGGCTCTGAATTATACCGTCGAAGAACTGACAGACAACACGATTACAACCGGTTCAGCACAGCTTACCTGGCCTGTTCCTTAGAGAAGGCTATTAAACGCCTTCTTGTTTTATTCTTTTTTCTTTAGTATCCAAGAGAAGAGATATTCCAGTAGTCCAAATGCTTCTCATCCAGTCTAAACCACTCCATATAGTCAGAAACTCCTTTAACCTTCTCCAAATGATAGGAAACCGAATCATTGAAATAAAGGTAGTCTATAGCGGTGCGATTAGAAAGCTGGTATTCAGGAGGAAGGTAAGGCACGTCCAAAAAAGTAGAAAAACCATCCTCGCCAACAAGCTCTCCTTCAAGCCTTGAAAGAAAGCAAGGAGCGTTAGAGTCAAAGAAATAGCAACCAGAATCAATATGCGAAGGTATAAAATTCCTCCAGACTGTAGATTGATCCATAACAACCCTAGTACCGTTTAAGAACTCCGAAACATTCGGATAGCCTCCTATATAAGCGTTTATCTCTTCTCCACTTCCACAAACATCTTTACCCGAAGTAGTAGCTTCAGAAACAACACCTGCAAAAGAGTCAAGAGTCGAATAAGAATAACCACATAGGTCCTCAACAAAAAGGACCTTAGAACCTTTTTCAGAGACAGAGGACGGATCAGAAGTCACCACAGAATCTCCACTGACCCAGTCCCTTCCCGAAAGATTGTACTCATACTCCGATCCCTGCCCTGCTTCTACAGCCGGAGGATTCCTACACCTCTCGATAGTATTAGAGCGTTTACCACCAGTCTCAAGGAGTATAAGAGGATCATTCAGGCCTACTACAGACTCGTTTAGAACTAAAGTCTCTCCAGACTTGTTAAAAGAAGTTTCAAGAGAGGTATCAGCAAGATAAAAACTGTAAGGGGTCCTAAACCCTACTTTAAAATTATCCGAGCTAGTTATAATCGTTCCATCGAGGTTAAAGTCCATTGAAAGCTTATATCCCTCCTCTTCAGAAAGCCTTATAATCGTATCCTTCCAATCCCGAAGCGAAGAATCCTCCATTATGCTGGAAGTACTATTGTTAACCGAGCCATTTACGAAAGCATGCTTAATAATTGATTCAGATTCTTCTAAGGGCTCACCTTTATCGATCAAAAAGTCCGTAGTAGCTATCAAAGCTCTACGGGAAGAAATCTTGCTCGATCTCTGCATATCATCCTCAAGACTCCTCATATAGTAGAAGAACTCATTTACCCCTGTACTACCATCCGCTTCCTCCAAACCCTGGATAGAGAGAGGGGCCTGGATCGTAAAGATAAGAAGGCCTATGTAAAACAGAGCGAAAAGCGTGTAGACAAAACCTTTTTTCATCAGTCCCACACCTCCACAGAAAGCCTTACAGGCCCCCACATCCATTCAAGGCCTTTAAGAGCGTTTCCATCGATTTCAAGGTCCTCAGAATCCATCTGGAAGTCTATTGAGTTATCATCATCCACGTCAAGCTTTTCTAAAAGGCGGGCAGTAGCGTTGTCTATAGAATCGTTGACAGGGTCCCACTTATCGGAACTGTTCCCCACCTCGAGCTCAAAGCTTCCATAGTCAGTAGAAACCGTAGTGGACCCTCCCTCCGATTTGGAAAACACCTTCCCATAACCTACAAAACCGTCGACAAGCAGGTCATAAACCACCATCGAGTCCGGGCTACCTCCCCTCCTATCCGACCAGTTCAAGCCAGTATCAACCGAAACATTGTTCTCAAACCCCACAGAAACTTTTTCCGAAGGAATATTAACCGTATAAGGATCCCCAAGCTGTTCGTAGTTCTCACCGTAACGGGAAAGGTTGTACACGTTTTCATAACTTCCTGTAGCGTTCTGTATACTGACCCTATCAGTCCAGTAAATCGAAGAGTAGGATAAAAGCCTTGCCGAGTCCACCTTCGACTTCTGTGGGACATAAAACGAACCATTCTTTGGTGAAGAAACAACACCACCGAAACGCGGCGATCTCTGTGTTATACGGAACTCGCCGAAATTTAAAGACTCCTTGTCCGAATAATTAAGCCTCAGATAAGAATCAGGGTAGAGAGTATCGTTTAAACCACCCTTTACAACCTCTATCCTCTGTCCTTCCCGCGAAGCCTCCATTATACTTTCGCTTATGTTAGAGAACACCTCTTCTAATTCACCTGTGCTCGAAAAGTAATAATCGCCGTTCCCGCACTGCGCAGTAAGATTCAGAGTCTGGTTGTCAACACCGGATCCAAAACCGACAGCATAGACTGTAACATTATAATTCTCCCAGGCTCGGCAGCCCGCTTCTATCGCATGATCCTTCGCATCAACGTCTCCATCATCGTCGTGGTCAGGAACGTCTGTCATAGACGTCTCTTCATTCGCCTCACCATCGGACATCATTATCATCGACCTGTTCTTAGTTATAGAAGCGTTAAACTCCATATCGAACTCTGCTGACTCAGAATCATTGTTCTCCAGCTCGACAGCTAGCGTGTTTGTTCCATCCCTTAACATCGACTCGTTCAGGCCGGTAGTATTCTCCTCATAACCTGCGATAGTCGCGGAATAATCCTCTATCTCATTGTAGTTTGGGTCAGAACAGGGATCAGTGTGATAACCACCCCATTCACCCATTACTCGCATTATAATACTTCCATTAGAAGCCTCTTCAGGCACCTCGATTTGCTCAGAGACAGTACACCCATCAGAGCCACAGCTCCCTATCCTATATACATCACTATCTGATAGCTGTCCATCATTATCCCAGTCAAACGCCAAAGAAACATATTCCTCATAACCTCCTGTATTAAGAGTCACAGAAATTTCATATACAGAGCCAGGGATGGAAGGATTGCTTATACTGTCCGTAGCATCAAGATAACCACCATTATCACCGGAAACCCAGTCTATTCCGTTAAACTCAACTCGATCTATATACTCTCCATAAGAGGTAGAACCTCCAGAAACAGAACAATAACTGCTCGCATTAACATCTGAACCTCCCTTCGAGATATCTACAACCCCCGCAGTGTCAATCTTCTTGTTCCAGTAACTTCCGTTGTGCCTGTCCGTGCCGTTATAGACCAGCTCTCCATTGAGGAAAACGGAAGCAGAATCATCAGACCTGAGGAATAGCCTAGGTTTCTCATACCTGTATTTGTTGTAGGCAAAGTCCTTCCTGAAGAAATAGTCCCCACCGTTGTCCGATACATCGGAGTCAACATCAGGACCGAAGCCAACTATCGCTTGACCAGAGTTCCAGTCCGAGTCGTCATACGCTCTCTCGTTCCATCTCTTCCCAGAACGGTTCGGCGGCTCTGAATCAGGGAAGGAGGTATTATACTTCCAAGAAGACTTTCTAGAAAACAAAGCCTCTATATGAGGCTC
>JALIDQ010000027.1 GCA_022865275.1 Candidatus Nanohalarchaeota archaeon QJJ-9 | reverse complement strand
TTACCTACTGGATGTGGAATCATCAGATATACTTTTCCTTCTCAACAATGTTTTTGACGGAAATAATGGTACTGCTTCTTATGGAGTTGATGTCAGAGGAGCTGAAAAATTAATGATGAAAGACTCTATAATTAAGGAGACTACACTAGGTCTTCGTCTCAAATCAATACACGCACATGTTTCAGAAACTACTGTTAAAGATCAAGTCCAAGGAGGGGGTGAGGAAGGGCATGGAATCCATGTTGCAGATGCTGATGTTACTGGATCTTTCAGTAAAATGTCAGTAACAGGGAATGAGGGAAGAGGTTTTGACCTCCAAGGAGGGCCTTTCACAATTAAAGAAAGCAACATAGAAAACAACAAAATCGGTGTGAATGTATTTGGAGGTACTTCTGCTGATGATGGGATTCCCGGAGAACATGATGTTGTGATAGAGGACAGTAATATAACAGGAAATAATGATTACGGCGTGTACCTAGATTCCTGGTGGAATGATAATCCAAACCACGGTGGAGAAGCTCCAGATGTTAAAGCTACCTTCAACTACTGGGGCAACGAAACCGGGCCTTCCAGGTTGGTCAACGGAGAATGGATCGGTGACGGTGACAATATCACCGGAAAGGTAGAGTTCATACCTTGGTATCCGACTATGGAGGCGAAGGAGGCGGTCAACAAGGTAAGTGATTCCAGCATGAAAGCTCCCGCAGGAGATTCAAACATCAGTGTGGGAGGGAACAACGTCTCTATCGACTTCTCCGAAAGTGCTAAGACCAAGACTGAGAACGGAGAGGAAGTGACAGAGGTCAACACAACAGGCAACCTGAAAGTTACAGGGTTAGGAAACGAAAGCATGGAAATTCCTGGAAACACCACCATCAAAGGAGAGAACTGGGACGGTAAGATAAAAGCTCCAGAGACAAAGTCCGAGCCTACTGTTAATCCAGATCCCTCGCCTGGATTTACAGTACAGACAGGAAAAACCATCCAGGTAGGGAGCGAGAAAACCAGCTTAGAGTTCTCCAATGCAGTCAGGCTCGTTATACCAGATGAAGCCGGGAAGAAGGCAGGCTACATCCGTCCAGGAGACGAAGAAGTGACAAAAATAGGGATGACATGTGATGAGAACAGCCAAACCTGGGCCGACAGTAACCTCAACCTTAGCACTTCCGAGGGCGAGTGCTACACGGACGCAGAGAACGGGGAAGACCTCGTCATCTGGACTAAGCACTTCACGGAGTTCCTGGTTTACGAGGAGACGCAAGTGCAAGAGGATACTGAGACAGATAGTGGTGGTTCAATAACCGTCTGTGAAGAAGGTGACTGGAACTGTACGGAGTGGTCCGAGTGCACGGACGGGATAGAGACCAGGGAGTGCGAGAAGACGGTAAGCTGTGGTGACTTCTACGACCGCGCGCCGGCTGAGACCCAGTCCTGTCCGATGGAAGTTGCCCAGGAATGTCCGACCTGTCCTGCACCCTCTGAATGGAGCGAATGTACAGACGGTACAGAGTCAAGAACAAACTACAGGTGTGGCGAAGGAACAGACTTCGAATGTACAGAATACACAGAACAGAGACAGTGTGAAGAAGTAGAAGCAGAGGTTCTAGAAGGAAGTGTAGGAGAAACAGAAGGACCGACAGGATTCCTTGTACAGGAGAGAACAGGCTTTATCGCAGGGATTATCAGCCTAGTCGTTATCGCAGGAACACTCATGTACTGGCGGATGACAGAGTAGAGCGAGTATATCGATATTTTAGGGCCAAAAACTAGAAGCAAAAGTTCCTCAACTGTAGATACAACCACCCTAGTCTTCTCAGGGTTTACCATAGTTTAACTACTTTCTCCCTATAGCCCCGATTAACTCCATAGAAAAATCTAGAACAGAAATAAAAAGTAAAAAAGTTGAGAGCTGTTAAGTCCCAAAAACGCTTTAAAGGACCTCTACGTTTACAGCTTTTGGTCCTTTGTCTCCTTCTTCCGTCTCGAACTCGACTTCATCTCCTTCACCGATAGAATCGGTATCTACCTCACTGATATGGAAGAAAACATCGTCTCCTCCATCTTCAGGAGTGATAAAGCCGTAGTTCTTCATATCGTGGAAGAACTTTACTTCTCCTTGCATAAGTCACACCTCCTTAAGTATTCCATCCTTTAGTACCCCACCTTTATAAGGTAACGTCCTATTTCCGGTAAAACCTGTAAAGAAAGCGGTAAAAAGTGTCACTCCCTGTTGAATCCCTCCATAAACCCTGACTCAGACTCCGTAATCTCCTCCCCCTCCAGAAGCTTGGCGACCCCTTCATCGCTGTAAACGTCCTCGTTTTCCTTTTCACTGTAAAACCTTTGCGGATGCAATGCTTCTATCATTTCCCCACACCATCACCACATTACACAGCTATTTTTATATTTGTTTGCTTTACTCCCTTAACAGTAATTATATAACAAATTTAAATATATAATTTAAATACATATAAACATAAGTGGAAAACCTTAAAACCAGTAGACCCCTCTACGGCCAAAAATTTAAACCTCCGTGACGAAAGAAACTGTAGGATGGAAGAAACCAAGCTACTAGCCTTCGCAATAATCACCATCGCAGCATCTACAGCTATTCTCCTCATAACCTCCCCAAAGCTAGGGAAACCACTAACAGGTCTAGAAGAAGTCAACAAGCTAGAAGTGAGAGGTAACACCTTACTGATTGGAAATGACTGCCATATAATCCCAATGGTAATCTCCACAGACCAGAAAGAAGCTATTTCACGAGCCTTAAACGATAAAAAAACCGAAAGACCACTCACACACCAGCTATTTGCCAATACCTTAGACAAAGCCGAAATAAGCCTGGACAAAGTAGTCATACACTCATTAGAAAACCAGAGCTACCGTGCCTACCTCTACATAGAAAAGGGTTCAGGAGTTATTAAAGTCGATTCAAGGCCGTCGGATTCAGTAGCACTAGCACTGAGAACTGACACCTACATCTACATCAAAGAAAGCCTTCTCAAGAGCCAGGGAAGGGATATCTGTACAGGAGTGAAAGGAGAAAAAGAAGGAACCGCGATATAGCTACGCCTTAAACTTCCCTTCGTAGCCTTTTCCAACCTCCTCCTGGCCCATAAAGACTACCTGGGCAACTCTAGCATTCTCCTTTATCCTCAAACCCTCAGGATTCTCTACCTTCAATATAAAGACTATCCCACCTTCATAGCCCGCGTCCCAGACCCCGTGATGGTTAAACGCACCACATCTAAGAAGAGAAGAGCGCGGGAAGACTATACCAACCAGATCGTTAGGTATATCAACCCTCTCGTTTATCCTCACCTTATACGAACCAGGTTCAAGATCCCACCATCCATAATCGTCACCAGAATCCTCCTTCACAGGCTCTATAGCCTCAGTCTCTGAGATTTCTCTTTCAGAATTGGAGAAATCTATTTTACCCCTGGATTCAAACTCCTCAACCTTATCGACCGTAACATCAAAACCATTAGGCGTTAACTGAGTTTCCAGGTCGATATAATCCTCTACAAGACCTTCCTGCTCAATCATCTCCCGCAACTCCGCTTTGTTCAGAACCATGGTTACCTAGTTTTTCTTCGTGAGGGGGAGAATTAAATCTGTGGGTCCGAGCGCTCGGACCTCATCTATCTCGAATAACTTAACTGCTCCCTAAGAACCTCGGCGATCTGTTCCGCTTCGTCTTTTTCGTCTTCGAAAGCTATCCTGTTCAGATCATTATCTAGTTTTTCAAGACCCCATTCTCTGAACTCTTCTAGGTCTTGGGTTATAGCAGCTTTTCCGAAGAAATGCATTGACTTTAAGTGGCCTAGCGCGTCTGCTGTATCCAGTATCTTCGCCTCCTTACTGTCTTTTTCCTGCTTTATAATTTCTGCAACTTTTTCCTGAAATTCTTCGTTAAACCCGTGCTTGTCCAAGAGCTTTTTACCTCGCTCCACAGACCTTTTCACATGTCCTTCTCTTCCTTTACCTATCAGTCCTATATCGTGGAGGAGTGCTGCTGCTTTTACAACTTCAGCGTCACCTCCATACTTTTCGCACAGCTTTTCTGACTCTTTTTCTACTGTGGCGACGTGTTCTTTAAAGTACCACCTAAAGCCGCAGTATTCCATATCCGCCCTGTCAAACCTTTCTTTTACCTCTTTCCTCAGTTTTTCCATCGTGACCACTATTTATTTAACATTCTCCTCCAGACTTTAATTTGCAATGCCTGAGGAATGGTTTGAGGATGAGGAGTTCTGGAATACGTTTAAAGACTATTTGTTCGATCTGGATAGGTTAGATAAATCGGAGGAGCAGGTGGAGGATGTAGTAGATCTGGTCGACCTTGAACCGGGAGCAAAGGTATTGGATCAGGCCTGTGGTATTGGAAGGCATGTTGTAGAATTCTCAAAAATGGGTTTCGATGTTACCGGCATAGATATAACTGAAAAATTCCTTGAAGAAGCTAGAAGGATTGTAGATGGGAAAAACCAGGAAGCAGAGCTGATACATGCAGACATGCGTGAGTTTGTTAGGGAAGAAGAGTTTGATTTGGTTGTAAACCTCTTTACCTCGTTTGGCTATTTTGAGGGCAGGGAGGACGATAGAAAGGTTGTAAAGAATGTTTACCACTCTCTTAGCGAAGGAGGAGCTTATGTAGTTGATATAAAGGGCAAGGAAATCATGGCTGAGCGTTTCCAGGAAAGGGACTGGCATAACCTGGAGGGCGGTTACGTTCTTGAGGAGCGAGAGATGACTAGGGACTGGTCATGGATGGAGAACCGTTGGATCCTGGTTAAGGGTGGAGAAGCAAAGGTATACGAGGTTCCGCATCGACTCTATTCAGCCTACGAGCTCAGGTCTCTTTTCGAGGAGGTGGGTTTCTCGGAGGTCGAGGTGTACGGAAGCTTTAAAGGAGATGAATACGGTCTTGACTCGGAAAAACTTATTGTGGTCGGGTATAAGTAGGAGAAAATAGATAAAGTTGCTACCCGATTCTTTCTTATGATGAAGAGATCGGAGTTCGCGATGGTTGTTCTTTTTGCTTTTTCCATAGTACTTGGTGCGTATTTCTACCCTAGGCTACCCTCGGAGATGGTTATGCACTGGAGTACTGAGGGCGCGGCTGATTCCCAAATGCCTAAGCCACAGGCTACGTTTCTTATTCCGTTGTTTTCCTTGTTCTTTATGGGGCTCTATAAGGCAGTTCCTAAGATCGATCCTCTTAAAGAAAATATAGAAGAGTTCCGAACCTATTTTGAGTGGTTTATCGCAGGTATTATAGCGTTTCTTGTCTATCTTCAGGGAATAACTTATGCGCTGAATCTTGGCTATTCGTTCAATATAACTCAGGCTATCGCTCCTGCACTTGCAGGTATATTCTACGCGGTTGGTGTTCTCTTAAAGAACGCTGAGAGGAACTGGTTTATAGGGCTTAGGACTCCATGGACTCTTAGCAGCGAGGAAGTCTGGGAGAAGACTCATGAAAAAGGAAGTCTTGTCTTTAAGGTGCTAGGCGTGGTTTCTCTGGCTGGTCTAATCATTCCACAGTACTTTGAGTATATAATCCTTCCCGGAGCGGTCTTTGCTGCGGTTTTCTCGTTTGTTTATTCCTATCTTGTCTATAGGAGGCTGGACTGAGTCTTGGATTTGTAAGATATACAGTTTTAAGTCTTTCTTCCCAACATTGTGACAGATACTTATGGTTGATGAGAAAGATCGCCGGATTCTTGATAAGCTGAGGGAAAACTCTAGGATGCCTACCACGGAAATCTCGGAAAAGCTGGGTATAGCAAGAACGACTGTCCATTCACGCATTGAGAAGATGAAGGAGGAAGAGGTCATCAAAAAATTCACGGTCAGACCCGACTATTCGGAGCTTGGAAGAGGCACTACCGCGTTTGTCCTGATCTCGTTTGACCCGAAGGCTGGAGTAAAACAGAAAGAGACTGCACGGCAGATATCTGAGATTGGGATGGTAGACGGGCTTCATATAATCTCGGGTGAATGGGATCTTTTAGCGAAGGTTCGCGGCGAATCAGCGGAGGAGATAGGAGATGTTGTAGTAGAAAAGCTCAGGGAGATAGACGGTGTCGAGCAGTCAACCACATGTGTCAGTTTCGAAACCATACTCGAGGACTGTTAGACGAGATTCCCTCCTACATGACCTAGATATTTGTCCTGAAGTTTCTGGAGGAGAAACTTTATCTTATGCTCCTCCTCTCCTTCTACTTCTTTAAGCTCCTTCTGAATCCTTTCTATTGTATCCGCGGTCTTTTGGGAGGAATAATCGTTTCTTTTCATCAACCTTTTCTTTGCCTCTGTAAGAACCTCTTTATCTTCTGTACGGAGGTAGAAGTATACCTGCAGAAACGCGTTTCCAAGAGTCTCTACCACCTCTTTCTTAGAAACGTCTTTTTCCGGTGCGATTCGTGTTTTTTCCAGCTTTCCAGGCGAGGCTTTCAAACCCTTGTTTAGTTTTTCGTTACCTGAAAGTCTGAGATTGACTTTGGGGTTTTTTTCACTTTCGACCTGCCTTTCTCCCACATACTCCTCATGATGATACTTCCTGAGAAGTTCTCTTTCCAAGATTTCTACTTTTTTTTCCTCTTCTGTTTCTAGGTTGTAGACTGTAAGCCTGTCAAACCTGGGTTCGTAGCTTGCTAGGAAGTTTTCTCCTTCTGGAACCACATCTATCTTTTCCGGCTTTCCAACCTCTATCCCGTACTCTTCTAGGTTTTCCACTGCTTTTTCTACCAACTGCTCTGCTTTTTCCTGTTTCATCCTTTCTCAAGTCTCTCGTATGCTTCCACTACTACAGCCCAGGAGAAAATAGTGGTAAAGCTCGTTGTAAGTCCGCGGATAATCAGCTCGCCTACCAGTGCCCTCTGTAGAACGTTTCCGCTGAATATACCGCTGACTAACCCGGTTCCAAACCCTATAGCTCCGTTTATGGCACTTAGGATTATCAAGAGAATAAACAACTCTATCTTGTGGCCTTTGGTTATGTGCCAGCTCTTTTTCATCGCATCTAAGAAATTTAGATCCTTGTCTACGATGTATACCGTAAAGAACATTAATGCTAGGCCCAGATAGATTCCTGGAACTATGAAAGCTAAAAGTCCGAGTCCTACTAGGATAGCTACGACTAGGCCTCCTATAGCGGTGTTTATCCCGGGCCTGAGTAGATCTTCTGCGTAGAATCTTTTTGGAATGCTCTCTTCTTTACCTTCTAGAAAAGTCCTTATAGCTGTTATAAAGAGGATTATCGAAGCTAGGAATGCTAAGATTCCGAGAAGGCTTGATGCAGCAACTGAGTCGATTAGTGCGAGAGGAGTCTGCTGCTGGAGGGTTGACTGGACTTTCGAGGCCCCCATCATGCTTGGAAAAAGTTTTTCCATCATCACTGTAAAGAAACTTGCTGTAGCTATCTGTAATAGACCTGTTACAAAGAAGTATACGACTATAAGTTTCAGTCCTGCGGAGTTTTTGACCTTCTCAAAGCCATGTTTGAGTATATCAGCTAAATCAAGTGACATATCAGGTTATTGTAAGCTTCTGTTTTTCAGTTTTTGGGTCAGACAGGAAGGAGTTGCTGTATCTTGTCCGGATTCTGTAGGACGAGCTCTACAAGTCTATAACCGCCGTATATCCCTGCGATACCCATCACTCCGGATAAGGCACTCGGTGCGGGTACGGGAAGTCTTGCAATACCGAATACAGCCCCGACTCCAAGTCCTACCAGGAAGGTTGTGATTACTTTTTCCATGGATAATCTTTCGCTTCCACGATTTGTAAATCTTCCCTTCTATAGCTTCCCTTCTCTCTTGAGGCTGGTGCAGTTTTCTTTTCCGAATACCAGGTGGTCGAGCAGTTTTACTCCGAATTTTTCCAGCGCTTTCTTGACTTGTTTTGTAGCTTCTATGTCTTTCTTTGTAGGTTCTGCTACACCCTCAGGGTGGTTGTGGCCTATTATGACAGCGGAAGCGTTAGTTTTCAGCGCCTCCCTTACTATATCTCTTGTATCCAGATTTATTTCCCGGAGAGAGCCTCTGTAAATCTTCTTTACGTTTTTTATCTGGTTCGAGGAGTTGATATAAATCGCGTGGAGTTCTTCCTGCTCTAGAGAGGTTAGTCGAGGCTCCAGTATCTTCTTCGCGTCTTCAAAACTTTCTAATTTTTCCTCACGTCCATTACCTCTCCTACTGCTTAGTTCGAACAAGCCAAGTATCTGCGAGGCTTTTACCTCTCCTATACCTCGGTACTGCTTTAGCTCCTCTCTTCCAGCTTTTCTTAGACCTTCTATCCCAAGGTCTTTTAGTAACTCGTTGGCTAGTTTCTTTACGTTCTTTTTTTCTGTACCTGTTCTTAAAATCAGTGCTAGGAGTTCTGCTTCGGACAGGCTCTTAGGTCCAGTCTGTTTTAACCTTTCTCTAGGCCTCTCTGACTCTGGGAGGTCTTTTATGGTATAGTCCATGGAGGAGTCTATTTTATCTACTTTTTTATACGGGCCTTATGTTACCATCTTGGTTTTCTATGGAACTAGCCTTTTCTGACAGATTTTTTAGCCTGATTGACGAGGTATGGATGAGGGTTGGCTACCGGTCTTTTCTTCTCTATCTCGTTCAGTGTCTGTCTCAACGATTTTTCTTCCTTTCTCGCTATTGTTGCCGCTGTTACGGCTATGCTCCTTGAAACGCCTTCTTTACAGTGGACTAGTACTGTCTTACCTTTTTCCAGCGCCTTTTCCAGTCTTTCAACCGCTCTGTCGAAGTCTTGCTGTTCGTTGAGCTTTGAGTCGTCCATTGGGATGTGTGATTTTTCTGTTTCTTCTATCTCAGGTGTTTCAGCTTTTGAGAGGTTGATTACTAGGTCTATACCTTTTTCTTT